>NZ_JADPJC010000053.1:0-85000 GCF_023073215.1 Bradyrhizobium sp. 35
GACCAGCTCCGACGGTGCGAGCGCTACCGCCAAAACCCGCCGCTCGAAGGGGTCAAAATTGGACGCCGATACGGGGTCAAATTTGAACGCCGATTGACACTCAAGTCGGGTTCAACGCCTGATAGCGCCGAGCCCTTGAGGAGCGCGAAGTTGAATCATTAGATCAGATTGCACTGTTCCTGCAGCCATGAAGCAAGATAGTTCGCTTTCCCAGACAGTTCAGTTTCTCCCGCCCAGATGAGGCCATAGTGGCTTTCGTCCGGATCGAAACCGGCAGGTGCGATGAGCCGCCCTCTATCTACGTCGTCCGTTGCAAGGACCCGCGGGCTGAGGGCAACGCCCAATCCCGCCAATGCTGCTTCGACGATGAGGAAGTGGTGATCGTAGAAGCGTATCTCCGCGGGGCGCCGCACCGACGGGTGGGTGGAAAGCCATCGCGACCAAGCGTCCGCCCGAGTCTTCGAACCTAGGGCGATGTAGTTTCCTGAGGCAAACACCGCTGCGAGCTGAGGGCTCATGACCGGTCCTACCCTTTCAGGAAAAAGGCGCCGGACGTGCCACGCCTCTGGGAGCGCAAAGTCGAGCCGACGTATAGCCAGATCGATCCGATCGCGGCGAAACTCGACGGGGCCGCCGGCGACTGACAGATGTAGAGCGATGTCGGGATGGACGGCCTGAAAGCTTGCAAGCCGTGGAATAAGCCAGCGCATAGCGACTGAAGGCTCGCATGAGAGAACGAGGGAGTTCTGCTGTGCGTTGGCAGCACGCAAGCTCTCAACGGTTGTCGCCAGCTCGGTGAAGAAACGGCCGAGTGTGAGGTTGAGCACTTCTCCAGAGGCAGTGAGACTCAAGCCACGTCCGCTTTTTTCGAAGAGTTTGAAGCCAAGGTCTTCCGACAGTTTGGTGATACGGCGACTCACAGCCCCATGGGTCAAGGCAAGGCTGTTCGCGGCAAGCCGAACCGACCCCAGCCGCGCAGCGGTCTCGAACGCACGCAAGTCGTCCAATGAAGGTATTTCTGATCGCCTCATTGGTGATCTCATATCACCAATGTAGCGCAAAAAATATCGCTTTTTATGTTGAATTTGCTTAGCATAATTGATCCATGCGAACCAATGGCGAATACACAATCGGTATCCTAGCCGACGACCTGACCAGCGCCGCCGATGGGGCCGGTCCGTTTGTCGAGCGCGGTTTGCGAGCCGTTGTCGGCCGACGCCGGCTGCCGCACCAGGAGGCCACGATTGTCGCCGTTGATAGCGGATCTAGATCAGTGCCGGTTTCGCAAGCGGCGCGGCGGCAGTCAGAACTTGCCGAGCAGCTCGCTTCGCGGGTTGTCCTCTACAAGACCGTCGACTCGACTCTTCGCGGGCACGTGACGGCCGAGATGGAAGCGGCCTTCACCGTAAGCGGCCGCAAGATGCTGGTCTTTGCACCTGCGTTCCCTGGCGCTGGGCGTACAACCGTCGACGGCGTTCAGCTTGTGGACGGCATTCCTGTAACGGAGACCGAATACGGTCGCGACCCCGTCCATCCGGCGCGACATTCTCGGCTGGCTGAGCTCGTTCCGGCCTCCATCGGAAGCGTCGTCATCCTTGATGCTGCAACACAGGCCGATCTCGACAAACAAGTTGCGGCCCTGCCGGATCCGGAGTCGATCCTATGGGTGGGCTCTCCGGGCATGGCCCTTGCCCTGGCGAAGCGTCTTGCGCCGCTTGCGGTTGCGTCGGACGTGACCGCCGCGGTTAGTGGGGACATTCTTGTTGCGATCGGCAGCGCCAATCCGCGCAGCCATCGTCAGGCCGACTGCATCGCAATGGAGCCTGGAATCGCTCTGCTGCAGGCTCCGATCGAACGGATGAATGATCCCGGATCCGTCCTGCGCGACATTGCTCAAAATGCGGCTCGACGGCTGGCCGACGAGCGTTTCGATATGGTGATCGCCACAGGCGGGGACACCATGGAGGCGATTCTGGACGGCCTGGACATTTATGAGTTCGAGATCCTGCAAGAGCTCGAGCCAGGCTTTCCGCTTGGCCGCACGTCCCTCGGAGATGGACGAGAGCTGCTGATCGCCATGAAGGCAGGCGGCTTTGGCGACGACGATACGCTGCGTCGTGCGATCACGCGGCTCCGCCTTGGCACCTCGGTATCAGAACTGGTTGTATCATGACCCAATCCGCTCCCCTCGCCGTCACAATGGGCGATGCCTCCGGCATCGGCCCGGAGATCGTGGCGAAGACATTGGCCAAAGCCGGCGAAGGCACGGTCGTATTCGGCAGCTACGTCGTGATGGAGAATATCGTCCATCGTCTGGGTCTCGAGCTGACGGTCAGGCGTATCGCCCGACCTGAAGAGGCGCGCTCTGAGCCGCGGTCCATCGAAGTCGTCGAGGCGACGCAAATCATCGCGCCGCCTCCGCTCGGGAGCGTCAGCGCCATGTCCGGCCAAGCTTCCTTCGATGCCATCGTCGCCGCCGTCGCGGCAGCCAAGGCCGGCAAGGTCAGCGGCATCGTCACCGCACCGATCAACAAGGAAGCGATGGCAAGCGCGGGCATTCGCTATCCCGGGCACACCGAAATCCTCGCCGACTATGGTGGTGCGGAGCGCGTTGCGATGATGCTGGCCAACGATGATATCCGCACGGTTCTCGTCACCATCCACATGTCGCTGCGCAAAGCCATCGACCAAGCGGATTTCGATGCCCAGATGTCGGCGATCCGGCTCGCAAATGAGGGCGGCAAGGCCCTCGGGATCGCGGCGCCGCGCATTGCAGTGGCAGGGCTCAACCCCCATGCCGGCGAAGGTGGTCTCTTCGGCGACGAAGAAATCCAGATCATCCGGCCTGCGATCGAAGCGGCCCGCGCCGAGGGCATCGACGCCAGTGGCCCCTGGCCCGGGGACACTGTCTACATGCAGGCCCGCAAGGGCCGCTTCGATGTGGTCGTGGCCCAATATCACGATCAGGGCCTAATTCCGGTGAAATATCTCGGCCTCGAAAAGGGTGTGAACATCACGCTCGGCCTGCCGTTCGTCCGTACAAGCCCTGATCACGGCACGGCATTCGACATTGCGGGTCGAGGCATCGCCGACACCGGCAGTCTCGAGACCGCGCTGGCTTACGCGCGAAGGCTCGTCGCCGCGCAAATTAAGACCAAAGAAGGGGTAGTCTAATGGGCCTTCGCTTTATCTTCATGCTCACGCGCAACGATCGCACCGTCGGGGACGCCTCTGAACAACTCAAGACCGCCCTGAGGCTTGGCGTTCGCCACATCGGTTTCAAGGACATCGGCCTGCCGATTGATCGACTCAAAGTTCTCAACCGGGTCATCAAGGCAGACGGCGCCACCTCCTATCTCGAAGTCGTCTCACTCGACCGGCAAAGTGAGATCGTTTCGGCGAAAGCGGCGGTTGAAATCGGCGTCAACGTCTTGCTCGGCGGCACACATGTTGACGACGTGTTGCCGATCCTTGCTGGCACCGGCATTCAATACTGCCCCTTCCCGGGTCGCATCACCGGTCATCCGAGCGTGCTCGAAGGGAGCATCGAGGAGATCGTTGAGAGCGCCCAGGCGCTCGCCGTGCGGGAGGGCGTGTATGGCCTCGACCTGCTCGCCTATCGCTCCAAGGAAGACGTCCCGGCCCTCATCAAGGCGGTGTGCGCGGCGGTGCCCAAGCCCGTCTATGTGGCCGGCTCGATTGATACGCCTGAGCGGATCGCCATCCTGAAGGACGCAGGAGCCGCCGGCTTCACTATCGGCACGGCCGCGTTGGACGGCAAGTATCCGGCCGACGACAAGGACGTCGCTCGCCAGCTTGGGGCCATCATCCGTGACGTGGCCGCTCTGAACCGGCATCTCTCGCCGCTCCACAAGAAGAACCTGGCCAGCTCGTTCGGGCAGCTCAAGGAGACTTGGTCTCCGAAGATCGCGGGTCAGATTAACGACATGCAGATCAAGCTCGCCAAGTTCGCGGGCGAGTTCGCCTGGCGCTTTCACAGGAGCGGTGACGAACTCTTCCTGGTGCACAAAGGCCGCCTGCTGATGAAGTTTCGTGATCGGGACGAGATCATCGAGCAAGGCGAGTTCATCGTGGTCCCGCATGGGGTAGAGCATTGCCCTGTCGCGCTGGACGACGTCTGCGAGGTCGTGCTGCTCGAACCCGGCACATCCATGGATGCCGGCACCGCTCACGACCTCGAAGGCTAGACCGTCTGCCTGCGATCGGAGCAAACGCTTGACGCCGTCGACCGGCCTTCGCCGGTCCGGCCTCGATGACCTCAGGACCTGGGAGCAGGACTCCTCCCGCGCCGACTCGGTGAAGACCGGAGTCTGGGAAGCCACGCCTGGCGAGAACCGCTCGATCAAGGGCGAGACCTTTGAGTACTGCCACATCCTTTCCGGCGTGGTGGAGCTGACCGAGGAAGGCAAGGAGCCTCGCATTTTCCGCGCCGGCGACAGCTTTGTGATGAAACCCGGCTATGTCGGCGTATGGAAGACGATCGAGACAGTGCGGAAGATGACTTCGGGCGCCGAAATGGGCTTTGCCGCCGCGCTGGTGCCTTCTCGACGCTCGTGGTTCAGGACATCACTCGTCCCGGTGTCGCCGAGCCAATCGCGACGGTCTGGGTCCATTTTTCTGGGGCATCGAAAAGCGGTCCAGTCTCCGTGGACAAGCAGGTCGCGCCGCCGTTGCGCCGAACTGGGACGATCGCGCTTGAGCAGCTCGTATCGCTCAAGCGCTCAAAAACCCGAACATCTTGCGAAGTCCTAGATGATTTCAGCACATTCTATCGGGCGCCTGATGCGATGAAGGGTTGATCGGAATTTTGCTTCCGCGTTCTTGGCAGCCGAGGTTCGTTGGAACATGTCGCCCCATGTCGAGCGCATTCACAGCGATGAGCGTCTCCCGGCCGAGGCCGATGTCGTCATAGTCGGCGGCGGTATCCTCGGCGCTACGGCCGCCTATTACCTGGCGAAGCGCGGCCTCTCTGTGGCGCTCCTCGAGAAGGGTCACGTCGCCTGTGAACAATCGAGCCGAAACTGGGGTTGGTGCCGGCAGCAGAACCGCGATCGCCGCGAACTGCCACTCTCGGTGATCTCTATGCGGCTGTGGGACGAGCTCACGCGCGATATCAATCGGGACCTCGGATTTCGGCGCTGCGGACTCGTCTATGCGACCCACGACGAGGCTGTGCTCGCCGGCTGGGAAAGGTGGCGCGAGGTCGCCAGGGAGTACGACGTCGACACCCGCGTGCTGAGCCGGGCGGAGGTGGCCGAGCGCGTCCCCGAAGCGCGCGACAAATGGGTCGGCGGGACCTATTCGGCTCGGGACGGCAAGGCCGAACCTGCGCTCGCCGCGCCGGCTATCGCCGAAGGGGCCAGAATTCTGGGCGCCACGATCCACCAGGGATGCGCCGCGCGGGCGCTCGACTTGGCCAATGGCAAGATTGCAGGCGTGCACACGGAGAAGGGCTATATCAGAACCAGCGCGGTGCTTTGCGCCGCCGGCGCCTGGTCCTCGCGCTTCCTTCGGCCGCTCGGGATCAGTTTTCCCCAAGCGAGCATCCGTCAGACCGCGCTGCGTTCCACCCCGACAATCAACATAGGCGAGGCGGTCTCCACACCCTACTGCACGATCACGCGTCGACTGGACGGCAGCTATACGCTTGCGATCAGCGGCAAGGCGAACCTCGAAATCACGCCCCAGGCTATCCGGTACAGCCGGGAATTCATGCCGCAGTTCTTGCGTCGCCTGAAGAACGTCAGGATTGGCGTCGGCCAATCGTTCGTTTCGGGGCCGGATTCAATGACGGCGCTGCTGACCAACGACGATCGGATCTTCGAACAGAATCGCGTGCTGGATCCTCCGCCCTTGAAATGGCTGGTGAGCCAAGTGGTGGCGAGTGTCCGGAAAACCTTCCCCCAACTCGGCGAAATAAAGCTCGGTAGCGCTTGGGGCGGCTTCGTCGATTGCACGCCGGATGCAGTGCCTGTCGTGTCGAAGGTGGACCGGGTGGAAGGCCTCGTCCTCGCAGCGGGCTGCTCGGGTCACGGCTTCGGTTTGGGCCCGGGCCTTGGCTATCTGGCCGCACAGCTTCTCGTCAACGACACTCCTTGCGTCGATCCCGCACCGTTCCGGCTGTCGCGTCTGACCGATGGCTCGAAGCTGGACATCTCGGCCATCTGAAGATCGAGCCGGAAGTCGGGCCTGACGCGTACCGAGCAACGCCAGGTTTGGAGTACTGCGGATGGTTGCGGACGATTTAGAACGGGCTTGAACAGCCTAGTTGGTGCCCCTGGCCGGAATCGAACCAGCACTCCTTGCGGAACTCGATTTTGAGTCGAGCGCGTCTACCAGTTCCGCCACAGGGGCCCTCGGTCGGCCCTAGGCGGGCGTCGCGAAGCCGGCGGACTATAGCCATGGACCAAGCGGGGTCAACCCGCGCCAAAGTGATCCGGGCCGTTCTCGACAGCCGCATGAGCCGGGGTTACAGCCTTGGAAAGCGACCCATCGAAAGGAGGCTGCCGTGACAACCCAGAGTGCCGCAATACCTGCGTTCAAACCGGCGGCCACGACCCCTGCGCTGGCCGCTTCGCTCGCGGTCGCGCTGACGGCAGCCGCGACCATCGCGGGCGCCTGGTTCTTCCAGCTGGTGCTCGGGATTGTGCCCTGTCCGCTCTGCCTGGAGCAGCGCTACGCCTATTACCTCGTGATCCCGCTCGGCCTGCTCATCGCACTCGCGGCGCGGGGCGGTGCGCCGAGACCGCTGCTGCTCGCGGGCCTGGCGATCCTTGCGCTCGCGAGCATCGCCAATGCCGGGCTCGGCACCTATCATTCCGGCGTCGAATGGGGCTTTTGGAAGGGACCGACCGACTGCTCCGGTCCCGTCGTCAATCTCGGCAGCGCCACCGACCTGCTGTCGCGGCTCGACACCGTGAAGGTGGTCCGCTGCGACGAGGTGCAGTGGCGCTTCCTCGGCCTCTCGCTTGCCGGCTACAACGTGCTGATCTCGCTCTTGATGGCTGCGATCGCCGCGTGGGGATTCGTTGCGACGGTGAAGCGCTGAGGCTCAATCATCCACATCGTCCTGCGTCCGGCCGAACAGGTGCACAATGCCCGGCGTCGCGATCGTCACGAAGACGAAGCGCGAGAGGTGATGTGCGCCGACGAAGATCGGATCGATGTGCAGCGTCAGGGCCAGCGCCAGCATGGCGTCCATCGCGCCCGGTGCGTAGGCGACCACGACGTCGGAGAATTTCACCTGCGTGGTGAGCGCCACGATGCCGACGAAGATCGCGGAAACGGCGATGGCGATGGCAAACGAGCCCAGTGCCGCGTTGATGTGGCCGGCGAGCGTCTTGATCCTCATCCGCGCGAAGCGGCTGCCGATCAGGGCGCCGATGCCGACCAGCGCCACGCCGCGTACCCAGTCCGGCAGGCCGCCCTCGACCCAACCGGCGCCATGCAGCACGCTTGAGCCGATCATCGCACCGAACATCCAGCTCGCCGGAAACCTGATCAGCCGCAGGAGGAGTGCCGCGGCCAGCGAGGCCGCGACCAGCTCGACGAGGTCGAGCGGCGAGGCGATCGTCGTCGTCAGCGATGGCGCGACGGAGGGCGCGACGCCGGCGAACGCCAGCACCATCGGCAGGGCCGCGGTGAGGATGATGACGCGCATGGTCTGCACCACCGCGATGCCCGGCAGGTCGGCGCCGCGCTCGACCGCCAAAATCGTGATCTGCGACAGCGCGCCGGGGCTGCCGGCGAGGAAGGCCGAGGTGCGGTCCCAGCCGTGAATGCGCTGGAGATAATAACTGGAGCCGAAGGTCGAGCAGAAGGTCGCGAGCGCGAGCAGCCCGATGGTGAGCGGATAGGCACTGACCTGTTGAAGCAGGTGGCGAGAGACGACTGATCCTAACGAAATGCCGAGCAGCACCAGCACCGTCTGGGTCAGGATCGGCGGCAGCGTCAGCTGGCGACCGGCGATCGCGGCGATCCCTACCGCGATCATGGAGCCCGAGATCAATCCCCCCGGAAGGCCCGCGAGCAGAAACACGAGGCCCCCGGCGGTGCCAATGACGAGCGTTTCCACCGTGCTCAACATCTTGGCACGGCTCGGCCATTCGAACGGCAGGGAGGCGGTGATTTGCTTCACACCACCTTATCGCAAATCAACAAGAGGCGCACAATTGCGGCCACGTCATACCGCAATGCGCGCGCCTCTCGCCGAAGCCGCGAGCAGGGGGGAAGGATTTACTTCTTCTCCGCAGCCGGCGCGGCCATGCCGGCCTTGGCGGTCTTGATGCATTCGGAGCGGAATTTCTTGCGCTCCTTGCCGTGCAGGCCCTTGGCGTCGGCCTGCTTGGAGCATTCGAGCGACTCGGCCGAGTGCTCCTTCGGTGCCTTCTTGTCCATGGGGGCGGCGGTTGTGGTTTTGGTGTCGGTCTTTGCTGCCGGCGCGGCGGTCTGCGCGAAGGCGGTGCCGGTGGCGAGCAGGGAGGCGAGAGCGACGACGGCGAGGCGAGATGTGAGGGTCATGGTGCTGCACTCTTCTTGCGGGAATTGCGAAGGGCGCGAAAGTCGGCTGGCGTTGCTGAACGCGACATGAATAATTGGAACGTGGAGGATCACTATATTTTGGCGGCAGCAGCCATCGCTTCCTTGTCGCGGGCGGGCGGCACGCTAGGATAGCAATCCTCGGTTCACTTCCCTCGGGGGAAGATCAAGGAGGAGACCAAGGATGACCATTCAATCAAAGTTGCTATGTGCAGTTGCGCTGTCGGGCTTTGCCGCGCTGGTGGCAAGTGCGCCGGCGCAGGCGCTGACCTCGCAGGAGTGCAGCGCGAAATACCAGGCCGCCAAGAAGGACGGGTCGCTCGGCACCACGAAGTGGAATGACTTCCGCAAGGCCCAGTGCGGCGCGGACGCGACGCCAGCGGCTGCGCCGACCGCGGCCGCTCCTGCTGCGCCCGCCGCTCCCGCCGAGCCGAAGCAGGCGAAGAAGGAGGCCGCCCCGGCTGCTGCCCCGACCCTGCCGGCCGGCCCCGCGATCTATCCGAACGCGGTCGATCCGAAATACGCCAAGGAGACCCCCGGCAAGGGGCGCCTGCACACCTGCGTCGACCAGTACAACGCCAACAAGGCCACCAACGGCAATGGCGGCATGAAGTGGATCGAGAAGGGCGGCGGCTATTACAGCGAATGCAACAAGAAGCTGAAGGGCGCCGCCTGACGCTTCAAGACGACGCAGAGGCCGGAGCCAAGCTCCGGCCTCTTGCTTTAATCCAGGAGCTTCTCGGCCGATTTTGCCACGAGCTGCGATCGCTTGCGCGGGCCGCGCTCGACGAACAGCAGGCTCTGGCCGAAGATGAAGCAGTAGAACAGGAAGGCCTGCGCTTCGGCTGCCTCGGTATCGAGGCCGGTCGCGCGATAGAGTTCGGCGACGTGCTTCAGCCGCGCGGCGTCCACGTTCGCCACCGCTGCCGCGGCGCCCTCGTCCGAGCGAGCCCATTGCCGGATCGCAAGCTCGATTGCCATCCCGTCCGGATTGAGCCGCTCCGAATAGAGCTGGATCACCGCCCGCAGCCGTTCACGGGGCTCTTGGCCATCGAGACTCGTTTGCTGCGCGATCGCCGTTGAGCGCCCCTCGCGCCAGCGTTCCAGCATGGCACCGAGCAGTGCGGCACGGTCGGCGAAGCGGCGGTAGAAGCCGCCCTTGGTGACGCCCAGATTCTTGGCGAGCACCTCGACCCGAACCCCCTCGACTCCCGATCGGGCGAGCTCGGTGAGCCCTGCCTCGACCCAGACATCGCCTTTGCCGTCACTCATGCAGGCAGCCTCGCCGATTCTTGATACGGTGCCGTATTGCTAACGCGGGAGGAGGTTGATACGCTACCGTATCGACAATCAAAGGCAGAAAAGGCCAGGGAGAATTGCGATGGAGCAGGAGGCGACCTATCGCGGCACGGTCTATCCATGGCAGTGCGATCACGTCGGCCATATGAACATCATGTGGTATGTCGGCAAATTCGACGAGGCCAACTGGAATCTGTTCGCTCGCCTCGGGCTGACGCCGAGTTATCTGCGCGGCTCCGGCCGCGGCATGGCCGCCGTGCAGCAGAACATCACCTATAAGCGCGAGCTGCGCGCCGGCGACATCGTCGAGATCCGCAGCCATCTGCTTGAGATCCGCGACAAATCGATCCGCTTCCGGCACGACATGACCAATGCCGAGACCGGCGAGATCGCCGCGTTCTGCGAGATCACGGGCGTGCACATGGACCGGAGCCAGCGCAAATCGGTGCCGTTCACGGATGCCATCCGCGAGGTGGCCTTGAGGCACCTCGCCGAGAAGGCGGAGGCCTGAGCCATGGCTGCATATGAGCCGAAGAACCCGGGCTATCGCGCGGCTGGCATCGCCATGTTCGACGGCCAGCCGGCGATGCACACGCTCGGTATCGTGATCGTCCGCCTTGCGCCGGGCGAGGCTGAATTAGCCATGCTGCATTCGCCGGCCCTCACACAGCAGAACGGCTTTGTCCACGCCGGCATCATTACCGCAGGCCTCGACAATGCCTGTGGTGTCGCCGCCTTCACCCTGATGCCGCGCGAGGCCGATATCCTCACCGTCGAGTTCAAGACTACGCTGCTCGCGCCGGCACGGGGCGAGCGTTTCGTCTTCAAGGCAGAGGTGGTCAAGCCCGGCCGCACGCTGACCTTTTGCGAGGCCAGGGCGTTTGCCGAGCACGAGGGCAAGGTCACGTTGATCGCCACGATGACCGGCACGCTGATGGCAATGCTGCCCCGCGTTGCCGCTTCCCAAGCGCCGGCCCCGATACCGGCATAGCGTGGCGATGACATCGGCGCCGCGACACTCTATATGACCTGTAACAATTCCCAGTCTCGGACCGTATCCACGGAAATGGGACCGAAATGGAACGAGATATGGCTGGATTCAGGAATAAGAGCCTTGTGCCGACGCGGCGCGCGGCGCTGACGCTGATTGGAGCGGGCGCCCTTGTCGCCGGTGGGATCACCGCGGCGCGGGCGGCAACCGACGAAGACGAGGTGCTGACCGAAGCCAAGGTGCTGCGCGATCCCGACGTTCCCGTGGCCGGCAATCCCGACGGGAATATCAGCATCATCGAATGGTCCGACTATAACTGCCCCTATTGCCGCAAGCTCGAGCCCGAGTTGCGTCAGGTCATCCAGGACGACGGCAAGGTCCGGCTGGTGATGAAGGACTGGCCGATTCTCGGTCCGGTTTCGGTCACGGCCGCGCGGACCGCGCTGGCGGCGAAATTCCAGGACAAATACCACCAGGCCCATGACGCCATGATGGGCGTCAGCTCGCGCCTGACGGAGCCGCGCATCAACGAACTGCTCGCGGCGGCCGGCGTCGACATGGATCGGTTGAAGCGCGATCTCGCCGATCACGCCAAGGACATCGACGCCGTGCTCAAGCGCAACAACGAGCAGGCCGAAGCCTTCGGTTTCCGCGGCACGCCGTCCTTCATCGTCGGCAAATACCGCGTGCCCGGCGTGCTCAGCATGAACGAGTTCGAGCAGGTCATCGCCGACGCCCGCAAGGCCAAGATGAACTGAGCCGAGCGATATTCACCGCGCAATACGAAGGCGCCGCCGCGGACCCGCGACGGCGCCTCATTCATGATACCACATCGTTACTTGGAGGAGATGCGGACCCAGTCCTTGTGCGCGCGATCGCGCAGCGCGTCCCAATCGGCTTTGGCGACATCCCAGTTTACGATGGTGCGATTGGTCGTCGCGACCTCGCCATGAGCAACCGACGACGTCTGCATGGAGTCATAGACATACACGCCGCAGGCAAGCAGCAGCGCGCCCAAAATCATTCCAAGAAACATCCGCATGGCGAAACCTCCGATGACGGGCGATAACGTCGGCCCGGATCGATTGTTCCGCGGCAGTAGGGCGCAGGGAAGGAGAGGTTGTTCATTCTCCATTCAGCCACTGCACCAGCTCCGCGTTGATCTCGCGAGGATAGGTGTGGCTGAGGTCGTCGATCTCGCGATAGGTGACGTCGGCGCCGGCGGCGGCGAGGGCCGCCTGCGTCTGCCGCGCGGTCTGCACCGGAAACATCCAGTCGAGCTTGCCGTGCGCGATGAAGATCGGCAGGCGCTGCAGACGCGCAGCGTCAGCCATTTCGACCCTCAGCGGATGGAAGGTCGCCGACACCGGCGCGAGATGCGTGAAGGGCGAGGCGCCGTCGAGGCCGGTGACATAGCAGAAGGTGCCGCCGTCGCTCATGCCGGTGAGCAGCATGCGCGAGGCGTCGATGGTCCAGCGGCTGCGCACGGTTTCGAGAATGCGCATGAGGTTGGGCGTGTCGGAATCGTCACCCATCAGCGCCCAGGTTGGGCCGGTCGCGGTCGGCGCCACCAGGATCGCACCAAGACTGCGGGCATCGCGCAGCCAGCTCCACAGGAAACCGCGGCCGTTGCCGCTGCCGCCGTGCAACGCCATCACCAGCGGCATGGCGCGATCGGGCGTATAATATTCGGGCACGTAGACCGAAAAGCCACCGCGGCTGCCGGGCTCGTTGTGATCGTGGATGATGCCGGTGTGCGCGTCCGCGCCGGCTTCGAGCCGCGACAACAGGTCGGCATTCTCGCGATTCGCGGCGTTGAGGAAGAAACTGCTGACCGGCGGAAACCGCACGGCCAGCGGATAGAGTGCCTCCTGCGCGCGCGGCACATGACGTAGTGCGCGGAAGACCGCGACGAGGTCGCCATTGCCACGTTCGACCTCGCGCAGGCCGGCAAAGGCGGCGAGCGTCTCGTCGCAGGCACGATCGAGCCGCTCGCGCAGTCCGGTGAACTCCTCCGGCCATTCTCGGATTGCCGCGCGCGCCGTTTGCAACGCCTCGTCGGGAGCGCCAATCGCATTCATCACGGAGCCGAAGGCCGGCGGGTGCAGGTTGCGCTGAAAAAAGGCGAGCGCCTCCAGCGCATTGAGCAGCGGCGGCAGCACGGCCACGATATCGTCAACGACGGCCTCGCTCATCGTCGCTTCCTTGCGTCAGTTCTGATCGTCAGTGCAGCTTCGGCGCCTTCAAGAGCTTGTAGCGATCGGTCGAGGTCACCGTGACGTCGAAGGTGACGCCTTCATGATGTACCGTCAGCGGCACGTCGACGCCGGCAGCGCCGAGGCCCCACAGCTTCTTGTAGAAGCCGGTTTGGCTCGTGACCTTCTCGCCGTCGACCGCGAGGATGACGTCGCCGGTCTTGAGCTCGGCACGGGCGGCGGGACCATTGGCGGAGATCCCGATCACAACCACGCGGTTGTCGATCTCGGTCGAAAACAGTCCGAGCCACGGCCGTGCCGGCTTGTTGACGCGGCCGAATTTGCGCAGATCGTCCAGGATCGGTTTCAACAGGTCGATCGGCACGATCATGTTGACGTGCTCGGCCTTGGCCTCGCGCTCGCGTTCGAGCTGCAGCGAGCCGATGCCGATCAGCTCGCCGCGCTCGTTGAGGAGCGCCGTGCCGCCCCAATTCGGGTGCGCGGGATGGGTGAAGATGGCCTCGTCCAGCAGATATTCCCAGTAGCCGGCGAATTCCTGCTTGGCCACGATCTGGCTCGCGACCGAACGCGTGCGTCCGCCGGCGCCGCCGACCACGACGCGGTCGCCGAGCCGGGTCTCGGCCGAGATCCCGAGCGGCAAGGGGGCGACATCGAGCTGGCCGAGCGCCTGCACCAGGCCAAAGCCGGTGACGGCATCGAAGCCGAGCACATGTCCCTCCACTACGCGCCCGTCTCCGACATGCAGCCACACCGACTCTGCTTCGGTGATGAGGTAGCCGATGGTGAGCACCAGCCCGTCGTCGATCACGACGCCGTTGCCGGCGCGTTCAGTCCCCAGTGTCTCGGCGCTGAAGGCGTCCGGCGGGATGATGGCATGCAGGCCGACGACGGAGGCGAGCGCGCGGTCGAGATCGAAACCGTAATCGCTCGCACGCGGCTGATTGGCCGGTGGCACTCTCCATTCGGTCAGGGCGGGCATGGAGTTCTCCTGGCTGAGAGCATCGCTCCGCCGATTAGCGGAACGACGCGCGAAGCACGGATAATTTAGGCCGGAGGAGGCCGTCTTGAAAGCCTCGTTCCCCAACTATTCCCGAGGCACCGGATGAAATCTTTGAAAGGCGCGGGAAGGCTTGATGCACGGTCGGTCGAGCGGGCCTCCGGCATTGGCCGCATGGCTGCTGTCCGGCGAGGTGCTAGGCGCGGTACAATGAAGCTGCTAACCATTGCCGCTTCGTTTGACCGAGGGATCACGGGGCCGAAGCATGGACAACCGCAGCGACATCTGGCGTGGCATCGACACGATCAAGGCACGTTTCATCGACCTCAGCGACAAGGTCTGGGGCATGCCCGAAGTCTGCTACACCGAGGCGCGATCCGCCGCCGAGCATCTCGCCGAGTTGCGTCATCAGGGTTTCCGCATCACCGAGCAGGTCGCGGGCATTCCGACCGCGGTGATGGGCGAATGGGGCGAGGGCGGACCGGTCATTGCCTTCATGGGGGAATATGACGCGCTCCCGGGCCTGAGCCAGGAGGCCGGCGTCGCGGAGCATCGTCCGGTCGAGACTGGCGGCCACGGCCATGGCTGCGGTCACAATCTGCTGGGTTCCGCAGCTCTCCTCGCCGCGACGGCGGTGAAGGACTGGCTTGCCGAGAACAAGGTGCCGGGCCGCGTGCGCTATTACGGCTGCCCCGCGGAGGAGGGCGGCGCGGCAAAAGCCTTCATGGTGCGCTCCGGTGCATTCGAAGACGCCGACATCGCCATCACCTGGCATCCGCACAGCTTCTGGGAAGTCGCGGTGACGCCGTCACTCGCCAACACCCGCGCCGATTTCATCTTCACCGGCCGTACCTCGCATGCGGCGGCCTCGCCGCATCTCGGCCGCTCCGCGCTCGACGCCGTGGAGCTGATGAATGTCGGCGTGAACTATATGCGCGAGCACATGCCGAGCGACGCGCGCGTGCACTACGCGCTGCTCGACACCGGCGGCATCGCCCCGAACGTGGTGCAGGCGCATGCGCGCGTGCGCTATTCGATCCGCGCCCGTGATCTGCCCGGCATGAACGAGCTGGTCGGACGCGTGAGCAAGATCGCGGACGGCGCGGCGCTGATGACCGAGACCAAGGTCGAGATGAAGATCATCTCCGCGGTCTCCAACATCCTGCCGAACACGCCGCTGGAGCAGGCGCTGCATCGGGTCATGGAAGAGCTCGGACCGCCGCATTTCGACGACGTAGACAAGGGCTTTGCCACGGAGATCCGCGCAACGCTGAGCGACAAGGACATCGAGTCGGTCTATTACGCGATCGGCATGGAGCCGACCGACCGGCCGCTGGCTGACTTCCTGGTGCCACTGGATGCCAAGCGCAATCCGCTGGTCGGCTCGACCGACGTCGGCGACGTGAGCTGGGTGGTGCCGACCGTGCAGGTCCACGCACCCACGGTTGCAATCGGTACGCCCTTCCACACCTGGCAGGTGGTCGCGCAGGGCAAGAGCGCGCATGCGCACAAGGCCATGGTGCAGGCCGCCAAGGCGATGGCCGGCATCGGTATCAAGGCGCTGACGGACCCGGAGCTGATCAAGGCTGCCACGGCTGACCTCCAGAAGCGGACAGCCAAGACGCCTTACGTCTGTCCGCTGCCAGACCACGTCGCGCCGCCGCTCGACATGTCCGTGGCGTAGAATTTCGCCTCGATACTTCGTCTGATGCGGCGATCAAATTTTCTGCAGTGCAGCGCGGAATTCAGCGTGTTTTGATGCTGGATTGCCGATCGGATGGGCTGCGGAATATGGTTTTGCCCAACAGACAGTCAGAAGACCGTTTGCATACACACGGTCGCAGTTGACGCGCACCCCATTCGGTGTGCCATCTACCGCCAGCCAAGCCCGGTGGTCGCCTCGCGCGACCGCCTGCATCCATACGGGAACCAGACGGGGACAACCATGCTGGATAAACAACTGCGTTCGATGATCGGTGACGTGAAGGACGGGCGGATGGATCGCCGCGGCTTCATTCAGCGTCTTGCCGCCGTGGGTCTCACCGCGCCTTTGGCCAACCAGATTCTCGCCCTTGGCGGCGTCGCCATGGCCGAGGGCGCCTCGACCTACAAGCCGACCAAGCGCGGCGGCGGTGGCGCGCTCAAGCTGCTGTGGTGGCAGGGGCCGACCCTGCTCAATCCGCATTTCGCCACCGGCACCAAGGACCAGGACGGCGCGCGTCTGTTCTACGAGCCGCTCGCCTGTTGGGATCCCGACGGCAACATGAAGCTGGTCCTGGCCGCCGAAATTCCCTCGATCCAGAACGGTGGCCTCGCCGCCGACGGCAAGTCGGTGACCTGGAAACTCAAGCCCGGCGTCAAATGGCATGACGGCACGCCGTTCACGGCCGACGACGTCGTCTTCAACTGGGAATATGCCAAGGATCCGGCGACCTCCGCACTGACCATCGCGACGCTCCGCGACATCACCGTCGAGAAGGTGGACGACCTCACGGTCCGCATCCTGTTCAACAAGCCGACGCCGTTCTGGGCCGACGCTTTTGTCGGGGCTCCCAATACCATCATCCCGAAACATCTGTTCAAGGACTATATGGGGTCCAAGTCGCGGGAGGCGCCGACCAACCTCTCGCCGGTCGGTACCGGCCCCTACAAGTTCGTCGAGTTCAAGCCGGGCGATCTTGTCCGCGGCGTGATCAATCCCGATTATCACATGGCCAACCGCCCCTATTTCGATTCGATCGAGATGAAGGGCGGCGGCGACGCCGTCTCTGCCGCGCGCGCGGTGATCCAGACTGGCGAATATGATTTCGGCTGGAACATTCAGGTCGAGGACGACGTGCTGCTGCGCCTGGAGAAGGGCGGCAAGGGAAAAACCGTCTACGCCGTCGGCGGCGACACCGAATTCATCGCGCTGAACTTCACCGATCCCAACACCGAGGTCGATGGCGAACGCTCCTCGATAAAGACCAAGCACCCGCTGTTTTCTGATCCAGCGGTGCGCAAGGCGCTCTCGCTGCTGATCGATCGCGAATCGGTCAAGAAGGCCATCTACGGCCGCGCCGGCCGCACCACCGCCAACTTCCTCAACGGGCCCGAAAAATTCGTGTCCAAGAACACCTCGTGGGAGTTCAGCGTCGAGAAGGCCTCGAAGATCCTCGACGACGCCGGCTGGAAGCCGGGCGCCGACGGCATCCGCGAGAAGGACGGCAAGAAGCTGAAGCTCCTCTACCAGACCGCGATCAACGGGCCGCGCCAGAAGACGCAGGCCATCGTCAAGCAGGCCTGCCAGAAGGCGGGTATCGACGTCGAGCTGAAATCGGTCGTCGCCTCCGTGTTCTTCTCCTCCGACGTCGGCAATCCCGACACCTATTCCAAGTTCTACGCCGACATGGAGATGTTCCAGATCCCGCTGAGCCAGCCCGATCCGTCGCAGCACATGCGTCGTTACCTTTCGAACCTCGTCGCCACCAAGGAGAACAAGTGGCAGGGCACCAACTTCCCGCGCTGGGTCAACAAGGAGTACGACGCGACCATCCTGGCCGCCGACGGCGAAATGGATCCGGTCAAGCGCGCGGCGCTCTACATCAAGGCCAATGATCTCATGTACCACGACATCGTTTTCATCCCGGTGCAGCACCGTCTGAAGGTCGAGGCGGCCGCCAACAATCTGCGCCCGGTCGTTTCCGGCTGGGCCAACGAGACCGACAATTTGTTCGACTGGTACCGCGAAGAATGATCACGCACGCCTAGAGCGGTCCTTCTTCATGAGCCAGTATGTCCTGCGTCGCCTCCTGATCGCGATTCCGAGCCTGCTCGGAATTTCGCTCGTGCTGTTCGTCGTGCTCGCACTCGCCCCGGGCGATCCCTTCTCCGAGCTAGCGACCAATCCGAACGTGCCGCCCGAAGTCGCTCTCGCGCTTCGGGCGAAGTTCGGCCTCGACGATCCGATCTACCTTCGTTACCTGCACTGGCTCAACGCCATGCTGCACGGCGACTGGGGTTTCTCCTTCGTCAGCCGGATGAACGTGGACACGCTCATTCTCCAGCGACTGCCAACGACGCTGTACGTGATCGGCTCGGCGCAGATCCTTGCGCTCCTGATCGCGATCCCGGTCGGGGTCTACGCCGCGACGAAACCTTATTCGCTGTTCGACCAGGTCGCCAACACGCTCGCCTTTGTCGGCTTCTCGCTGCCGACCTTCTTCACCGGCATCCTGTTCATCCTGATCTTCTCGGTCACGCTGGACTGGCTGCCTTTCGTCTACACGACCGACATCAAGGGCACGGGGATTCACTGGGTGCTGGAGATGATCCGTCAGGCGATCATGCCGGTGGCGGTGCTCGGCCTGTTCCAGGCTGCGTCGATGACGCGTTTCGTGCGCTCGGCGATGCTCGACGTGATCCGGCTCGACTACGTCACCACCGCGCGCGCCAAGGGCATCGGCCAGAGGCGGGTGATCATCAAGCATGTGATGCGCAACGCGATGATCCCGGTCGTCACGTTGATTGCGTTGCAAATCCCGGCGGTGTTCGGCGGCGCCATCGTCACCGAGCAGATCTTCCGCATCCCCGGCATCGGCTCGCTGCTGATCTCCTCCATCCTTTCCAACGACACGCCGGTGGTGATGGCCGTCACCTTCGTCTTTGCGTGCCTGGTCGTGCTGTTCAATCTCATCGCGGACGTTCTTTATGGCTGGCTTGACCCTCGCATCTCCCTCCGCTGAGCGGCGCGTCTACTCGCCCTGGCGCGAGACGTGGCGGCGCTATAGCCGCCACAAGCTTGCCGTGGTCAGCGCGTTCCTGCTCCTCGTTCTGATCCTGGCGGTGGTGGTCGGCCCCTTTATCTGGCGGGTCAAGATCGACGACATCGACATCGTGGCGGGCATGCAGGGGCCGTCGCTGGCCCATCCCTTTGGCACCGACGATCTCGGGCAGGATATCCTCGCCCGCATGATCTATGGCGGGCGCATCTCGCTCGCGGTCGGTCTCGCCGCGATGCTGGTCTCGGTCTTTGTCGGTGTGCTGATCGGCGCGCTCGCCGGCATGTCGCGCGGCGCGCTCGGCCATGGGCTGATGTGGCTCACCGATCTCTTTTTGTCGCTGCCGCAATTGCCCCTGCTGCTGCTGCTGATCTATCTCTTCCGCGACGGGCTGAAGGCAGCGTTCGGCCCCGAGGGCGGCATTTTCATCCTGATCGTGCTCGTGATCGGTGGCTTGCGCTGGATGCCGGTCGCCCGCCTCGTTCGCGCCCAGTTCCTGTCGATCCGCGAGAAGGAATTCGTCGAAGCCGCGCGCGCTCTCGGAGCCAGCCCGGTACGGCAGGTGGTGCGCCATATCCTGCCCAATGCGCTCGGTCCGGTGATCATCGCCGGCACCATCGACGTGGCCGCAGCCATCATCGCGGAATCGACGCTGTCCTTCCTCGGCCTCGGCTTCCCGCCGGATACGCCGACCTGGGGCCGGCTGCTTTATGACGCGAAAGACTTTCTCGACATCGGCCCGCACTGGGCGCTGTTCCCGGGCGGCGCGATCTTCATCGCAGTGGTCGCCATCAATTTTATCGGCGACGGCCTGCGTGACGCGCTCGATGCGCGGCGGGTGATCTGATGGCGCCGCTGCTCGAGATCAAGGGACTGAAAACCCACTTCTCCACCGACGACGGCATCCTCCAGGCGGTCGACGGTGTCGACATCTCCATCAACCGCGGCGAGACGCTCTGCGTCGTCGGCGAATCCGGTTGCGGCAAGACCGTCACCGCGATGTCGATCCTGAAGCTGATCGCGATGCCGCCGGGCCGCATCGCGGCAGGCGAGATCATCTTCGAGGGCCGCGATCTCGTGCCGCTGACGAGCAGTCAGCTCGACGAGATCCGCGCCAAGGAGATCGGCTTCATCTTCCAGGAGCCGATGACCTCGCTCAATCCGGTGCTGACCATCGGCGAGCAGATCGCCGAAAGCCTGCGCCGCCATGAGAATGTCACCAGGAAACAGGCGCTCGATCGCACCATCGAGATGCTCAAGCTGGTGCAGATTCCCAACGCCGAAGGCCGCGTGCACAACTATCCGCATCAGTTCTCCGGCGGCATGCGCCAGCGTGTGATGATCGCGATGGCTCTCGCCTGCAAGCCGAAACTGATCATCGCCGACGAGCCCACCACGGCCCTCGACGTCACTATTCAGGCGCAGATCCTCGACCTGCTCCAGGACATGAAGGAACGCTTCGGCATGGCGGTGATGCTGATCACCCATGCCATGGGCGTCGTCGCCGAGACCGCGCAACGCGTCGTCGTGATGTATGCCGGCAAGGTGGTGGAGGAGGCGCCCGTCGACGACCTCTTTGGCAATCCCGGCCATCCCTATACCCAGGGACTGATCCGCTCGATCCCGCGCATCGATCTCGCCAGCGAGCACAAGGTGCGGCTGGAGGCGATCGGCGGCTCGGTGCCGATCCTGATCAATCCGCCGGTCGGCTGCCGCTTCGCTCCGCGCTGCCGCCACGCCATGAGCGTCTGCACCGAGAGGGAGCCGCTGCTGCGCGAGATCGCGCCCGGCCACCGTATGGCCTGTCATCTGGGAGATACGCAGTTGGGAGGCGCAGCATGACCGAGCCCCTGCTCCGCGTCAGCAGCCTGAAGAAATATTTTCCCGTGCATGGCGGCCTGTTGTCGCGCCAGGTCGGCAGCGTTTATGCCGTCGATGGGGTCTCGTTCTCGGTCAACCGCGGCGAGACGCTCGGCCTCGTCGGCGAATCCGGCTGCGGAAAGTCGACGACGGGACGCTGCGTGCTGCGCCTGATCGAACCGACCGACGGCGAGGTCGTGTTCGACGGTCAGGATGTCCGCCAGCTCGGCGGCAACGATTTGCGCGCGATGCGGCGGAACATGCAGCTTGTGTTCCAGGACCCGTTCGCCTCCCTCAATCCGCGCATGACGGTCGGCGCCATCCTCGGCGAAGCCCTCGTCATCCATAAGCTCGGCTCATCCGCCAAGGAGCGTGAGGATCGCGTCGCGAGCCTGCTGGTGAAGGTCGGGCTCAAGGCCGAGCACATGCGCCGCTATCCGCATGAATTCTCCGGCGGTCAGCGCCAGCGCATCGTGATCGCGCGTGCGCTCGCGGTCGAGCCGAAACTGATCGTCTGCGACGAACCGGTGTCTGCGCTCGACGTCTCGATCCAGGCGCAGGTCATCAACTTGCTGGAAGATCTCCAGGCGGAGCTGAACCTCACCTATCTCTTCGTTGCGCACGATTTGTCGGTGGTCGAGCACATCTCCGACCGGGTCGCGGTGATGTATCTTGGCCGTATCGTCGAGCTCGCCAAGGCCAGCGACCTCTACCGCAATCCGCAGCATCCCTACACGAGGGCGCTGTTATCGGCGGTGCCGGTGCCCGATCCCAAGCTCAAGCGCGAGCGCATCCGCCTCAAGGGCGACGTTCCGAGCCCGATGAAGCCGCCGTCGGGCTGCCACTTCCACACCCGCTGTCCTATCGCCCAGCCGCGTTGCGCGGAAAGCGCACCGGAGCTGAAGGAGGGAGCAGGCGGGCACTTTGTGGCGTGCCATCTCGCCTGACGCCGGGAAAAGCGGATCGCGCATTCATGCGTGAAGCAGGCCGTGCTCCGACAGGGCCCGCCTGAAAGCCTCAACCGAGGTGTGGTGATGCGCGAACAGGCCCGCCTCTCGCGCACCGGCGACATTGGCCATGAGATCGTCGACGAACAGGACGTTCTCCGGTTTGACGTCGAGCTCCGACAGACAGAGGCGGAAGCAGCGCGGGTCCGGCTTCGCCGTCTTGAACCGGGCCGAGGCGTAGATTCGCGAGCCGAACAGCGGTGGCAATTCCGGCAGCAGCGCTGCGATATGGTCGGCGACCAGCGTCGTGTTGTTGGTCAGGACGGCAATGTCGACGGTTTGACGCAAGCTGCCGACAATCTCCAGCATGGCACGATCGGCCTGCATTGAACGGCGTCGCGCCTCGATCCACTCGTCCAGTGACAGCGGATAGCCGATGCGGTCGCCGAAACCCCGCAAATAGTCCGCGGCATCGAGTGTGCAGGAATCGCCGAGCAGCTCGAAGCCGCTGTCCCAGATCGCCTTGTGGACGGATTCGCTCGTGGTCCCCGCAACCTTCGCCAGCCATGCGACACGCTTTGCCGTGTCGTAGTCGCAGAGGACATTGTCCATGTCGAAGAGGACGAGTTTGATTTGACCGGTCACCGCAGCACTCTCGGATTGGCCGAACATCCGGCCGTGATCCAAGCCATACCGCGCTGGAGCGCAGGCAACAAATCGGGCCAGCGGTCGATCCGTCACGCGCTCCTGGCGGGCCAGGGAACGACCTGTCCCGACATCACCAGCCGGTCACGGCCGTTGTCCTTGGCGGCGTAGAGCGCGCGGTCGGCGGCGCCGACCAGCGTGCTGCAGTCCGCCGTGGTTTGGGACGGCAGACTCGTCGCGCCGCCAACGCTTGCGGTCACCAGGCGCGAGGGGGGACTTTGCGCATGCGGCATGGCGAGATCGTGCAGAGCCTTGCGAATCCCTTCGCCGACCTCGGCGCAGCCCTCGGGACCGGTGTTCGGCAACAGCACGGCGAATTCTTCGCCACCGTAGCGCGCCGCGACGTCGGCCTGGCGCTTGGTGTGGGTTGATAGGATCCGGCCCAGCGCGCGCAGGCATCCGTCGCCCGCCAGATGCCCGTATTGGTCGTTGAACTTCTTGAAATGATCGACATCGATCAGCAGGAGCGAGAGCTGCGTGCCATCGCGCCGGGCCCGGGCCCATTCCTCGGCGAGGCGCTCGTCGAACGCGCGCCGGTTGACGAGTCCGGTGAGGCCGTCGGTCGTTGCAAGCGAGGCGAGCTTGTCCTGAAGATCCTTCTGCTCGGTGATGTCGCGCACCACCGCGACGACGCCGTCGATCTCACCGCTGTCCGACGCCAGGGTCACGTGCAACGCCGCCTCCGCCCAAATCTCGCCCTTGTCGCGATGACGGTGGCGATAGACGAACCGCGTCTCCTCGGCCTCGCCATTCTTAAGCGCGGCGATAGCCTGCTCGACCCGCTCCATGTCGTCGGCGTGAATGCCGGCCAGGGCCGAGGTGGATAGCAGCTCGTCGGAGGACCAGCCCGTGATGCGTACGCACGAGGGGGAAACGTAGAGCAGCCGGTTGTCCAGCCCGATCCGGGTCACCATGTCGCTGGATTGCTCGGCCAACAGGCGGAAGTTTGCTTCGTTGACGACGAGGGCCTGGGCCGTGCGCTGCCGCTGTACGAGCTGACGGACCAGGTAGAAGCCGATCACCGCGATCAGCAGCACAAGGCCGAGGACGAAGGTGGTGCGCGCAGCCGCGGCTTGCCGCCACGGCGCCAGCACGTCGTCCCGCGACTTGCTCGCCAGCACCATTAGGGGATAGCGGCTGCTGCGTTGGTAATAGCTCAGCCGCTGGACGCCATCGAGCGGCGACTTGAAATAGTAGACTGCTGCGGCGGGGCGACTTTCCCATCCCTTGAACAAGGGCGCATTGGACAGGTCGCGTCCGACAAAGGCGCCACTGTCGTCGCGGCTGCGCGCCAGCATGATGCCGCTATCGTTGAGCAGCGATGCCGAGCCGTTCGTACCGATGTCGAACCGCTCGTAGAACTTGACGAAATAGCCGACGTCGATCGTGAGCAGGGCAACGCCGGCGAAGCCGCCGTCGGCATCGTTGATCCGGCGGGACGCGGTGACGACCCATTGGCCCCCGGCTCGACTCTTCACGGGCGGTCCGATCAGCGTGCCCATCTCCGGCGAGTGCCGATGACGCTGGAAATATTCGCGGTCGCTGTTGTTGAGCTTGGAGAAGTCGAGCCGCTCGGTCGTGGCAAGCCACTGCCCGCTCGCGTCATAAACGAAGATGCCGCGGATCCGGTCCGATGATTTTCGTGTCGGCAGATAGGCCTGAAGCTTGGTGATCGTGTCCGGACCCGTCCCGTCGATTTCGAGCCGGTGGACCAGGCCTACGAGGATTGTATCAACGAGTTCGAAGGTGTCGTCCGCGTGCTGGATCAGCGAATGCGCCAGATTGGCGACGTCGATCTCGGCGTTCTTGAGATCGGCATTGCGTGTTTCCCATTCACGCCAGGCGCTCAAGCCGAGGATGGCGAAGCAGGTCAGGATGACGAAACCCGCTGCCCAGAGCGGAAGGCGCGTCTTTCCGAGTTCGCGGCCCGTGGTCATCAGGCTTGCTCCATTTCGGCGCAAACCTCTCACTTTGGCCTTAACGGGCTGTTGCAACTTCCGTGCGGATTGTGCGCTTCCGGTCGGAACAATCCTCGACAATTGACGGGCTATCGTCGAGCTAACCAGGCTGACCCCGCGCGCCGGGCCTTTCTGCCTCACTCATCCAGCGTGAAGCCGACCCGCAGCGTCACCTGGTAGTGGCGCACGGCACCGTTCTCGATATGGCCGCGCGTTTGCACCACCTCGAACCATTTCATCTCGCGAACGGTCTTTGCGGCCCGGCTGACCGCGTTCTTGATCGCATCCTCGATCGACGTCTCGGACGATCCGACCAGTTCCAGGATCTTGTAGACGTGATCCGTCTCGCTTGTGGCCATGACTATTCTCCCCTCGTGCTGTGGCGGGACCGGATATGTCTGTCGCGGACAACTGGCGCCCGCGCGACATCCGGCCTCGACTCTGAACGGATGCCGGCGCCCCGAGTTCCGTCCCGGCAGGAGCCTGCCGCTCGCCTTCCGAGCGCTGCCTAGGCGTCCCAATTTTTCTAAGTGCACGAAAATCTGGATCGCGTGTGCAAGCGGCGCTCCTGAATTGGCGCGCGGTCGCCGGCCCGCTCTTGCCGGTTCCGATATGAGTAAGCTAACCTTGGCCTTTCCTCTGGCGTCTTCGAAGTGCGGTGATGATCGAGCGTTGGACGAGGGGCGCTCTGGCTGCGATCGGTCTCTGCGTTGTGCCCGCGCCGGCCATCGCGCAGGACGATCTCGACGGTGCCCCGATGAGCATGTCGCTGCAGGTCACGACCGATCCCTCCACCATCGAGTGCCGTCGGCTGGAGAAGGTCAATCCGGCCTCGCTGGTCTTCTTGCCGCTACGCCGGACCTTCAACGAGGATTTTGACGAGCATCCGCTGGCAAACGGACGCTGGGTGCCGCATTACGCCGGCGGCGCGGCCTGGCCGGAGGCGCGTTACTGGGGCGGCGACGGCTCCGACTTCAAGCGCAAGACCAGCGCCAATGGCGAGCAACAGATCTATGTCGATCCGCGCTATGCGGGGCGCAACGCGGCGCCGCTCGGGCTCGATCCGTTCAAGGTCAAGGACGGCGTGCTGTCGATCGTCGCCAGCCGTACCCCGCCGGGGTTGAAGCCGGTGCTGTTCGACAACGAGTACATCTCCGGGATACTGACGACCCAGGGCACGTTCGCGCAGAAGCACGGCTATTTCGAGATCCGCGCCAAGGTGCCGGTCGGGCACGCAGTGTGGCCGGCGTTCTGGATGCTGGCGGATGACGGTGGCTGGCCGCCGGAGGTGGACGTGCTGGAAGGCCGCGGCGAAAAGCCGGGCGATCTCGTGATGACGACGCATTGGCGGATTCCCTCGACCCAGAAGATTCAGTCCTGCGGCTTCGACTTCGCGGTCGGCGACGCGTCGAGCGCATTCCACACTTACGGTGTGCTGTGGGAGGAGGATCGCCTGGTCTATTTCATCGACCGCAGACCGGTGTCCGACATCAAGGTGCCGATCGGTTTCGACGATCCCATGTACATGATCGTCAATCTCGCGATCGGATCCAAATTCTTTCTCGGCGTCGGTCCGGTCGACGCGGAGTCGCCGCCTACCGTCGCATTCGAGATCGACCGGATTTCCGTCTATCAGATCGATCTGGAGCAGGCGCGCAGATAGAAGCTCGCTGATCTCTCCCGGCGTTGGGCGGCGCGAGTCAACGATGGATTGCCGAGGGCCTGCACGCCGACGTTACGGATCCAGCTCCGTATCCCAGTAGAGATAATCCAGCCAACTGTCGTGCAGATAGTTCGGCGGGAACAGGCGGCCGTTACGGTGGAGCTGGTGCACGGTCGGCGCGAAGGCGTGCTGGCGTGGAAACATCTTGGCCTGCACCGGCGTCAGATTGCCCTTGCGCAAATTGCAGGGGGAGCACGCCGCGACCACGTTCTCCCAGGTGGTCTGGCCGCCTTTGCTGCGCGGGATGATGTGGTCGAAGGTGAGGTCTTCGGGCGAGCCGCAATATTGGCAGGCGAAACGATCGCGCAGGAAGACGTTAAATCGGGTGAAGGCAGGGTGGGTGGTCGGCTTGACGAAGGATTTGAGCGAGACGACGCTCGGCAGCTGCATTTGCAGCGTGGGGCTATGGACCGCCTGATCGTAATGCGCGACGATGTTGACGCGGTCGAGGAATACCGCCTTGATCGCGTCCTGCCACGACCACAAAGACAGTGGGTAGTAACTCAGCGGCCGGAAGTCCGCATTCAGCACCAACACCGGCCAATGGCCTTGCGAGACATGTGCGTTCAAGTAACGCTCCTGGCCTCCAATGTACGCTGCGAAGCAGCACGTAACTGACATACTACATGCAGCGTGACGGGATTGTGAAGCCCGTTGAGCGACTTATTCCGGCACAAGCAATGCGGCCGGGGGGTGGCAAAGCGCGCAAAACGCTGTGATTTCCAAGTCCGAGGCCGTTGAGGCAGCGTCATCCTGACAGCGCGACGTGGATGTGCCGAGGCAGCTACTCCCGCACGCGCTCCAGCTTCTGCAAACATCGCGTCGCGCGCACCACGGCCGGCATCTCCTCGTCCGGAAAGCTGGTCTTCCAGTCGGTGACGCCGACCTCGCCGACATAGATGTCGCCCCTGGAATCCAGTGCGATGCCGTGCGGCGCCAGGAACTTGCCGCTCGCAACGCCCGGGCCTTCCTCGCCACCGAGCCGCGCGATGCGGTTGCCCTTGGCGTCCACGATCGAGAGCCGCGGGCCGAGATTGGGCACCTTGCGGTTGACGGCCAGGCCAGGGCCGAGTTCCCCGATGACGAAGGTCGGGCTCTTAGCCCCACCGCAACAGCATAGCGCACAAGGGCGGTGCAGATTGTTCCACTGCGTCTCGTACTTGCCGTTGCCGTCGAACACCTGCACGCGGTGGTTCTCGCGGTCGGCGACATAGACAAAGCCGTCGGCGTCGGTGGCGATGTTGTGCACGATGTTGAACTGGCCGGGATCGGTGCCGGGTTCGCCCCAGCTTGTCATCAGCTTGCCGCCGGGCGTGAATTTGTGCACGCGCGCATTGCCATAGCCGTCGGAGACGTAGATTTCACCCTTCGGCGACAGCGCGGTGTGGGTGCAGCGGTGGAAGGGATCGCCGCTCATGAACGGCGACGGTTTCTCGGGGATGCCGATCGTCAGCAGCACCTTGCCGTCGGTGGTGCACTTGCGCACGGTGTGGTCGCCGTCATCGGTGCAATAGAGATTGTCGTCGGCATCGATGTGCAGGCCGTGGGCGCGCGAGAACAGGCCTTCGCCCCAACTTCGCAAGAAATTGCCCTCGCGGTCCAGCACGACCATCGGATGGGCCCCGCGGTTGAAGACGTAGACGCGGTCCTTGCTGTCGACCGCGACCGAGGCGACGTCGGTGAGCTGCCATCCGTCCGGCAGCTTTGCGAAGTTTTCAACGACGCGGTAGCGGTGCTCGCCGGTGCCGAGAATGGCTGGCATGAATTCTCCTCTTGTTCGTTATCGTGATGCGACACTGCTTCTACGGTGTTGTTCAAGCGGTGCTCGCCGCTGCCGCTCCAGCCTGCCCCAAAATCCCTTCCTCGATCGCCTTGATCTGCAGCGCCAGATATTTCGAGTTGATCCGGCATTGCGCGAGGCTGCCGGCGATGAACCAGAGGCCGGGCTGCCTGGTGCGCGTATACATGTTACGCAGCTCGAGGCCGTCGCCAAAGCCCCAGATCGGGCCGACCCGGTCGGCGACGGCGTCGCCGAACAGTTTCTGCACCAGATATTCCTGTGTCTTGTAACCGGTCGAGAGCACGATCAGGTCGGCCGAAAGGGTTGTGCCGTCCTTCATGCGAACGCCCTCGGTGACGAAGCTCTCGATGTCGGAAAACTGCCTGAGCTTGATCGCGCCCTCGATGATGAGGTTGGAGCAGCCGACATTGAAATAATAGCCGCCGCCACGGGTGAGATATTTGAACTGCCAGCCGGTGCCGGCCTCGCCGAAATCGAGCTTGAAGCCGACGCGCCGCAACCCGTCGAGCAGTTCCTTGTCGAGCTCCTTCGACTGCTCCGTCAGCATCACATGGGTCTTTTTCGCGAGCGGTGTCGGCATCGAGGTCGCGATCAGATCGTTGTCCTCGAGCGTGCCCTCATTGTAGGTCGCATAAGCGAGTTGGGCCGACGGCTCGATATTGGTGACGAGCGTAGGTGAACGCTGCACCAGCGTCACTTCGGCACCACTGGAGTGAAGATCCTGCGCGATGTCGTGGCCGCTATTGCCGGTGCCGATGACGATGGCGCGTTTTCCTGTCCAGGTCTCGCCGTCCTCGTAGCGGCTCGAATGCAGCAGCGTGCCCTTGAAGTTATCCAGGGTCGGAATGACAGGCACATTGGCGATGCCGCTGACGCCGGTCGCCATCACCACATGGCGCGGGTGCATGATACGCTCACTGCCGTCGGTGTGCCGCAGTGTGACGGTCCAGTGGTCTTTCGCATCGTCGTAGGCGCCGCCCTCGAATTCGGTTCCGGTCCAGAAGTTCAGCTCCATCGCCTCGACGTAAGCTTCGAACCAGTTGGCGAGCTTGTCCTTGGGGATATAGGTCGGCCAGCTCGGCGGAAACGGCATGTAGGGCAAATGATTGACCTGCACCTGGTTATGCAGGGTCAGCGCGTGGTAGCGCTTGCGCCAATTGTCCCCGATCCGTGCCTCGCGATCGACGATCAGGGTGTCGATGTTCAACTGTTTCAGCCGCGCCGCGATCGCGAGCCCGGCCTGGCCGCCGCCGACCACCAGCACGGCGGGATCGCGATCGGCGTAGTCGCGCGAGCCGTTGCGCAAGTCCAGCCAGTTCGGTCCACGGAAGTCGCGCGAATAGGCCTGGCCGCGCGGCCGCGAGGTGCCGAGCTGCTCCTCGAAGCCCTTGAGCTCGTCGAGCGCGGTGAGGAGCGTCCACGCTTTCAGGCGGTCGCCGTCGGTGGCGTCGGGCACAAGCCTGACGATGCCGCTGCCGCGCCCCAGTGCGGTTTCGAAATTGAAGATCACCTCGATAGTGTTGGTCCCGGCACGCGTCACCCAGCGCGGTGGCGCTCGGTTCGGCGCAATCTTGAAGCTGCCCGGCGCAGCCTTTGCCGCGAGCGTTGTCAGCTCCCGCTTGATCGAGTCGCCGCCGCCGATCGTTTGCAGGTTCCAGCTTAGTGCCAGCACATCGCGCCAATAGCTGTCGGCGAGGAAAAGACGATCCAGCGCAGCGCTATCGGCTGCGCCCAGCGTTAGCTCGACCTCATCGAGCCAGGCTTGCGCGGATGCGACAATGTCCTTGGTCCTGTCCAGCATGCGCGACCTCGTGCCGTCTCCGCGGCGTTTCCTCTACGGTCGAAAGCTATACTGTTTCGCAGACGGCCAATAGCCGATTACCCGAGCAGTGAGAACATGTGGCCCTGCTTCAGCGGAATGCGCTCGTTGAGAGAGACCTGCGGCACCCTCGTGGTGTTCGAGGAGGGGCACGCGAAAAAGGCTCCACCTTGGTGGAGCCTCCCTCGCGCTCTTGGGATTCACTGCCGCTGGCGTGGCGGCGAGCGGAACATCCCTACCTCACCCGCGTGCCGGCGCCGTACAGCTCACGCTCACGGCCGACATCGTCGGGTGACAACGGCGGGCTTGCGGCATCGAAGCCGTTCCAGCCGGATTTTTGCCAGGCGGCGCTCCGTTCCTGCAGGTTCACGGCCTTCTCGTGCAGAAGGGCATCGAGACGTGTGCTGTCCTGGTCGGGTACCCGCGCCGATACCAGCGTTCCGCCGCGACGGACGCCCTCCGCGTAGCGCGACGCATCATCCTTGGAGACGCCGGCTTCGGTCAGCGCGCCAACGATGCCGCCCGTCGCGGCGCCGGCCGCGGCACCAACTGCGGTCGAAGCCAGCCATCCGGCGGCAACCACCGGTCCGAGTCCCGGAATGGCCAGCAGGCCGAGTCCGGCAAGCAGGCCGGCCGCGCTTCCGAGGCCTGCGCCGATGCCGGCACCCGTGCCGGCACCTTCGGCGCGATCGTCGACGCCGTCGCGATCACGGTCAACCTTGCCGGTGGAGGAGCCGTACCAGTTATCGGAATTGTTCGCGACGATGCTGATGTCGGAGTGCGGCACGCCCGCGGCCTCCAGACGCCTGACCGCACGTTCCGCATCCGAATAGGTGTCATAGAGTCGAGAAATAGTGGTCGTCATGTTTCATCCTCCTTACTTGGCGGGGTTCACGTTGCCCTGGAAATCGACGCTCACGTCCGCCTTGGTCCCGGCCTTGTCGGCCTTGCCGCGCCAGACGCCGTTGTCGTCCTTTTGCAGTCCGGAAACATTGGAATAACCCGCGCCCTCGATCTTCGACTTCGCCTGGCCCTCGGTGAAGCTGTTGCGGCCCGCGACCGGTGCGTTGGAGTTGTTGTGATCAGAGCTGTTGACGGCGTTGTTGCCCGGCCCGCTCTGCGCAGGCTGTGACTGTGCACTGACAGGCGCTGATCCGAGCAGCAGCAGAGCTGCGGCGAGCATGGTGAGACGAGACATTTTTTATTCTCCGGCTGTTGATTGTGCCGGTCGACAACAGGCGAGATTCGAATTGGTTGCTCTTCCATTTGCGACGGAAGCGCGCGTCTTCAATCTGCCGAATATTGGAGAGGCGCAGGAACGATTGCCACTCGTTCCCGTTTATGCGGTCCCGCACTCTCGGACGGCGTTGCCTGTCCTCACATCGTCCAATAGGGCTCCCGCAGCTTGCGCTTGAGAATCTTTCCCGTGGCCTCGCGCGGCAGCGCGTCACGGAATTCGACGTCCTTTGGCACCTTGAAATTGGCAAGCCGCCCGCGCAGGAACGATCGGACGGCGTCGGCCGAGAGCTCGGCATCCGATTCAGGCTCGACAAAGGCGCACAGCCGTTCGCCGAATTCCGCGTCGGGGATGCCGAACACGGCACAGTCGCGCACGCCGGGCATTCCGATCAGCACGTTCTCGATCTCGGCGGGATAGATGTTGACGCCGCCGGAGATCACCATGTCGCGCTTGCGATCGCACAGGAACAGATAGCCGTCCGCGTCGAGATAACCGACGTCGCCGACGCTGACCAGGCCGTCACGGCCGGCTTCGGCCCTTGCCTGCGACCTGCCGTGATAGTCGAAATCGGGCACTGACGTCTGGCGCATGTAGATTTCGCCGACTTCGTTTGCACCGCACGGGCTGCCGTCATCGCGGAAGATCCTGACGATGCCGCCTTCGATGGGGCGGCCGACCGTGCCAGGCTTCTTCAGTGCTTCCTCGGCCGAGTGCCACACCGGGATCCCGGTCTCGGTGGAGCCGAAATATTCGTTGATGACCGGTCCCCACCAGTCGATCATGGCGCGCTTGACGTCCGGCGGGCAGGGGGCGGCGCCGTGCACGACGAAACGCAGCGACGACAGGTCGTAGCGCTGCCTGACCGCTTCGGGCAACCGCAGCAGCCGGACGAACATGGTCGGTACCATGTGAATGTGCTTGACGCGGTGGCGCTCGATCAGCGCCAGCAGCTCCTCGGCATCGAACCGCGCCTGGAGGATGATGGTGCAAGCGCTGCGGAACGCCAGCATGCCGTAGGAATGCGGCGCCGAGTGATACATCGGGCCGTTGATCAGCACGATTTGGTCTTCCCGCGGCTTGATGCCATAGGCGATCCCGCCCACGCGTTCGGAGGCGGCCGCCTGTTCGGGCTGCATCGGCATGCGCCGCACGCCCTTCGGCATGCCCGTGGTGCCGGATGTATAAATCATCGCTGCGGCCCGCCGCGGCGGCTCCTGCGCTTGCGGATGGTCGTCGCGCCAGCGGTCCCAATCGGTCAGTCCCACCGGGATCTCGGTCAGTTCCCCAGGGATCGAAAAGGTCGCTGCGAGTTCGGGCGGCGTCGCGACGACCAGGAGAAGGACATCCGCCGGTACGCCGTCGCGGATCTGCGGCAGCAAATCCGCGTGGCAGACCAGGATCTTCGCCCCGCTGTCGGCCAGGATGTAACGGACCTCCTCGGCCTTCAAATGCCAGTTGATCGGCACCACCGGACTGCCCAGCGCGGCCGAGGCCGCAACCACCTCGAACAGAGCGAAATCGTTGCGCAGCATCATCGCGACCGGCGCGGCCTCGGCAAGCCCCAGGGCGCGGAAGCCGCTCATCGCCCGCCTGATCCGAGCCCGGATGTCGTCATAGCTGATCTGGCGTTCGCCGCTGATGATCATGGCGTCTCCTCATCCCGCTCGTCTAGCGATCATCCAGCACGTCGCCGAAGCCGACCCAGCTCTTGCCATTGAAGCGCCGGAGCTGAAGCTGCTGGAACGGCAGATAGTCGTCGGGGCCGGTCGTAACCGCCATTCCCGGCAGCAGCAGCGGCAGCTTCACATCCTTCAACGAGGCCGCCTGGCGCATGATGTTGTCGCGGCTGATATCATCCTTGCACCCCTTCAGCACCGTCATCAGCAGCGTGGCATAGTGATAGCCCGCGGCGTAGTTGGAGTTGGAGAGGTCCGCGGCCGGCATGTAGCGCTTCATGAAGGCGAAGTATTCCTTCACGCCGGGATCGTCGACCCATTGCGGGTCCATCGTGTCCTTCTGATTGCTCGACGAGATCAGGCCGACCGCGTTGTCGAGCCCTGCCGGTTCCAGGAAAGAGATCGACGACGCCGAGGTCGGCACGAAGAACAGCTCCGGCTTCCAGCCGATCTCGGCCACGCCCTTGACCATTTGCGAGGTGAACTTGCCGAGCACGACGCCGAACAGCACGTTGGCGCCCGAGGCCTTCAAGGTCGAGAGTTGCGAGCTGATCGTCGGCGCGCTGGTCTCGTAGCTCGCTTCCGCGATGATCATGCTTGCGGCCTTAGGCCCGAGCGCTCGCTTGAAGCCGGCGACATAGTCGCGGCCGAAATCGTCGTTCTGCGAGAGGATCGCGATCCTGGCGTTGGGCTTGGCCTGCAAAATGTATTTGGCATAGACCACGCCCTCGGATTCGTAGGCCGCCATGCCCGGCATGGTCCACGGGTTCTTCTGCGGATCGGCCCATTTGGTGGCGCCGGAGAGCACGAACAGCTGCGGCACTTTCTTGGCGTTGAGATAGCGCTGCACGGCGCTGTTGGTGGCGGTGCCGAGCGAGCCGAACATCATCAGCACCTCTTCTTGCTCCACCAGCTTGCGGGTCTGCTCGACGGTCTTCGGCGGCGAATAGGCGTCGTCCAGCGTGATGAACTTGACCTTGCGGCCGTTGATGCCGCCTTCGGCATTGACCTTCTCGAAGAACGCTTCCTGCGTCCGTCCGATCGCGCCGAAGCCGGAGGCCGGGCCGCTGTAGGGCAGGGTCTGCCCGATGCGGATCTCGTCGCTGCCTTCGGCATGGGCGCTGCCGCCGGCGAGCATCAGCAACGACATCCCGATCAGTGCGGCTGCCAGCTTCATGGTGTCCTCCCGTTTTATTGTCGGTCCGAGACGTCAGGCGCTGACGCGCATCAGGAAATCCTGTCGGGCCTGGTCGAATTCCCGTTTCATCCGGTCGACGAGCTCGGCGACCGGCGGCGCGTCGGCGATCTGGCCGATACCCTGGCCCGAGCCCCAGATGTCGCGCCACGCCTTGGACTTCATGTTGCCGCCGGAGCCGAAATTCATCTTCGTCTTGTCGGCCGCCGGCAGATTGTCCGGATCGAGCCCGGCCGCGGCGATCGAAGGCCCGAGATAGTTGCCGTGCACGCCGGTGAAGAGGTTGGTGTAGACGATGTCATGCGCGGTGTGCTGCGTCAGCGCCGACTTGTAGGCTTCGTCAGCGTTGGCTTCCTTCGTCGCGATGAAGCGCGTGCCCATATAGGCGAGGTCGGCGCCCAGCGTCAGCGCGGAGGCGATCGCGAAGCCGTCGCTGATTGCGCCCGACAGCAGGATCGCACCGTCGAACCATTGTTTGACCTCGCGTACCAGTGCGAAAGGCGAGAGCGTTCCTGCATGTCCTCCAGCGCCGGCGCAGACCAGGATCAGACCGTCGACGCCCTGCTCGGCGGCCTTGCGCGCGTGCTTGACGTTGATGACGTCGTGGAACACGAGGCCGCCGTACGAGTGTGCGGCCTCGACGAGCTCGGCGGGCGGTCGCAGCGAGGTGATGATGATGGGCGCCCTGTGCTTCACACAGGTCTCCATGTCCTTCATCAGCCGGTCGTTGGAGGCGTGGCAGATCTGGTTGACGGCGTAGGGTGCGACCTTCTTGCCGGGATTGCGCGACTTGTATTCGCCGAGTTCGTCCTCGATGCGGCTCAGCCATTCGTCGAGCTTTTCCACCGGACGGGCATTGAGTGCCGGAAACGAGCCGACCACGCCGGCCTTGCACTGGGCGATCACCAGCTCAGGGCCGGAGACGAGGAAGAGCGGCGAGCCGACCACGGGCAGCTCGAGCGAATCCTTCAAGAGAGCGGGCAGCGCCATGATGTCCTCCCGGAAACGCAGCCCGCCGGCAGGCGGATGACGAGGCGTTTCCTTCTTTGATTGTCGCGGGCGAGTTGCCGCCCATGTTTCATTTGACGTCATTATAGGGGTTGGAGTGGGGCCTCTTATCGTTCAATATTGAACGGACGACTTTTCAGATTTGAACAGAGGCCGCTCATGGACTGGGACCTTTGCAAGACCTTCCTCGCGGTCGCCGATACCGGCAGCTTCACCGGCGCGGCGCGCCGGCTGCACAGCAGCCATCCCACCGTCAGCCGCAAGATTGCGGCGCTGGAAGCCCAGCTCGGCACCAGGCTGGTGGCGCGTGCCGCCGACGGCCTTGCGCTGACGGCGGATGGACGGACGCTGCGCGAGCACGCCGAGGTAATGGCGGCGGCCGCGCTGCGGGCGGAGACGGCAGTCTCGGCCGGAGGGCATAAGGCGCGCGGGACCGTCAAGCTATCGATCGGCGCAACGCTGGCCTCGCATTGGCTGATGCCGCGCCTGCCTGCGTTCCTGCGCGCGCACGATCACGTCCAGCTCGAGATCATCACCCATCCGTTTCCGGCGAGCGTGCGCCGGCGCGAGGCGGACGTGGTGTTGCGGCCCTTCGACAGCGGCGAGGAAAATCTGGTCGGCCGCAAGATCGGCCGTCTCGGCACGGGATTCTACGCCTCGCGCGGCTACGCCGGCGGGCGGTCCTTGCCGGAACGGCGCGGCGAGTGGAAGGGGCACAGCGTCATCGGTTTCGCCGATCAGACCTCCAATCTCCAGCTTGCGCGCTGGAGCGACGTCGTCACGCGTCAGGCCTGGGTGGTGATGCGCTGCTCGTCCCAGGGCGACATGCTGGCGGCGGTCCGCGCCGGACTCGGAATCTCCGCCCTGTCGTGCTTTGTCGCCGAAAGCTATCCCGATCTTGTGCGTGTCGCGCCGCAGAAGCTCGCCAGCGTGGCGGACCTGTGGCTGCTCGCCCATCCCGACCTCGTCGAACTGCCGGCGGTGCGGGCCGTCATCGACTTCGTCGCCGATTGCGCCCGGACCGATCGCGTCGGGCTGCGGGGCTAGAGCGTGTTCGAGCGAAGTGGACACCGGTTCGCGTCAAGAAAACGCGTCAAAACAAAACACTAGAGCCCCGTTCCGATTCCATCGGAACGGAACTAGCTCTAGGTTGATCCCGCGATGACGCCTTCGCGTTTTTTCACCGCGCGATAATAGCTCCACCACAGATGTGCCGCCGCTCCGCGCAGGGGGCGCCAGGGTTCGGCGAGCGGCGCCATCTGCTTCTCCGTTGGCCGCGCCTGCAAGCCGAGCCCGATGCGGATGCCTTCCTGCACGGCGAGGTCGCCGGCCGGCCAGGCGTCGCCATGGCCGAGGCAGAACAGCAGATAGACGTCCGCGGTCCAGGGTCCGATGCCGGGCAGTGCGATCAACGTGTGATGCGCGGCATCAGCGTCTTCTTCCGCGAGCACGTCGAGGTTCAGCCGTTCTGCGGTGATCTCGCGCGCGAGATGTTTCAGCGTCTTGATCTTGGCGGCGGACAGGCCGAGCCGCCCCAGCCGGTCGGTGCGGGCGCGGCGGACAGCCTCGTGGTCGAACGGATCGAACGCGGCGGACAACCGTCCCCAGATCGCCGCGGCGCTCGCAGTCGAGAGCTGTTGCCCGCAGACGATGTGGGCAAGCCCCGCAAAACCCGGCTCGCGCCGCCGCAACGCCGGCATGCCGGCAGTCGCCAGCACTGGCTTCAGGCGCGGATCGCGCTTGACCAGCGCGTGGACGGCCTCTTCGAGATCGGATTGGGTTTCGAGGTGGATGGTCATGGCAATCGTCAACTCTCTCCGGCGTCATGGCCGGGCTTCCACCCGGCCATCCACGTCTTTCCAACGTGCATCATTGTTAGCACGGCTGGTGATCATCGCATTCTCGGGGACCTTGACACGATCGGTGCGCCGCTCCGAAGAACGTGGATGGCCGGGACACAGGCGAGCGGAAGCGACGCCATCCGTCTAGACGGCTATGCCCGGCCATGATGAGTTCCGAAGCATGTCGCCACCCGTTTTCCGATTTGCCCCCAGCCCGAATGGCTACCTGCATCTCGGCCACGCTTATTCCGCGCTGCTCAATTCCGACCGCGCGCGCGAGACCGGTGGGCGGCTGTTGCTGCGGATCGAGGACATCGACGCGACGCGTTGCCGGCCGGAATATGAGACAGCGATCTACGAAGACCTCGCCTGGCTCGGCATCGCCTGGGAGACGCCGGTGCGGCGGCAGTCGGAGCATCTCGATGCGTATCGGACGGCGCTGGACAGGCTCTTGGCGCTCGGCCTGGTCTATCCAGCCTTCGAAAGCCGCGCCGAGATCGCAAGGCTGGTTAAGGCGCGTGAAGCGGATGGGCCGTGGCCGCGCGATCCCGACGGCGTGCCGCTCTATCCCGGCGCCGCCAGATCGCTGTCCGCGGACGAGCGCGACCGCCTCATCGACACCGGTGCGCCTTACGCGCTTCGGCTCGACATGGCAGCCGCCTGCCGCCGCGCTGTGGGCCTGAGCTGGAACGAACTGGGCGAGGGGCCGGATGGTGAGCGTGGCGTCGTCCCGGCGCGGCCAGAAGCCTGGGGCGACGTCATTGTGGCCCGCAAGAAGACGCCGACGAGCTACCATCTGTCCGTTGTTGTCGACGATGCGCTCCAGGACATCAGCGAGATCGTGCGGGGCCAGGACCTGTTCCACGCCACTTCGGTCCACCGTCTGCTTCAGGTTCTGCTCCACCTGCCCGAACCCGTCTACCGCCACCACGGGCTACTTCGCGACGAGCGCGGCCGGAAGCTGTCGAAATCAACCAGCTCGACCGGCCTTCGTGAACTGCGCGCCGGCGGCGCCACGCCGGCCGGTATCCGCCGGTTGGTGGGATTAGGTTAAGTTTCTCTGGGGGTTAGCCAAACGGCGCCGTGACTCCGGGTGTTCCGCCGTGCCATGCTCGCCTGACAGCGCGGGGTTCGAAGGGGATACTTCGAAGGGGAGTTATGGCGGCGAAAACGCGCGCAGCGCGCACTACGGGGACGTCCAAGCGAGTGGCTCGGAAGCGCTCCGGGCCGACTGCCCGGTTGCGCAAGCGCAGCACCAAGCGGGTCGAGCTGGACGTCGTCCAAGCCGCGCTTGCCGCCTTTGCCCATGAGGTCCGCACCCCCCTGACCGGCATTCTCGCGATCAGCGACCTGCTCGCGACTTCGGATCTCGGGGAACGGGAAAGACGCTGGGCCGACACGATCAAGGCCGGGGCCGAGCATCTGGCGAACCTTGCCACCCTGTTCGTCGATGCCGCCCGAAGTGGCAAGGGGACCGGGAAGGGGGTCGGGGGTGGAAGCTCGCTGCGGCAGGATTTGTTCGACCTGCGGACGCTCGCCCGCAACGCCGGCGATTCGCTGGCCGGTCGCGCCGCGGCCAAGGGTCTCCAGGCTGAGGTCGATATCTCGGAGAAGCTGCCGGGGCTGGTGGTCGGTGATCCCGTCCGCCTGCGCGCCGCGCTCGAGAACCTGATCGACAATGCCGTGAAATTCACCGAGCACGGCGGCGTGGCGCTCACGGTCGCGCCTTGGCGTTCCGTCAAGAGCAAGGACAAGACCAAGAGCAAAGGCAAAGCAAAGGGCAAAGGCAGCGTCGGTGTCGCCTTCGCGGTGTCCGACAGCGGCATCGGCCTCACCATGGCCGAGATCAAACGGCTGTTCCGGCCGTTTACCCAAGCCAATGTCACCATTGCCTCGCGCTTCGGCGGCGCCGGACTGGGCCTGTCGTCGGTGAAGCAACTGGCGCGCGCGATGGGCGGCGACATCACGGTCGCGCCTCGGCCCGGCGGTGGCGCCACCTTCACATTGACGGTGTCGGTGTGTGCCACGGGATCGGGCAAGTCCCGCAAGTCGAAGGGCGAAGCCGAGATGGATGCGGTTCCGGCGCTGCGCTTGCTCAGCGTCGAGGACAATCCGTTCGGCCGCGTTGTGCTCAACACCATCCTGACCGAACTCGGTCATCATGCCGAGTTCATCGGGCGCGGCGAGGACGCGGTGAACCGGCTCGCGCAGGGCGCCTTCGACGCGGTGCTGATGGATATGGTGCTGCCGGGCATCAATGGCGTCGAGGCGATCAGGCGGATCCGCACCATGGCGACGCCGCTGGCTCAGATCCCCATCATCGGGGTGTCAGGTCGGGGCGAAGATGAAGTCGCCTCACGCGAGGCCGGCGCCGACGCCTTTCTGGTCAAGCCTGTGTCTCCGCGGGCGCTAGCGACTGCGCTGCTTGCAGCGACACGCCGTGAGGAAGCCGCGACTTGATGATCGCGGCGTTGAGCTCGCCGCCGTAAACGAAGATCGCGGCGATGAAATACAGGAACACCAGCGCGATGATCACCGAGGCGAGCCCCGCATACATCGTCACGTAATTATTGGCGAAGCGCGCCAGATATTGCCCGAACACGATGCCCGAGATCAGCGACGCCACGATGGTGAAGACGATGCCGGGCAGGATCTGGAGGAACCGGCGCCGTCCCGCCGGCAGCCAGGTATGCAGGATCATCAGCGCCACCACCAACGCGCCAACGGTGATGCCGTAGCGCAGCCAGGTGAGGATCCTCTCGTTGGATTCAACGAACAGCGGGATGTGCGCACGCGCGGCCTCGATGAGCAGCGGCCCGAGCACGATCAGGAATGCCATGGCGAGCGCGGTGAAGGCCGCAATCAGCGTGTAGGCGATCGATTCCAGCCGTAGCCAGTACCAGGGCCGCATCTCCACGACCGCATAGGCGCGGTTCAGTGCGACCCGCAGCGCCTCGACGCCGTTGGAGGCGAAGTAGACCGACAGCACCGCGCCGATGGTGAATAGGCCGGTGCGGGTCGTGGTCAGCACGTCGTGGACTTCCCCCGAGATCGAATCCGCGACCTGCTTGGGCCAGACCTGGAGCATGAGGCTCGCAGCCTGATCGGCGAGTTCCTTGGAGCCGAAGAAGCCGGCGAGCGATGTCAGGACGATCAGGAACGGGAATAGCGCCATCAGCGTCGACAGCGCGATGTGGCTCGCGATCGCCCAGCCGTCATCGGCGAGGAACGTGTAGAACGCGTCCATTACGACAAGGTAGATGGTGCGGATTGCCTTCACGCACCACCTGCACTGCTGTTGCTGCTTCCGCTTCCCGCGCGCGGGAAACGCATTCCGACCTCTCCCCGCAGGCGGGGATAGGTCAAGAGGATAGGCAATTGGCGCAAATCCAGATTCATCCAGCTAGCTTCTGATATTATTGGCTTAAAAGCCAGATCGGGAACGCCATGGCGGACCGGCGCGGAGGGTGTTATTTACCCTCGAATGGCATCTCTCCTGAGTACTTTCATCCTGCCGATTGCGGTCGGCGCCGTGGCGTTGGTGCTGCTGCTCGGTCTCATCAACATGATGCGCGGCGGCTCGCCCAACACCTCGCAGAAGCTGATGCGCTGGCGCGTGCTGCTTCAGTTCGTGGCGATCGTCATCGCGATGGCCGCCGTGTGGGCGATGGGGCGTTAACATGGTCGTGCTCAACCGCATCTATACGAAAACCGGTGACGACGGCACGACAGCGCTCGGCTCGGGCGAGCGCCGGCCGAAATACGATCTGCGCATCGAGGCCTATGGGACTGTCGACGAGACCAATGCTGCGATCGGCGTGGTCCGGCTTCACACCGGGGATGCGCCCGAGCTCGACGCGATGCTTGGCCGCATCCAGAACGATCTGTTCGACCTCGGCGCGGACCTCGCGGTGCCCGAACGTGAGGGCAAGGCGGAGCGGCTGCGGGTGGTGGCAAGCCAGGTCGAGCGGCTCGAGCGCGACATCGACGCGCTCAACGACAAGCTGGCACCTCTGACCTCCTTCGTGCTGCCGGGCGGCACGCCAGCCGCCGCCTACCTCCATGTCGCCCGTACGATTTGCCGCAGGGCGGAACGCGTGATGGTGGAACTGGCGGCCCGGCCGGAAGAACCTGTTGGTGCCGCTGGCATCCAGTATATGAACCGCCTGTCGGACTTCCTGTTCGTGGCCAGCCGCGCGGTCAACGAAGACGGCGCCGGCGACGTGCTCTGGGTTCCGGGCCAGAATCGCTGACCCATTGGGCCGCGCATTTCTGGGCGCCAAAATTAGACCCCTTCGCGCGTTGACCGGGCCGGATCAGGCCTTTAGGTTCCGCGCCAGTTGATAACCCCCTCCCAGATTGAGTGAAAGAGGATCGATGAAGGTCTTGGTGCCGGTAAAGCGGGTGGTCGATTACAACGTCAAGGTCCGCGTCAAGAGCGATGGATCGGGTGTTGAACTCGCCAACGTCAAAATGTCGATGAACCCGTTCGACGAAATTGCGGTCGAAGAAGCGCTGCGCCTGAAGGAAGCCGGCAAGGCGACCGAAGTCGTGGTGGTCTCGATCGGACCGGCGCAGGCGTCGGAAACGATCCGCACCGGTCTCGCCATGGGCGCCGATCGCGGCATCCTGGTGAAGGCCGAGGGTGCGGTCGAGCCGCTCGCGGTCGCCAAGATCCTGAAGAAGATTGCGGACGAAGAGCAGCCGGGCCTCATCATTCTCGGCAAGCAGGCGATCGACGACGACAGCAATCAGACCGGCCAGATGCTGGCCGCGCTGCTCGGCTGGTCGCAGGCGACCTTCGCCTCGAAGCTCGAGGTCGAAGGCAGCGACTTCAAGGTCACCCGCGAAGTCGACGGCGGCTTGCAGACCGTGAAGCTGAAGGGACCGGCGATCGTCACCACCGATCTCCGTCTCAACGAGCCGCGCTACGCCTCGCTGCCGAACATCATGAAGGCCAAAAAGAAGCCGATTGCGGACAAGACTGCCGCCGATTATGGCGTCGATCTCACCGCGCGCCTCGAGGTTCTCAAGACGACCGAGCCGGCGGGCCGCAAGGCGGGCGTCAAGGTCAAGGACGTCGCCGAGCTGGTGTCGAAACTCAAGAACGAAGCCGGGGTGCTCTGATGACGACGCTTCTGATTGCCGAACACGACAATGCGTCGCTCAAGGATGCGACCAACAAGGCCCTGACCGCGGCGGCCGCGCTCGGCGCGGACGTCGAGGTTCTGGTGGCCGGCGAGAACGCCAAGGCCGCGGCGGACGCCGCCGCAAAGCTCGCCGGTGTGAAGAAGGTGCTGCTCGCCGACGGCGCGCTTTACGCGCACGATCTGGCCGAGCCACTGGCCGCGCTGATCGTCTCGCTGGCGCCGTCCTATGACGCCATCGTCGCGCCCGCGACCTCGCGCTTCAAGAACGTGATGCCGCGCGTCGCGGCCCTGCTCGACGTCATGCAGGTCTCGGAGATCACCAAGGTGATCGCCCCCGACACCTATGAGCGCCCGATCTACGCCGGCAACGCCGTCCAGACGGTGAAGTCGAAGGACGCCAAGAAGGTCATCACGGTGCGCACCTCCACCTTCGCCGCAGCGGGTGAAGGCGGCAGCGCGTCGGTCGAGAGCGTCGCGGCGGCGGCCGATCCGGGCCTGTCGTCCTTTGTCGGCGAGGAGGTCGCGAAGAGTGACCGTCCCGAGCTGACCTCGGCCAAGATCATCGTCTCCGGTGGCCGCGCCATGCAGAGCCGCGAGAACTTCGCAAAGTACATCGAGCCGCTCGCCGATAAACTTGGCGCCGGTGTCGGCGCTTCGCGTGCGGCGGTGGATGCGGGCTATGCGCCGAACGACTGGCAGGTCGGCCAGACCGGCAAGGTCGTGGCCCCCGAGCTCTATGTCGCGGTCGGCATTTCCGGCGCGATCCAGCATCTGGCCGGCATGAAGGACTCCAAAGTGATCGTCGCGATCAACAAGGACGAGGACGCGCCGATCTTCCAGGTCGCTGATTACGGCCTGGTCGCCGACCTCTACCAAGCGGTTCCGGAGCTGACGGCCGAACTCGGCAAGCTCGGCAAGTAAAACGCGCTAAACACCGGCCGGAGCTATAAACTCCGGCCGGTGTTGCTTTTTGAGGCGTTTTCTTTGGCGCGGGACACGCCTTCGAAGCGATCCAATCTAGGTTTCGAGGCCGGGTTCTGATTAAATCAGACCTCCCGGCTCAGGGGGATAGGCAGGCGCGGTTGATAGCGCGCCGTTCCGGTGGATGACATTATGGCGGCAGTAATCAAGAAGGTCGGCGTGATCGGCGCGGGGCAGATGGGCAATGGCATCGCGCATGTCGCTGCGTTGGCCGGCTTCGACGTGGTGCTCAACGATATTTCGACCGACCGCCTCAAGTCAGGCATGGCCACGATCAACGGCAATTTGACGCGCCAGGTCTCCAAGAAGGCCGTCAGCGAGGACGACAAAGCCAAGGCGATGGCGCGTATCGTAGCCGGCGAGAAGCTGGACGATCTCGCGGACTGCGATCTCGTGATCGAGACCGCCGTCGAGAAGGAAGAGGTCAAGCGCAAGATTTTTCACGATCTCTGCGCTGTGTTGAAGCCCGAGGCGATCGTCGCTTCCGATACTTCCTCGATCTCGATCACGCGGCTGGCCGCCGCCACTGACCGGCCCGAACGCTTCATCGGCATTCACTTTATGAATCCGGTGCCGTTGATGGAACTGGTGGAGTTGATCCGCGGCATCGCCACCGACGACCAGACCTTCGAGGCGTCAAAGGAATTCGTAGGCAAGCTCGGCAAACAGGTCGCGGTCTCCGAGGATTTCCCGGCCTTCATCGTCAACCGCATCCTGCTGCCGATGATCAACGAGGCGATTTACACGCTGTACGAAGGCGTGGGCAACGTCGAGGCGATCGACGCGGCGATGAAGCTCGGCGCGCACCATCCGATGGGCCCGCTGGAGCTCGCTGATTTCATCGGCCTCGATACCTGCCTGTCGATCATGCAGGTGCTGCATGAGGGCCTCGCCGACTCCAAGTACCGCCCGTGCCCGCTGCTGGTGAAATACGTCGAGGCGGGCTGGCTCGGTCGCAAGACCCAGCGCGGTTTTTACGACTACCGCGGCGCCAAGCCGATTCCGACGAGATAAGGGGTTTCGTGCCGGGACATTGCGCAGCGCGTTAGCGATACGCAGCAGAGCCGGGAGACGGAGAAAGCCTACCTTACGGCGACTCGCGACAATTCATGTCCCGTTAACCGCCCGCCTCTAGGTTACCGCCGGTACGAGGGTTTGCGTAATGGACATGATGGCGATGGTCAGCAGCATGCTGGCCTCTCAGCAAGGCGCGCTGCAGTCGAATATCTCGGCGACGCTGATGAAGCAGAACGCGGATGCGGAGAAATCCACCGTCCTGACGCTGCTCGGCGCCGGACAGCCCTCGCTTGCCAATGTCGGCGCTGGCGTCGGCAGCAACCTCAACGTCACCGCCTAAAACATCATCGCTTAGAACGACGCTGCGGCTTTGCCCGTCGCAGCCCGGATCAGCTTGAGCGCATCCTCGCTCGCCCATTCCGCCGGCCCCGCGATCGTCGCGATCTCGCAGCCTTGAGGATCGACCAGCACCGAGGTGGGCATGCCCAAGGCCCGGCCTATCGCCTTAAGATCCTGAAAAACCTTGGCTTTCTGATCGCTGAAATAGCCGAGCCTGATGAGATTGGCCTCTTTCAGAAACGTCTTGGGCTTCTCGGGGTCGCGGGTGTCGATATTGATCGCCACCACCTCGAAATTCGGGCCCGAAAGTTTGCCCTGGAGCTCGTCCAACGCCGGCATTTCCTTGCGGCAGGGCACGCACCAGGTGGCCCAGAGGTTCACCAGCAGCGTCTTGCCGCGGAAATCCGACAGCTTCTTCGGCCTGCCGTCGGCGTCCTCGAAGGCCAGGTCCGGCAGCTTTAGCGGTGCGGTCGCCATGGTCAGCGCCGCCACCTCGCCATGGGCAAGCGGCGCGATCTTCTGTGCGGTGTTCACCGCGGCCCGGCAGGCGGGATCGCCGGAGGGGGCCCGGCCCAGGCCCAGCCCGTACAGCGCGGCAAAGCCAGCCAGGCCCCCGACCACCACGGTGGCGATGACCACGGGGATACGGCGCGTGGCCGACCGTGCTGTCCTTTGGTCGAGCCTGTCGTTGGGGTCGAGCATATCGTTTGTCATCCGGTCGCAGATATGGCTATCAGAGGCCTCTTAATACGGCTGGCAGCCGTCAGCAAACGTGCGGCGGCCACAGGCAAGGCGTGAGCAGGGGATCATGAGCAACAAGATGTGGGGCGGCCGGTTCTCGGAACGTCCCGACGAGATCATGGAAGAGATCAACGTCTCCATCGACGTCGATCGTCACCTCTTTGCCCAGGACATTGCCGCGTCCAAGGCCCACGCCGCGATGCTGGCCGCGCAGGGCATCATCACGGACTCTGATGCGAAAAATATCGGCAAGGGTCTAGACACGATTTTGTCAGAGATCGGCAAGGGCGCCTTCGAATTCAAGCGCGCGCTCGAGGACATTCACATGAATGTCGAGAGCCGCCTGTCCGAGCTGATCGGCCCTGCCGCCGGCCGCTTGCACACCGCGCGCTCGCGTAACGACCAGGTCGCGACCGATTTCCGTCTCTATGTCCGCGATGTCCTCGATGAGACCGACGCCTCGCTCGCCGCGTTCCAGCAGGCGCTGGTCGAGCGCGCGCTGGAGCACGCCGGAACGGTCATGCCGGGCTTCACGCATCTGCAGACCGCGCAGCCGGTGACCTTCGGCCACCATCTGCTCGCCTATGTCGAGATGGCCGCGCGCGATCGCGGCCGTTTCCAGGACGCGCGCAAGCGGCTGAATGAGTCCCCGCTCGGAGCTGCAGCGCTCGCCGGTACCTCGTTCCCGATCGACCGTCACGCCACGGCGAAGGCGCTCGGTTTTGACCGTCCGATGGCGAACTCGCTCGATGCGGTCTCCGATCGCGACTTCGTGCTGGAGACGCTGTCGGCGGCCTCGATCTGCGCCGTGCACATGTCGCGCTTTGCCGAGGAGATCGTGATCTGGACCTCGCCGCTGGTCGGCATGATCCGCCTCAGCGACAAGTTCACCACGGGATCCTCGATCATGCCGCAGAAGCGCAATCCTGACGCCGCCGAGCTGGTGCGCGCCAAGACCGGCCGCGTCATCGGCGCGCTCAATGGGCTGCTGATCGTCATGAAGGGCCTGCCGCTCGCCTATCAAAAGGACATGCAAGAGGACAAGCAGGGCGCCATGGAAGGCTTCGCCGCGCTGTCGCTCGCGATCCGCGCCATGACCGGCATGGTCCGAGATCTCGTGCCTGATGAAGCGAAGATGAAGCTTGCTGCAGGCGAGGGCTACGCCACCGCGACCGATCTTGCCGACTGGCTGGTGCGGACGCTGAAGATGCCGTTCCGCGAGGCCCATCACGTCACCGGCCGCATCGTCGCGAAAGCCGCCGAGGGCGGCGTGGCGCTGCACGAGCTGCCGCTGAGGGAGATGCAGGCAATCGAAGCGAAGATCACGAAAGACGTGCTTGGCGTGCTCTCGGTCGAATCGTCGGTGAAGAGCCGGACCAGTTTCGGCGGTACCGCGCCGAAGAACGTGGCATCGCAGGCCAAGGCCTGGCTGAAGCGGCTGGAAAAAGAGCGAAAATTGGGCTGAGGAGCAAAATTTCGCTTATGTTTCATGGTCATCCGGGTCTCGCCAGAGCGCGCCAATCTCTGTATGGTGCGCCGCGCGTAGTGGGGATTTCGTCGTGACGTCAAAGTTTCGCCCGGCCGGCTCGGGGTGGGCCATCATTGTCTTGAGCCTGACGGCGCTCGCGCTTGCCGGCTGTGGCCGCAAGGGCCCGCTGGATCTGCCGCCGACCGCCTCCAGCGCGTCAACGGCCAACGTCGCGCCGCCGACCGATACCGAGACCGAAGCCCAGAAGACGCCGAGCGTGTTCAACCCCACCTATGGCGCGGACGCCGCACCGGCGGCGACCAAGGGCAGGAAGAAACCGTTTATCCTCGACCCGCTCCTGGACGAAAGACCCAGCCGATAGGCTGGGGCAACTGAGCCAACGCCATGAATCATTTTGACTATCGCAACGGCGTGCTGCACGCCGAGGCGGTGAACCTGTCCGAGCTGGCTGCAACCGTCGGCACGCCGTTCTATTGCTATTCGACCGCGACGCTCGAGCGGCACTATCGCGTTTTCACCGACGCCTTCGCGGGCGAGAAGGTGCTGGTCTGCTACGCCATGAAGGCAAATTCCAACCAGTCGGTGCTGCGCACGCTGGCCAGGCTCGGCGCCGGCGCGGACGTGGTGTCCGGCGGCGAATTGAAGCGCGCGCTGGCCGCCGGCATTCCAGCAAGCAAGATCCTGTTCTCCGGCGTCGGCAAGACGGAAGCCGAGCTGCGCGCTGCGCTGGCGGCCGACATCCTCTGCCTCAATGTCGAATCCGAGCCCGAGCTCGAGCTGCTGTCGCGCCTTGCGACCGAGACCGGGAAGACCGCGCGGATCTCGATCCGTGTCAATCCTGACGTCGATGCCGGCACGCATGCGAAGATTTCGACCGGCAAGTCCGAGAACAAGTTCGGCATCCCGATCGCGCATGCCCGCGAGGTCTATGCCCGCGCCGCGAAGCTGCCGGGCATTGAGGTCACAGGCACCGACGTGCATATCGGCAGCCAGATCACCGACCTCTCCAAGATGGAGATCGCGTTCCGCATCCTCTCCGAATTCGTGCAGACGCTGCGTGCCGACGGCCACAACATCTCGCATGTCGATTTCGGCGGCGGTCTCGGCATTCCCTATTACATGGACCGCGAGGCGCCGCCGGCGCCCGACGCCTATGCCGCGATGGTCAAGCGCGTCAGCCACAATCTCGGCTGCACGCTGATGTTCGAACCGGGCCGCATGATCGTCGGCAATGCCGGCATCCTGGTCGCCAAGGTGATCTATGTGAAGCACGGTGACGGCAAGAATTTCGTCATCATCGACGCCGCCATGAACGATCTGATCCGCCCGACGCTGTACGAGGCCCATCACGACATTCTGCCGGTGACGCAGCCTGCGACGGGGGCCGCGACCATCATGGCCGACGTCGTCGGCCCGGTCTGCGAGACCGGCGACTATCTCGCACTCGATCGCACGCTACCGACGCCAAAGCCCGGCGACCTCATCGCCATCATGACCGCCGGCGCCTACGGCGCAGTGCAGGCCGGCACCTACAATACGCGGCCGCTGGTGCCCGAAGTGCTGGTGAAGGGCGACCAGTACGCGGTCGTGCGTCCGCGCATCGAGGTCGAGCAATTGATCGCGATGGATACGCCGGCGCCGTGGCTATGAGGCTGTGATTGTCCACGATGAGCGCAGCTAGCGCTGCGCCCATCGCTGCATTGACCCTACTTCTTGAACCGGTCCCTGATTGCGGCGAGGCCGGAATCATAGACGCCGCCGAGGGCATCGACCGCTTCCTTCTCCCGCCCCGGGTCGGGCGTGTAGATGCCGGTCCATGTCACCACCGATGCGCCTTCACCCTTTGCCGTGACCTTGATGGTCGACTTGTACTGGCTCACCGGCAGTGGGCTCGACAGGAACGCGTAGGAATAGCTGTAGTCTTTGTCGTTCCGCGCAGTCTGCGTCTCCACGAACGAGGCCTTGCCGTCCCTGGTGACGAGCGTCCGGGTTGGCGGCGACTTGCCGTCCGCAATGCACTGCCCCACCGGCGGCAGCCAATCCTTGATCGCGCAGAACGGCCCGATGACGGACCACACCTCGGCCGCAGCACTGCTGACCTCGATGCTCCTCGTCAGATTGGCTGCGGACGCCGGCATGACGCCGACGCCCAGGCCGAGGGTGCAAATCGCGGCGCTGCGAACCGAAACGAGCAATCTGGAAGCCGTTGAATCGTATTTCTTCATGGTAATCTCCTGTGTCCGGCGGGCCGCGATTGCGGCGGCCGGCTTGCCAATGCCGGTCGAATAGACGCTCACCACGGTCCGCGGCCAGTTCAGAGAATGAATCGCTGCTGATACAGAAACTGAACTAGGAAGCCGCGCGCCGCGGCCCTAAGGTTGCGCCTTCGCTTGTCACGGAGGCCCGCATGACCATCGGCAGCTACAGGCAGTTCTGTCCGGTCGCGATGGCGGCCGAGATATTGTGCACGCGCTGGACCGTCGTGCTGCTACGTGAACTCGTCGCCGGCTCGACCCGGTTCAACGAGTTGCGCCGCGGCGTTCCCCGCATGTCGCCTGCGCTGCTTTCCCAGCGCCTCAAGGAACTCGAAGCTGCAGGCATCATCATCCGCCAGCCGTCGGCTTCCGAGCGCGGCGTGATCGAGTATCAGCTGACCGCTTCCGGACGCGAACTCGGCCCCATCGTCGAGGCGTTCGGCATCTGGGGCCAGCGCCGCATCGAGTCGGATCTGTCGCTTCAGCATCTCGATGTCCAGCTGTTGATGTGGGACATGCGGCGGAATTTGAACACGACGCCGATGCCGACCCGCCGCAGCGTGCTGCAGTTCGCGTATCCGGAATTACCTTCGACGCAGCGATTGTGGTGGCTGATCGTCGATCCCGACGACAGTGTCGACCTCTGCTCGATTGATCCCGGTTTCGACGTTGACCTTTACGTGTCGGTTGATCTGCGCACCATGACGGCGATCTGGATGGGACTCGATTCCGTGCGGGCGGCCGCCGCAAGCCGGCGGATGCTGCTCACCGGCGATCGGCAGCTTGCCGCGGCCATGCAAAGTTGGCTCGGCCTTAGCCCGTTCGCCAAGGAACGCAAGCTGGCGAGCTGATCCAGGGCGGCGCAATTCAGTATTTGTATCGCCCCGCTACAGTTCCCGTACTGGCAAGTCCGCGCCGTGTTCTGGCACCAAGTGATGCCCGCCCTTCAACGCGGAGCTGAACTCGAGCCAGGAGACACGACATGACAGCGTATCTGATCGCGGACATCAAAGTGACTGACGGAAAGTGGGTGCCGGACTACGCCGCGTCCGTCCACGAGCTGGTGCACAAGCATGGCGGCAAGTATCTTTCCCGCAGCGGCAATGTGAAAACTCTTGAAGGTGCCCCTCTCGACACATCGCTGATCGCGATCATGTCTTTTCCCACGGCGAAAGCGGCGGAGTCCTTCGTTACTGATCCCGCCTACGGCCGATTCGCGGCAGCGCGCAGGGGCGGCAGCGAGAGCCGCTTCCAGTTGATCGACGATACGGACTTGGCCGGCACGATCCCCTATCTCGCCAAGGCTTGAACTGCGTCTTCGTCAAAAACCCGGCCGCAGGCGCAGACGTGCCCGGCCAACACAGGAGATCGAATGAACGATTCACTCGCCGGCGCCGGCCTGCTTCGCATGCTTTTCGTAGCTTGCAGCGTGGCCTTCGTGCTCGGACTCTCCGGCGTCGCGTCGGCCCGGGTCACACGGTGCGACATTACGTGGGTCAGCTGCAACAATACCTCTGCGAAATGCTCGAGCGAGAGACGGTGCATGCGCAGGTGCGACGAGAAGTATATCAAATGCAGCGGGGGCTCGGCCTCCCTGCAACTGGAGCAGCCGATCGACCTTCCGGAACTTGGCAGACGCCGCTCGTAGCAGATCGATCCAAGGAGGACAGCGCAGCGCCGGTCGTCGGCGCTGCGCTGTCGTGTTGGCGCTAGCCGGGTGGCCTGCCGCCCACCACAACGCCCGCCCTCTTCTCGATCGGCTTGATCGCCGCGGTGAAATCGGACTCGGCGCCTTCCGTGCTGATGACCGTCTCCCACAACCGGCAGACCGCCTCCGCGACCTCCATCGACAGGCCGAGCTGCTTCATCTCCTCCAGCGCCAGCCGCACGTCCTTCACCATCAATCCCGTGGCGAAGCCGAAGTCGAAGCTGCGCGGCAGCACCGAGCGCGGAAACTTGTCGCGGCTCGCGGTGTTCATGCCGGAGCCGGCATTGATGACGTCGATCATCACGGCGGGATCGAGCCCCGCCTTGACGCCCATCACCACCGCTTCCGAGGTCGCCACGATCGCGGTGGCCGACAAGAAGTTGTTGGCGAGCTTCATGGTCTGCGCCGCGCCGGGCTTCTCGCCAATGAAGAACACTTTCCCGATGACGTCGAGCGCGGGCTTGAGCAGCTCGAACTCGGTCTTCGGCCCCGAGACCATTACCGCGAGAGTGCCTTTCTCGGCGCCGCCGACGCCGCCGGAAACTGGGCAATCGATCTGCACGATGTCATGCTTGGCGAGCAGGCCGTGAATCTTCACCGCCATCGCTGAGCCGACGGTGGAGAGATCGACGAAGCGTTTGACGCGGCTTCCCTCGATCACGCCGTTCGGCCCCGTCGCAACCGCGAGCGAAGCCTGCAGCGAAGGCAGGCTCGCCATGACGGTCTCGACCTGGTCGGCGACGTCCTTCGGCGACGTCGCCGCAGTGGCGCCGCGCGCCACCAGCTTGTCGACGACCTCCTGGCGCGTGTCGAATACGACGAGCCGGTGGCCGGCCTCGATCAGCCGCCGTGCCATCGGGAAACCCATATTTCCGAGGCCGATGAATCCGATGTCCATGGTGTTTCCTTGTGGTGATTATTCGTTGTTGTTGATCGGCCCGTATCCATCCTCGGTGTCTTCCTGGCGAAAGCCAGGACCCATTACCCCAGGGAGACGTTTTGGCGCGAAGTGGCAACTCCGAGTGCCCGTAACCACACCTGCCAGTGGCTATGGGTCCGGCTTTCGCCAGGACGACATGGGGACGTCGCGTCCCCGTCCTTCACGCCGGCACCCCTCACGCCTTGCCGTCGATCTCCGCGAACACCTCGCGCGCGATTCGAAAACTGTCAACCGCGGCCGGCATGCCGCCATAGATTGCGACCTGCATCAGGATCTCGCGGATCTCGTCGCGGCTGACGCCGTTGGTGAGTGCACCCTTCAGATGCGCGCGGAATTCGTGCTGACGATTGAGGATCGCGATCATCGCGATGTTGAGCATGCTGCGGGTCTTGCGCGGCAGCTCCTCGCGGCCCCACACCGTGCCCCAGCAATATTCGTTGAGCATCTCCTGGAACGGACGGTTGAAGTCGTCGACGGTCTTCAGGGCGTTGTTGACATAGGCCTCGCCCAACACTGCTTTGCGGACTTCCAGGCCCTTGTCGTGCATCTTCTTGTCCATGGTGTTTCCTTTGTTTTCCTTGGCTGTCGGCGCGGAAATTACGGGGTTGCGGCGGGCCAGTCACGTCCTCGTGTTATGCGGGAAAAGGGGTGTCTCCCGTACAGGAACGGATGCCTCAGTGCTGCCGTTGTGGTACGCTTCTCTACCGGGCAACCTGGAGAGTTGATTGAACGGCGTCACCCCCGACCCGTCAGACCCGATCCGCGATGGCGACGCTCTGTCGCGGCTGAAGCTGGCGCAAGCCCTGCAGCGGGCCACTTATGCCATCGCGTGGGAGCGTGCCTGGCCAAATTTGGCGCGGCTTCTCACCGTCGTCGGTCTGTTCCTGGTGGTGTCCTGGGCCGGCCTCTGGCTGGCGCTGCCGTCCATTGCCCGCGCCATCGGTCTCGTCGTTTTCGCCGGCGTCGCGATTGTCACCCTGTTCCCGTTGAGTCGCTTCCGCTGGCCGAGCCGCGAGGAGGCGCTGGCCCGACTCGACCGCGGCTCCGGCATCCGTCACCGGCCGGCCACCACGCTGACGGACACGCTGAGCTCGCAGGACCCGGTTGCGCAGGCCTTGTGGCGGGCGCAGCGTGAGCGCACGCTGGCTTCGATCAAGCGCATCCGCGCCGGTCTGCCGAAGCCCCGGCTCGCTCTGCATGATCCCTGGGCGCTGCGCGCGCTGGTCATGGTGATGCTGGTTGCGACCTTCTTCGCTGCCGGCGACGAGCGTGCGATGCGGCTCGGGGCCGCCTTCCACTGGAACGGCGTGCTGGCCCCGACGAATGTTCGCGTCGATGCCTGGGTCACGCCGCCGCTCTACACCGGCAAGCCGCCGGTCATTCTGTCGGCCGCGAACAAGGAGGCCGCCGCGCTGCCGGCCAGCGGTCCGCTTGCCGTTCCCGCCGGCTCGACCCTGATCGTTCGCTCCTCCGGCGGCAGCCTTGATGTTGTCGTCTCCGGCGGCCTCAAGGAAGTAGCGCCCACCGAAGCCGCGCCCAAGGGCACCAACGAGAAGCATTTTGCCATCAGCGGCGACGGCACCGCGCATGTCCGCGCGCCCTCCGGCCAGCCGCAATGGGCGTTTGCGGCAACGCCGGACCGCGCGCCGACGATCGCGCTGGCCAAGGATCCCGAGCGCCAGGCCCGTGGCGGACTCCAGCTCACCTACAAGATCGAGGACGATTACGGCGTCACCGGCGCCGATGCGCAAATCGGCCTGCGTGCCGCCGATACCAAAGATGGTGTCAAGGATGGCAGCAAGGAGGCCGACACCAAGGCCGCCGCGCGGCCGCTATTCCAGCCGCCGCAATTCCCGCTCGTGCTGCCGAATGCGCGCACCCGCAACGGCGTCGGTCAGACGGTGAAGGACCTCAGCGAGGATCCCTATGCCGGTGCCGATGTCACGCTGACCCTCACCGCCAAGGACGAGGCCGGCAACGAGGCCAAGAGCGAGCCCTTCAACATGCGCCTGCCCGAGCGGCTGTTCACCAACTTGCTCGCGCGCGCGCTGGTCGAGCAGCGCCGCATCCTGGCGCTCGACGCCAACAAGAATTCGGATGTCTACGCCGCCCTCGACGCGCTGATGATCGCACCCGAATTGTTCACGCCGGATGCGGGCTGCTATCTCGGCCTGCGCAGTCTGGCGCTGCAGCTGGAAGCCGCCCGCACCGACGACGCGCTGCGCGATGTAGTGGGAAGCATGTGGGCGTTCGCGGTCACCATCGAGGACGACGGTGTCGCCGGCAGCGTCAACGCCGCGCTGCGCTCGGCTCAGGACGCGCTCAAGCGGGCGCTGGAACGCGGCGCCAGCGAGGACGAGATCAAAGCGCTGACGCAAAAGCTTCGCGAGGCGATGGCCGGCAAGGTGCGCGATCTCGCCCGGCGCGCCGAGCAGAATCCGCTTGGACCCCGGCAGCCTTTCCCGGCAGAGGTTCAGCTCATCCTCGACAAGGCGGTCGAGCTGCGACAGAAGACCCAGCATGCCAAGCCCGAGCAGCTCGAAGAGCTGGCGCAGCAGCAGGACGTCTTGCGCCAGCAGCTGCAGGCCTATCGGAAGTCGGCGAACAGCCGGGCGAAGGGGGGCGAGGACGGCGCCAATCAGTTTACGCGGGACCGGAAATGCGGAAGCTAGCGCGCGTGCCAGTCGTGAAGGCGATCTCGATCGCCTGTCTTGCCCTCCTCCTGGGAGGCTTCCCCGCTGCCGTCTCGGCCCAGCAGGACCAGGATCCCGATGCGCTGCTCGATAGCGCGGAAAAGGCGATGCAGGAGTCCGGCGACAGCCTCAGGCAAAAGGAGTCCGGACGGAGCCTGAACAATCAATCCGATGCGATTCAGAAGCTCGAGGACTACAAGCGCGCGACGGAAAAGAGCCAATCCTCCAATCGCGATCGTTCCGTCATCACGCAGCGCGATCTCGACGAGCTGTTGAAGCAGATCGAGAAGGCCGCGAAGGAAGGCAATCGCGAGGCGGCCCAGCGCCTGCTCGAGCAGCTCGCGCAGATCATGGAAAACCTCCAGATGGCGCAGCCCGGGCAATCCGGCGACAGCGACATGGAGCAGGCGCTCAACGAGCTCAGCGACATGATCCGCAAGCAGCAGCAATTGCGCGACAAGACTTTCAAGCAGGGGCAGGATTCCCGGCGTGAGCGCTCGCGCGGCAAGCAGCAGGGCGACCAGTCGATGTCGGATCTCCAGCAGGATCAGCAGTCGCTGCGCGACCGCCTGAAGAAGCTGCAGGACGAGCTCGCCAAGCGCGGCCTCACGCAGAAGGGGCAAAAGGGCCAGAAGAGCCAGGGCCAGAAGGGGCAAAAGGGTCAGCAGGGCGAGCAGGGACAGCCGGGCCAGGATGGCGATCAGGACGGTGACCAGGGCGATGACGACGGCAGTCTGGACGCCGCCGACGGGGCCATGGGCGATGCCGGCTCGCAGCTCGGCGAAGGCAATTCGGATGGTGCCGTGGACTCGCAGGGGAAAGCTCTCGAGGCCTTGCGCAAGGGCGCGCAGAAGATGGCCGAGGCGATGCAGCAGGGCGATGGCGACGGGCAGGGCGATGGCCCCGGCAACCGGCCCGGTCGTCAGCAGAGCGGCGGCAATCAGACCGATCCGCTCGGTCGCCCACTTCACGGCCGCGATCTGAGCGACGACTACACGGTCAAGATCCCCGGCGAGATCGACGCCCAGCGCGTCCGCCGCATCCTCGAGGAGCTCCGCCGCCGCTTGGGGGACAGCTCGCGCCCGCAGATCGAGCTCGATTACATCGAGCGGCTGCTGAAGGATTTTTGAGTTCTCTGTCATTGCCCGGCTTGACCGGGCGATCCAGTACTCCGACACGGTTGTGATTCAATCGAGAGGCTGCGGCTACTGGATGCCCCGGTCAAGCCGGGGCATGACAGCGGAATACGTGGCGCCCCGACGCCGCTACCCCTTCTTCGCCGCCAGCGCGTCCGCCACCGCCGTGCGGATGTCGGCGACCGAGAACGGCTTGGTCACGACGTCATGCACCAGCGCATTGAGGTTCGAGGCGCGCTCGCGCTGGTCGGCAAAGCCGGTCATCAGCAGAATGGTCAAATCGGGGAAATCGCGTGCGACGGAAAGCGCCAGCGCGATGCCGTCCATCACCGGCATCTGGATGTCGGTGAGCAGCAGGTCGAACCTGCCGTCCGCGCGCGTGAGGATCTCCAGCGCCTCGGCGCCGGCCGGCGCGGTGACGATCTCGTGGCCGTCCATGGCGATGGCGCGCGCCACCAGCTGGCGCATCGAATCCTCGTCGTCGGCGATCAGGATCTTGGACATGAGACCAACCTTGGGATCAATCTCGCCACCAACTTTGCCTGCGAGACCTGCGAAATCGATTATACGCTGCCGCCGGCGATGTCGCGCCGGTTGAAGAAGCGAACGTCGATATTGCGGCCCTCCGGCGGCGGCGAGGCCAGGCGCGAGCGGAAGAAGGCGCGCTCGCCGGGCTGTAATACGGTCTGTTCCAGAACGGCGTTCCAGGCGTAGATTTCCGCGCCTTGCGCGTCGCGCACTGCGAAGCGCAAGCGGGGAATGTCGAGCGGCTTCTTGCCCTGTCCCACGATCACGCCCTCGATCACCAGCACCTGCTTACCGTCTACTGTCTCGCTGGAGAGCTTGACGTCCTTGAAGGCGAGTGCGCGCAGGTTAACTTCGAGGCCGACCATCCTGTAGAAGGCTGCCGTCTGCGGCAGCAGCCGCACCATGTCTCCGCGCCAGATCACCAGCGCCAGGACCAGCGCGCCCATGGCGGCGCAGGCGGTCGGCAGGCCGAAATGGGATTTTCGCGGGGCCGCCGGACGGCGCACTCGCGCGCCGCGGCGACGGCCGAACAGGCCACGGAACCAGGACTGGTGCTGTTCGCCGCCGACTTCCTCCTCAACGGATCGGGCGGCCGCGGACCATTCGTCCTCGGTGTCGGCGGCTTCCTGGTCCGGCCAGTCGCTGGCGATCGAGGGGCTGTCAACGACAGGCGCGTCAGCGGCTCCGTCGTCCTGGGCATAGGAGTTCCATTGCTCGGCGAGATCGGCCTGGTCGTCGGCCCGGCTGGCCGCGGCCATGGCCGGCACAGATGCCTCCTCGATGGCATCCTCGGCATGGGCGACCCACGTTTCCTTGCAACGGGAACAGCGCACGGTCCGGCCGTTCGCCCCAAGGCTCGCGGGCTTGATGGCGTAGGATGTCGTACAATGAGGGCAGACGATATGCATGGACGAGCCTTGATGCATGGACAAGTCTTGATCGTGACACGGTCGTGGAGAACCGAGACGGAAAGATGCTACCAATTATGCTACAGGACGACCGTTAACGAACCGGAAACCATAACGGCCGCAAAACCCGCGGATCGCGTGTGGCGGAGCACAGCCGTGCGGCCCGCGGCCTCTCTCGAACGGAGCTGAGCTTGGTTCGGTTCGAAAATGTCGGATTGCGTTACGGCCTGGGGCCCGAGGTCCTGCGCGACCTCAACTTCCAGATCCCGGCGCATTCCTTCCAGTTCCTCACCGGCCCGTCCGGCGCCGGCAAGACCTCGTTGCTGCGCCTGTTGTTCCTCTCGCATCGCCCGACGCGGGGGCTCGTCAACTTGTTCGGTCACGACATCTCGCAGCTCGGCAGAGACGAGATCGCAGACTTGCGCAAGCGCATCGGCATCGTGCTCCAGGATTTCCGCCTGCTCGATCACATGACGACCTATGAAAACGTGGCGCTGCCGTTCCGCGTGATGGGCCGCAGCGAATCGAGCTACCGCAAGGAGGTCATCGATCTCCTGAAATGGGTTGGGCTCGGCGAGCGCATGGACGCGCTGCCGCCGATCCTGTCCGGCGGCGAAAAGCAGCGCGCGGCAATCGCGCGCGCCGTGATCTCGCGGCCGCAGCTGCTGCTGGCCGACGAGCCAACCGGCAGCGTCGATCCGACGCTCGGCCGCCGCCTGCTGCGGCTGTTCATCGAGCTCAACAAGTCAGGCACCGCCGTCATCATCGCCACCCACGATATCGCCCTGATGGACCAGTACGAGGCGCGACGCTTCGTGCTGCACCAGGGACGGCTGCACGTCTATGAATAGGCCCGACGAGCGCGGCGTGCTGGTCGATCTCGGGCAGGAGGGGCCGCCGCTTCCGGCCCGGGCGCGCAATATGTCGCCGATCGTGCCGCGCGCCTCGATCCACGGCCGCGCGCTGGTCGCCGTTGTCGCCATCATGACCTTCCTGGCCTCGATGACGACCGGCACGGTGCTGCTGGTGAGCGCCTCCGCCGCCGAATGGCAGTCGGATGTCGCGAGCGAGATCACCATTCAGGTCCGGCCGCAGACGGGCCGCGATCTCGAACGCGACACCGCGGCGGTGACCGAGGCCATGCGCGCGCAAGCCGGCATCGTCGAGGTCAAGCCGTTCACGAAGGACGAGAGCGGCAAGCTACTCGAGCCCTGGCTCGGCACCGGGCTGTCGATGGACGATCTGCCGGTCCCGCGCATGATCATCGCGCGCGTGCAGCCCGGCACGGCGCTCGATCTCGGCGCCTTGCGCGCCCGCGTGACCCAGGTGGCGCCAAGCGCCAGCGTCGACGATCACCGCGCCTGGATCGAGCGCATGCGCTCGATGACCAACGCCACCGTGCTCGCCGGTCTCGGCATCCTCGCGCTCGTCATCGTCGCCACCATCATCTCGGTGTCGTTCGCAACCCGCGGCGCCATGGCGGCGAACCGTCCGATCGTCGAGGTGCTGCATTTCGTCGGCGCCGGCGACCGCTACATCGCCAACCGCTTCCTGCGTCATTTCCTCAGGCTGGGGCTGGAGGGCGGCGTGATCGGCGGCGGCGCCGCCATGCTGGTGTTCGGCTTCTCCGAGTCGATTGCAGGCTGGTTTTCGGGCACTCCCGTCGGCGACCAGTTCGCCGCGCTGCTCGGCACCTTCTCGCTGCGGCCATCCGGCTACATCGTGCTCGCGGTGCAGGCCGTGCTGATCGGCGCCATCACCGCGGTCGCCTCGCGCCAGACGCTGTTCGCGACGCTGAATGATGTCGATTGAGATGGTTTTCTTCCTTCTCCCCTTGTGGGAGAAGGTGGCGCGAAGCGCCGGATGAGGGGTTCTATCCACGTGCACGAACGTCGAGGCGAGTTCGCGGAGACATACCCCTCACCCGTCTCGCCGCTATCGCGGCGAGCCACCCTCTCCCACAAGGGGAGAGGGGAAAGCTGGTTCGCGGCCCCAGCGCTTCGCCACATAGTTTGAGGCCGACAAACCGGACTCCACTTCGCCTCAAAACGTCCTAAAATCACCTCTGGGAAGGGATCACCGACATCGCATGAGCGCGCCGACCGCCGATCGATCGCCGAAACTGCCGCGCGGGTGGCTGCGCGCGGCCGTGATGTCGACGATTGCGCTCGCCTTCGTCGGCGCGGCGGCGGGCTTTATTGCGTTTCTGTCGCAATTGCGCGGCGCCGAGATCGCGCCGGACCGCAAGGCGGACGGCATCGTGGTGCTCACCGGCGGCTCCTCGCGGGTGTCGGATGCGATGGAGCTGCTCGCTGCCGGCTACGGCAGGAGGCTCCTGATCTCCGGCGTACACCCGACCTCGACGGCGAGCGACATCTCCCGGACGCTGCCGGAGAACCAGTCTTTCATGCGTTGCTGCGTCGATCTCGACCGCACCGCGGTCTCGACCCGCGGCAATGCCGCGGAAGCGCGGCGCTGGGCCGCGGGACGCGGCTTCAAATCGCTGATCGTGGTCACCTCGAACTATCATATGCCGCGCGCGCTGGTGGAATTCTCGCATGCGATGCCGGAGGCGACACTGATCCCGTTCGTGGTGGTCGGCGACAAATGGCGCGACGAGCCGTGGTGGACCTCGGCGTCCACTTTGCGGCTGCTGCTGTCGGAATATGTCAAGTATATCGCGGCGGAGGTCAGGGTGCGGCTGGAGGATTTCGGGATTGACCTTTCGCCCGAGATGTCGGAGCAGCCTTCCGGGCTGCAGGCGAAGCGGCCCGCCACCGCACAGGCCAATTGATCGGCAACTGATCGGCAATTGATCGGATCCTCGATGTTCTTGATTTTCCTGCGATCGCTCGTGTTCAACGTGCTGTTCTACACCGTGCTGGTGTGCCTCGCGATCGTGGCGCTGCCGACCTTCGCATTGCCGCCGCGCGCCATGCTCACGGTCGCGCAATGGTGGGCAAAGGCGACGCTGTTTCTGATGCGGGCTGTCTGCAACATCAAGGTGGAATTCCGCGGCCTCGAAAAGATCCCGAGGGGACCATTGGTCGTTGTGGCGAAGCACCAGTCGTTCTGGGAGACGTTCGTCTTGCCGGGCTTCTTCGACCGTCCGATTTTCATCCTCAAGCGTCAGCTCATGCAGATCCCGGTGTTCGGCCAGTTCCTGGTCAAGACCGGGATGATCGCGATCGACCGCAATGCCGGCGTCAAGGCGCTGCTGGACATGACGCGGCGGGCGCGGGAGGCGGTGCGCAGCGGCGGGCAGCTCGTGATCTTTCCCGAAGGCACGCGCCGCGCCCCGGGCGCGCCACCGGACTACAAGAGCGGCTTCGCGCAGATCTATTCGTCCTGCGGCGCGCCGTGCCTGCCGATCGCGCTCAATTCCGGCCTGTTCTGGCCGCGCCGCACCTTCATGCGCTATCCCGGCACGCTGGTGGTGGAATTCCTCGATCCGCTGCCGCCGGGCTTGCCCAAGGACGAGTATCTCTCCCGTGTGCAAACGGTGATCGAAGACGCGACCGGTCGCCTCGTCGAAGCGGGCCGCAAGGAGCAGGAGCAGCTGATCGGCTCGGCGCCGAGCTATGCGCCGTTGGAGAGCTAGCGGTTTTCCCGATCGTCCGCCGGAGCCGGCGCGTGCGGAGAATGCGCATCACCATGCAGCATCATGGCAAGCTGATGCAGCTGCGCATCGCGAAAGCCTTCGGCCTCGATCGCCTTCACCGTCGCAGTCACGTAGTCGCGGTTGGCGCCGGACTGGCCGTGGCCCTGGAGCACGTGGCGATGCTGGTCGGTGAGCGACAGCCGACCGGCATATTGCACATGGCCGCGGTCGACGACATAGGCGAGCGCGGAGACGCGCTGCCGCGCATCGTTCTCCAGCCACACCGAGCGCATGACTTCGCGATAGACCGACGTCACCTGCTCGCGCGCGCGCAGATAGGCGACGACGTCGGCGCGGTTCTTTTCGGCGACGCGGAAGGCGATGCCGCGGCAGGCGCCGCCGCGGTCGAGGCCGAGCACCAGACCCGGCTTCTCCGGCGTGCCACGGTGGACGAAGGAATAGACACAGAGCGCGCGGTGCTCGCCGACCAGCCGCGCGGGGACGCGCTCCTCGAATTCGAAACCCGGCCGCCACATCAGCGAGCCGTAGCCGAACACCCAGAGGTCGCCTTTGGCTGTGGTGACGGAGGGGAGGGTGATTTCCGACATTTCGGGCACGGCTACCAGAACCGCGCTCCCAAGCGAAGCGAATTCTCCGCCTTTCGGAGCACGCCAACCTCGCTTACATTTGACAAAATCAGGGGTCAAAGGGTCGCCGCATGTCCGATATGACCGTTGCCGCACGCCGGCGCTCCCGCTGGGGCCTTTTCATCGCCCCTGTCATCCTCCTGATCCTCGCGGTGGCGTGGAGCTGCTTCTGGTTCTATGCGGCGTCGCAGGCCGAAATCGCCGCCGATGCCTGGCGCGCGCAGGAGGCCAAATCCGGCCGCGTCTATGATTGCGCCAAGCGCTCGATCGCGGGCTTCCCCTTCCGCTTCGAGGTCCGGTGTTCGGGCGCCAGCGTCGCCCTGGTGTCGCAGAACGCCAGCAAGACGCCGTTCACGGCGAAGCTCGACAACATCCTGGTCGTCGCCCAAGTCTACGATCCCAAGCGCGTCATCGCCGAATTTACCGCACCCGCGACGCTCACTGACGGCGTCACGCAGAGCACCTTCGTGGTGAACTGGAGCAAGGGTCGCAGCAGTGTGGTCGGCCTGCCCGCCGTGCCGGAGCGCGCTTCCATCGTGTTCGAGGAGCCGACCGTCAATCGTGTCGACGGCAGCATGCAGGTGCCGCTCGCGCGCGCAAAACAGGTCGAGCTGCATGGACGCCTTGCGGATGGATCTCCGTCCGATCATCCCGTGATCGAGACCGTGCTCCAGATCGCGCAGGGCAGCGTCCAGGGCGTTCATCCGCTGCTCGCCGAGCCGTTCGAGGCCGACACGCGGGCGAAGATCACCGGACTGTCCGATCTCACGCCAAAGCCGTGGCCGCAGCGCTTCCGCGAGATCCAGGCCGCCGGCGGCCATATCGAGATCGTGCAGTCCCGCATCCAGCAGGGCGAGATGATCGCGGTTGCGGCCGGCACGCTCGGGCTCTCGGCAAACGGCCGCCTCGATGGCGAATTGCAGATGACCGTGACGGGCCTGGAGCGCGTGATCCCCGCGCTCGGCATCGAGAAGATGCTGCAGGAGGGGGTGCCGCAGGCGACCCTCGATCGCGTCGCGCCCGGCGTGAAGTCGCAGGACCTCAACAATCTGTTCGGTGCGCTCGACCGTGCCGTTCCCGGCCTCGGCAAGGTCATCAAGCAGAACGCCAATGCAGGCGTTGCCGCCGGCATCAATTCGATCGGCACCGAGAGCACGCTGGAAGGCAAGAAGGCTCGCAGCTTCCCGCTGAAGTTCGTCGACGGCGCCGTGCTGCTCGGCCCGGTCAAGGTCGGCCAGATCCCGCCGCTGTATTAGGTCGTGAATTCATAAACCTGCCGGGCGGACAGCTCGGTCCGTCTGATGCGTTCGAAACTGTGAACAGATCGTTTCTGCGAAGAGCTTCTTGTCGGCGCCGGTGACGCAACCTGCGAGGTCCTCTCCTGCGTCGGGCGAGGAGTGCGACAGTGCGTCTGGACAGGTAGCGTTCTGCCGCCCTATTGAAGACCAACTGACGGCTCTAAGGCCGCGCCCAAATTATCTGGGGTTCGGGGGAAACAATGCGCGCGTTGAATTGTCTCGTGGCAGCATCGCTGCTCGTTGCCTCGCTTCAGACCGCAACCGCAAAGGATAGCGAACATTGGGTGGTGTCCTGGACGGGCGCGGTTCAGGGCCCATACCCCGTCGGCAATCCGTCAGCCCAGCCCGAACAGAAATTCGCGTTTCCCGAGCCTGCGGCCGGTGCGCGGGACCAGACCTTTCGCCTGATCGTGCGGCCGGATATCTGGGGCCGTCAGGCCCGCATCCGGCTCAGCAACGCCTTCGGCACCAAACCCGTCACGTTTGACGGCGTTTACGTCGGCCTGCAGTCGGGCAGTGCCGCGTTGATCCGCGGCTCCAACATTCCGGTTACGTTCGCCGGCACGGCTTCCGTTACGGTGTCGCCGGGGAATTCGGTCTGGAGCGATGCGATCGCGCTGCCGTTTGCAAAGCGGCCCGATGACCTCGCCGGCCGCCGGCTTGCGGTCAGTTTTCATGTCGCCGGCCAGAGCGGCCCGATGACCTGGCACGCCAAAGCGCTGACCACCTCCTATGTCAGTGCGCCCGGCGCCGGCGCGAAGGGCGCCCTGGAAGACGAGGCTTCCTTCCCCTATGCGACTGCGTCATGGTTCTTCCTCGATGCGATCGAGATGACTGCGCCTGCCGATGCCTTCGCCATCATGGCGTTTGGGGATTCGATTACCGACGGGACCGCCTCAACCATGAATGGCGACGATCGCTGGCCCAACGTGCTGTCGCGTCGCCTGAAGGCAGTCTACGGCAACAAGGTTGCCGTAGTGAATGGCGGCATCGGTGGCAACCAAATCGCAGGCCCGGCCGAATATGGTCCCGACAAACCGTACGCGGGCGGCCCCGCTTCGGGCCAGCGGCTCGAGCGTGACGTGCTGTCGCTGTCCGGCATATCGAGCCTGATCTGGCTGGAAGGTATCAACGATTTCAGCAAGAACGGCAATTTTACCGCCGACCAAGTCATCGCCGCGATGAAGGATCGTGTCGCGAGGCTACGTGCGAAATGGCCGCAAGCCCGGATCATCGGCGCCACCGTCGTTTCGGCATTGGGTAGCACCAGCGCGGCACATGGTTTTCCCGAGCAGGATGACAAGCGCAAGGCGCTCAACGCATTCATCCGTAGCTCGGGGACATTCGACGGTGTAATCGATTTTGATCGGGCGACGCTCGATCCGGCCTCGGGTGGCCTCAAGCCGGAGTTCGTTCCCGAAAGCACGACTGGTGGCGCCGGCGACAAGCTTCATCCCAACCGCACCGGATATCTGGCGATGGGACAGGCCATCGACCTCGAGCTGTTCAAGCCGGGAAAGATTAGCCGTAGCGCGAAGCAGTAGGATGGATTCAGAGTCTCCTCTCTCCATTCATCGCCCTCAGCTGTCGTAACTCCCTCCATGCGGGTTACGAGCTGAACTCACGGCCGCTTCGCCGGATCGTGATGACCGGCCGGGAATGCCGAGCCGCAAACTCCGCTCTCTCTCCATGTCGGCCGCACGATGATGCGGTCGCCCAGGCAGGAGAGATATCATGACCAAGTCCAGGCTGTTCATTGCCGGTATCGCCATCTCGACCACGCTCGCGACGCCCGCGTTTGCGCAGTGGCAATGGCAGTTGCAGGAGCCGGCAGCATACGCCTCGATGTATCCGAACGGTGATCGCAACGTCTCGAATCCGACGACGCGGGAGACGATGGCCTTCGTCCCCTCGCCGAAATCACCGCGCCCAATGGTGATGCGCGCGACCAAGGGCAAATAGCCGCCATCCACCACTTGCCCGTCGCGAACTGGGCCCGGTCATGTCCCGGCCGGGCCCAATGCGCGTTGCCTTGAACGAGGCCTCGAAAAGTTGCCTTGGACAATCGCGACAGTCGCGCGTGCGGATCGACAGCCAACGAAAATATTCCGAACAGGATCGTCAGGAAAACGTGATGCACAAGATGCACGGCGCCGCGAATAACCGCAGCCGCATTCAAATCACTCCACACCAGGGAAGCATGCATGCGCCGGAGATGGCGCGCGGAATCCAATCCGCTTCCCAAATGGAGGAAGCTTCAAATGCGGATCATCAATTGCGGACTGATGCTGGGTATTCTCGCTGCCTGTTCAGGGCAGGCGCATGCCGACGACAATGTCACAACCGAAATCCACTCGCTGAAGGCGAAGCTGAAGGAGCTCCAGCAGCGCGTGGACTCCGAGGCGCGCAAGACGCGACAGGGTGAAGCGCAGGCGAAGGCCGTTCAGTTACCAGCAAGTTACAAGGCGCTCGCCGCCGATCCATGTGCGGCCGGCAAGGTCTGCTACAAGGGCGTGACGTTGACCTTCGGTGGCTGGGTCGATCTCACCGGCGTCTACCGCTCGCGGAATCTCGCTTCCGATACCGGCTCGGTCTACAACTTCATCCCCTATCAGCAGAGCCGCAACTTCAACATCCCGGAAACGCGCTTCTCGGCACGCCAGAGCAGGTTCTCGGTGCTGGCCGAGGGCAATGCCGATGCCGACACGCACCTCGCGGGTTATGGCGAGATCGATTTCGAAGGTGCGGCTCAGACGGCGAGCTCGGTTGCGACCAACTCGTTCAATCCGCGCATGCGGCAGCTCAGCCTGGAACTGGACCGCAGCGATCTCGGTCTTCACTTCCTCGCCGGGCAATCCTGGTCGCTGAACGCGCCGACCAAGTCCGGCATCGATCCTCGTGGCGTCGATGCGCCCGGCGTGATCGACTTCGAATCCGTTCCGGGATTTCTTGCCTGAATCAGGTGCCCGACGTCACGGTCAAGGCCGCCTGGGACCCAAGGCTCGGGCCCTATAAGTTGCATGTCGAGGGGTGGGCGCTCTACCGCCAGCTGTTCGACCGTTTCAACAACGCCAACCACCCCTACGACACCGGAAGCTTCGGCGGACACATCTTCGTCGAGCTGATTCCGAAAACCCTCGATCTTCAGCTCTATGGCTCGCACGGCGTGCTGGGCCGCTTCACGGCAACACCGTTCGCCGACGCGGCGGTGGCGCAGGACGGCACCCTCCTCCCGCTGACGATCACGGCGGCCGCCGTCGGCCTGATCTGGCACGCGACGCCCAGCCTCGATGTCTACTCCTATGCAGGCCTCGAAAAGGCCAAGGCGAATTTCGCCAATGTTGGAACGGTGCCGTTCGGCTACGGCAATCCGCTCTACAACAACACCGGCTGCTTCACCGAAAACTCGGCGGGCGCGACCTGCAACGGCAACACCAGGGAGGTTCGGCAGATCACGGCCGGGATCTACGACACCATCTACCAAGGCAATTTCGGCACGCTCAAAGCCGGCCTGCAATATTCCTACACGCAACGGTTCGCGTTCGCCGGCGTCGGCGGCGCGCCGAAGACCGACGACAACGTCGTCATGACGCAGATCCGGTACTACCCATTCTAGTCACGGAGCCACGCAGGCTCGTAGCCCGGATGGAGAGAAGCGCGATCCGGGAATCCTGCCTCAAGCGACGGAAGTCCCGGATTACGCCTGCGCTCCATCCGGGCCACTTCGGTGCTACGGCTTGTTGCCGAGCTGCGCATGCGGCCGGCCGAAATCGGGCGCGGCCGAATCCTGGCCGATTTCGACAATGCCGCGGCGGATGGCGCGGGTGCGGGTGAAGTGGTCGAACAGCGCCTCGCCATCGCCGCGGCGGATTGCGCGGGTGAGCTTTGCCAGATCCTCAGTGAAGGTGCCGAGCATCTCCAGCACGGCTTCCTTGTTGGCGAGGAAGACGTCGCGCCACATCGTCGGATCGGAGGCGGCGATGCGCGTGAAGTCGCGAAAGCCGCCGGCGGAGAACTTGATGACCTCTGACTCCGTCACCTGCGCCAGCTCGTCGGCGGTGCCGACGATGGTGTAGGCGATCAGATGCGGCAGATGGCTGGTGATCGCGAGCACGAGATCATGATGATCCGGCGTCATGATCTCGACCTTGGCACCCATCGCCGCCCAGAACGCGCGCAGGCGATCGGTGGCAGCCGCATCAACGCCCTCCGGCGGGGTGAGGATGCACCAGCGGTTGATGAAGAGCTCGGCGAAGCCGGAATCGGGACCCGAATGCTCGGTGCCTGCGACGGGATGCGCCGGCACGAAATGGACGCCTTCCGGCAGGTGCGGCGCCATATCCCTGACGATGGCGCCCTTGACCGAGCCGACGTCGGAGATGATCGCGCCGGGTTTGAGATGCGCGGAGATCTCCTGCGCCACCGGGCCGCAGGCGCCGACGGGAATGCAGAGGATGACGAGATCGGCGTCCTTCACGGCTTCCGCATTGGTCGCGACGACCTGATCGACGATGCCGAGCTCCATCACGCGTGCGCGCGTCTTCTCCGAGCGCGCGGTGGTGACGATCTCGGAAGCCAGACCCTGGAGCTTCGCGGCGCGTGCGATCGAGCCCCCGATCAGGCCGAAGCCGATCAGCGCGACGCGCTGGAAGTGCGGGGTCGCGCTCATCGTCCGGCCATGAAGTCGCGCAGGCCCTCGACGACGAGGCGGTTGGCCTCCTCGGTGCCGATGGTCATGCGCAGCGAATGCGGCAGGCCGTAGTTCTTCAAGCCGCGCAGCACCAGCCCGCGCTTGGTGAGGAAGGCGTCGGCTGCGTCCGAGGTCTTGCCCTCGGTCGGGAAGTGGATCAGCACGAAATTGGCGACGCTCGGCGTCACCTTCAGCCCGAGCTTGCCGATCTCCTCGGCGAGCCAGTTGCGCCAGGTCTCGGTGAAATGCTTCGACATGGCCTGGTGCGCTGTGTCCTCGATCGCGGCAACGGCGGCGTACATGGCCGGCGTCGACACGTTGAAGGGACCCCGGATGCGGTTGACCGCGTCGATGATGTGCTCGGGGCCGAACATCCAGCCGATGCGCAGCGCCGCAAGACCATGGATCTTGGAGAAGGTGTGGGTCACCACCGTGTTTTCGGTGGTCGCGACCAGCTCGATCCCCATCTCGTAATCGTTGCGCGAGACGTAGTCGCAATAGGCTGCGTCCAGCACCAGCAGCACGTGCGAGGGCAGGCCGGCGCGCAGGCGCTTGACCTCGTCGAACGGCACATAGGTGCCGGTCGGATTGTTGGGGTTGGCGAGCCAGACCAGCTTTGTCTTCGGCGTCACCGCCTTGAGGATGGCGTCGACATCGCAGGTGAGGTTCTTCTCGGCCGCGATGACATTCTTCGCGCCGACCGCCATGGTCGCGATCGGATAGACCAGAAAGCCGTGCGTGGTCGAGATCGCCTCGTCACCGTGGCTGAGATAGGTGTGGGCGAGCAGGTTGAGGATCTCGTCCGAGCCGGCGCCGCAGATGACGCGGTTGGGATCGAGCCCGAAGGTGCGCCCGATTGCTTCGCGCAGCACGCGCGAGGTTCCTTCCGGATAGTCTTCCAGATGATCCGCCACCTGCTTGAACGCCTCGATCGCCTTCGGCGAGGGCCCGAACGGCGTCTCGTTGGCCGAGAGCTTGAACACCTTGCGGCCAGGCTCTGCCACCGGGGTCTTGCCGGGCGTGTAGGGCGCAATATCGAGAATGCCGGGATTCGGCACGGGGCGGGACATCTTCAACTCCGGAGTGGGCTTAAGCGGTTCGCGACTTACGATTTCGACCCGGTCGGGGGCACCGTATAGCGCGTTGCGTGGCTGCCGACGAGGGCCGTGGAGCGCACCGAGGCCCCCGCTTCGATCAGGGCAGCCTTGATCTTGTCGATGCTGCTTGTCGCGGTGACCGAGACCAGCAGCGCGGCGCCGTCGAAGGCGGTGTCGGGCACCGCCACGATCTCGGCGAGCGGCGACAGGGCGCGCGCGACCTCCGCATTCCACCCAGAGACGCGTACGCTGAAGGTCTCGACCTCCGTCACCAGCGCGCTGTCGGCGACGCGCGAGACCGCGAACACGGGCAACGCCGCCGGATGGTCGGCGCGCTCGACGAAGGGCAGCCGCGCGATGATCTTTGGCGCGCCAGCTTCTTCCAGCGACAGCCACCACGGCGTGCGGCTCGAGGTCGCCGAGACCAGCGCCAGATCGCCCTTGGACTTCGCGACGGCCTCGACCGCCGCCTGCGCGCTGAAATGCGCGACGTAAGGCACGGTGAAGCCGAAATGGAATCGCGCGGAATCGCGCATGGCCGGCTCGCTCGCCGAGATGTCGGCGTGGACCGAGAACGGGGCCTGGACATAGGTGAAGGTCGCGATGATGACGCGCCAGATGCTCTCGACCGTGTCGAGCGGCAGGATGCCGCGATGACGCTGCACGAGGTCGCGCATCATGGAGGCCTCGCGTGCCGGGCGGAACGCCGAGCCGACCTCCTGGGTCTGCTTCACCTGGATCAGGCGGTCGATGATGTCGCCGCGTTGCATCAGCAGGCGATGCATGCCTTCGTCGATCGCGTCGATCTCCTTACGCAATTCCTGGAGTGATGGTGGCGCGGGCGGACGTTGGGACATGTCTGACAGGTGCTGCTGAGAGGCTTTCCAATGCGGATCAGTCGAGCCGTCACCGCTGTGATGGATATCCTGATTAGGCAGTCGGGGCTGCGAAAGCAAAGAGAAATGCAAAGAGAAATCGGGCCCTTTCCGCCCGTGGCGCGACAGGCGAATTTGGCTGATCCGGGCCGTGACTTGACGAAAACCGTCCAAGACGGTAGTTTTTACCCGTTCCGTGGTCATTTGAGCCGGCCGGCTTGCAGCCACGTTAAAAAACTCGCTAAACAGGCCGGGGACGCTTTCGATCCCGGCCGAACCTATCGTTCAGGCCGGGTTTTTCATGGCCTGATGTCAATGCGGTCACTTCTACGATCGCAAACGAGGTCGATGGTCAGATGGTTGGCGTCCAGTCCATTCCGAGTCCCGCGATCACCGCCGACGAGCGGTCGCACGAGGTGGATCATCCGAGTTCGCACGTCGCGCAGTTCGGCTCGGAGCAGCCGCTGCGGCTCGACTGCGGGGTCGATCTCAGCCCGTTCCAGATCGCCTACCAGACCTACGGCGAGCTGAATGCCGATCGCTCCAACGCGATCCTGATCTGCCATGCGCTGACCGGCGACCAGCACGTCGCCAACGTGCACCCTGTCACCGGCAAGCCCGGCTGGTGGGAGACCTTGGTCGGCCCCGGCCGGCCGCTCGATCCCAACGAATATTTTATCATCTGCTCCAACGTGATCGGCGGCTGCATGGGCTCGACCGGCCCGGCCTCGATCAATCCCGCGACCGGCAAGGTTTGGGGGCTCGATTTCCCCGTCATCACCATCCCCGACATGGTGCGCGCGCAGGCGATGCTGATCGACCGGCTCGGCATCGACACGCTGTTCGCGGTCGTCGGCGGCTCGATGGGCGGCATGCAAGTGCTGCAATGGACTGCGGCGTATCCGAGTCGCGTGTTCTCCGCGCTGGCGATTGCCTGCTCGACACGACACTCGGCGCAGAACATCGCGTTCCACGAGCTTGGCCGTCAGGCGGTGATGGCCGACCCCGACTGGCACCATGGCGGCTATGCCGATCGAGGTATCCATCCGCATCGTGGCCTCGCTGTCGCCCGGATGGCGGCGCACATCACCTATCTCTCCGACGCCGCGCTGCATCGAAAATTCGGGCGGCGCATGCAGGACCGCGAGCTGCCGACTTTCTCTTTCGACGCCGACTTCCAGGTTGAGTCCTATCTGCGCTACCAGGGCTCGTCCTTCGTCGAGCGCTTCGACGCCAACTCCTATCTCTATCTGACCCGCGCGATGGACTATTTCGACATCGCCGCCGACCACGGCGGTGTGCTGGCGAAGGCGTTCGCGGGAATCCAGACCCGCTTCTGCGTGGTCTCCTTCACCAGCGACTGGCTGTTCCCGACCTCGGAATCGCGCGCGCTGGTGCACGCGCTGAATGCGTCGAGCGCGCGGGTGTCGTTCGCCGAAATCGAGACCGATCGCGGTCACGACGCCTTCCTGCTCGACGTGCCCGAATTCCTTGATATCTCCCGCGCCTTCCTGCAATCGGCAGGCAAGGCGCGCGGGCTCACCGCCAATAATGCTTAAGGACGGCTAGTCATGTCTGTACAGGAAGCGTTGCCGCTGGGCGGCCTTGCGACCGGGCAGCCCGGTGATTTTCGCGCGGACCATGTGCTGGTGGCCAACATGGTCAAGCCGGGCTCGAAGGTGCTCGACGTCGGCTGCGGCGAGGGCGACCTGCTCCAACTGCTGGAAACCCGCGGCGTCGACGGCCGCGGCATCGAGCTGTCGCGCGAGGGCGTCAACCGCTGCGTCGCCAAGGGTCTTGCGGTGGTGCAGGGCGATGCCGACACCGACCTCGTGAATTATCCGGATGACGCCTTCGACTACGTGATCCTGTCGCAGACGTTGCAGGCGACGCGGCAGCCGAAAGTGGTGCTGGAGAATTTGCTGCGCATCGGCCGCCGCGCCATCGTGTCGTTCCCGAATTTCGGCTTCTGGAAGATGCGGCTCCAGCTCCTGATCGGCGGCCACATGCCGCGCACGGAGAACCTGCCGGCAAGCTGGTATGACACCGCCAACATCCATTTCTGCACCATCAAGGATTTCGTCGAGCTCTGCGACGCGATCGACGTCAAGATGGAACGTGCCGAGGCGCTCGACCTCTACGGCCGTCCGCTGCGGCTGCGGATGCCTTGGTGGGTGTGGAATCTGTTCGGCGAGCAGGGCGTGTTTCTGCTGACGCGGGGCGGCAGGAAGTAGGCCGGCCCGTTACCCCATCTACGCGACCCAGTACCTGGTGACGCCTTCGCGCTAATGCGCCGCCAGTGACCTCGGGTCGCGCACCGGCCATCTTCCCGCTTCCACCAGCGTGACGAACCGTTCCACCGTTTCGTTGAACAGCGCTGGCTCTTCGAGATTGAGGACGTGGCCGGACTTTGGAAACATGGCGAGCCCTGCCGCCGGCAGATGCTTCTTCAGAAACAGGCTTGCGCCCACGCACGGATCGTCCTCGTCGCCGCAGATGATGAGTGCCGGCGTCGTGGCCGCTCTGATCGCGTCCGTCATCGTAAAGATCGAGGGACGGCCGGCCTGGAAGCCGCGCATCGTCCGCGCTGATCCCTTGGCGTCGTGCCGCGCCAGGGCGGCATAGAAATCGGCGTGACCGCGCGGGTCCTTCACCAGGAAGGGAATCCGGCTCGGCGCCTCGCGCGTGACTTTTGCGACTTCGGCTGAGCCGAGCATCTCGAATTGCTCCGCGTTGGCGCGGCACTGCTGGCGCCAAGCGTCGAGGTTCTCGATCTCCGAGCCCGAGCCGACGCCGGCGAGCGTCATCGACAGCGCACGTTGGGGCGCGTTGAGCCCGATCTGGAGCGACGAATAGGCGCCCATCGAGAGGCCGACGAAGTGCGCGCGATCGATCTTCAGATGATCGAGCACCGCGAGCGCATCGGTGTAGAAATGCGTGTAGCGGTAGACCTCGCCATCAGGCACGTCCGATGGCGTGTAGCCGCGTGCGGAATAGGTGATGCAGCGATGGCCGCGCGAGAAGTAGCGCATCTGCGGCTCCCAATTGGTGTAGTCGGCCGCGAATTCGTGCAGAAAAATAATCGGCGTGCCCGTGCCCGCTTCTTCGAAATAGAGTCGACAATTGTCCTTCGTGAGGGCGTGAGGCATCCGGTTTTCTCCCTGAGGTGGCTGCGGCTTTGGAATGCCGTCCTGCGGTCAGCGCATACGATGGTAGCACTTATTAATCATCGTCCAAATTCTTAGGGGCCGCGTCTTGTTCTCGCCACATCAGGATACTGATACAGCCCGCGGATGTCGGCCACCGCACGGGCCGACGGGGAAGTGGGGTGTCAACGAAGGATGAAGAATGTTCGAGTTGTTTGCGTCTCGCCTGTCGCGCTGTGTCGTTGCGCTGGCTGTTTTCTTCGCGGCGTTCGCCGCCTTCACTTCTCCGGCGTCAGCACGACCTCATCGTCATAGCGCAGAGCGGCACGCTTACGCGCATCACGCCAGCAGACATCATCATTACCGGCATGCACGCGGCTCGCGCTTCGAGCGCGGCGCGGCGCAATTGCAGGCGAACGGCTTCGGCAACACCTTCGCCAGCTATGATCCGAACGCCAATAGCGGCGGCATCGCCATAAGCGGCAGCGCTGGAACGGCTATGAGCGGCAGTGGTGGAATGGCCATGAGCGGCAGCCGTGGAATGGCCATGAGCGGCAACGCTGGAATGGTTACCAGCGGTGAGATGACCACGCGCGCCAGCCGTCGAATTATGAGGCGTGGAGGTGGGATAGCCACTAACGCGAATGACGGCGGCATGGCCAATAGCGCGACGAGCGGCGGCGGCTTCGGCGGTGGGTCGGGCCTCGTGTCCGAGGCACGCCGCTATGTCGGCGGCAATCCGACCGGTCGCGGTAGCCTGTGGTGCGCGCGCTTCATGAACATGGTGCTCGAAAAGACCGGTCATCGTGGCACCGGCTCCGACATGGCGAATTCGTTCGCGCATTACGGCACGCGCGTGTCCGGTCCGCAGGTCGGCGCCATCGCAGTGATGTCGCGTGGTGGCCGGGGCGGTCATGTCGGCATCATCACCGGTGTCGACGCGCAGGGCAATCCGATCATGATCTCCGGCAACAACGGCAACCGCGTTCGCGAAGCACCGGTCTCGCGCGGCCGGATCTATGCGTATGTGATGCCGAACTGACGGCCGTCATTGCGAGGAGCGAAGCGACGAAGCAATCCAGACTGTCTCCGCGGGCGCATTCCTGGATTGCTTCGCTTCGCTCGCAATGGCGGAGCGGGGCCAGCGCGCAGCGTCACACCAGCTTCGGCTGTTCCAATGCAACCGCGTCGCCCACGCCGATGTCGCCTTCAGCGATCACCTCGGCATAGATGCCGCAGTCCATGTGGCCGAGATTGCTCGAGAGCGTGGCGGGGATTTCGAGATCGCGCTTGGCGGTATCAGGGTCGACATTGGTGGCCGGGCAGCGCTTGATGCGCTTGACCACTTGCAGCCGGGCCTGTCCGATCGCGAGCGTCTGGCCGACGAGGTCGAGCTCGGACCAGGCCGGCCAGCCCTTCACGTAGAGATTGGCGCGGAAGCGTAGCGGGTGGACGGCGGCGCCGCCGAGCATGGTCTCGAGCGCGCGGACGCTGTCGAGATTGATGATGGACACGACCTTGCGGGCGACGTCTGAAAAGCTGTGGTCGCGGCCGGACAGGATCTTGGGCGGGCCCTTCAGCTCCGGCTGAAAATTTTCCCTGAAATAGTCCTCGATGGCGGCGCGCCCGGCGGCGGTCTCGAGATCGCCGCTGGCGACGATCTGGCCGTCCTTGCGGATGGTCAGGCAATTGGTCGCGTCCTCGAACCGGCTGTCGAGCGAAGCTAGCCGCTCATTCCGCGCCAGCATCAGGAACTGGATCTTCGGCTTCCACTGCGGTGCTTCCGGATCGAAGCCGCTCGGGCCGTTCTCGATGGCGTAGCGGCGGTCGGCGGGCAGGGTCTGGCCGGCTCGCAGGGAGACGCGGGGCAGGGCCTCCGGCGTCAGGCCCTTGATCGGGTAGCGGTAGAGCCCGGTGATCTCGGCGGTCTGGCTGATTGTCATTGCGCTGGGTGTCATGCCGCTACTTAGGGGATTCGGCCCACCGGCGCCAAGCGGGCGGATCCGCGCACGAAATTGTGAACTCGCCTCTTCCGGTCCGAGGCCTCGCTTCCCACATCTGGGTCAGGCCGGCGCCAGCGCCGGCTGATAACGACCGTTGCCGGTTGAGAAACGTCAATGCGGTAATCGGAAACCCAATGAAGATGCCGTTTGGAGTGCCTTTGAGGGCTCCAGGGGCAGGCCGAGGGAAAGACCACGAAATGAACATCGAAAAATATACCGAACGCTCCAGAGGCTTCGTCCAGTCCGCGCAGTCGCTTGCGGTGCGCGAAGGGCACCAGCAGTTTTCGACCCTGCACGTCCTGAAGGTGCTGCTGGACGACAATGAAGGCCTCGCTGCCGGCCTGATCGACCGCGCCGGCGGCAATTCCCGCGCAATCCTGAAGGCGACCGAGGACGCCCTGAACAAGGTGCCGAAGGTCTCTGGCGGCGGAGCCGGCCAGATCTATCTGGCGCCCGAACTCGCGCGCACCTTCGACGCCGCCGAAAAGGCTGGCGAGAAGGCCGGCGACAGCTTTGTCACCGTCGAGCGGCTGCTGCTCGGCCTGGCGCTGGAGAAGACCAGCGAGGCGGGCGCGATCCTGGCCAAGGGCGGCGTCACCCCGCAAAACCTCAACGCGGCGATCGAAGCGCTGCGCAAGGGCCGAACGGCGGACTCCGCCACGGCCGAGAACGCGTATGACGCGCTGAAGAAATATGCCCGCGACCTCACTCAGGCGGCGCGCGACGGCAAGCTCGACCCGGTCATCGGCCGCGACGAGGAGATCCGCCGCACGATCCAGGTGCTGTCGCGCCGGACCAAGAACAATCCCGTCCTGATCGGCGAACCCGGCGTCGGCAAGACCGCCATCGCCGAGGGCTTGGCGCTGCGCATCGTCAACGGTGACGTGCCGGAGAGCCTGAAGGACAAGAAGCTGCTGTCGCTCGACCTCGGCTCGCTGATTGCAGGTGCAAAATATCGCGGCGAGTTCGAGGAGCGGCTGAAGGCCGTGCTGCAGGAGGTGACCGGGAGCGATGGTAATTTCGTCCTGTTCATCGACGAGATGCACACGCTGATCGGCGCTGGTAAGGGCGATGGCGCGATGGACGCGTCCAATTTGCTCAAGCCTGCGCTCGCCCGCGGCGAGCTGCACTGCATCGGCGCCACCACGCTCGACGAGTACCAGAAGCACGTCGAAAAGGACGCGGCGCTGGCGCGGCGATTCCAGCCGATCTTCGTCAGCGAGCCCTCGGTCGAGGATACGATCTCCATTCTGCGCGGGCTGAAGGACAAATACGAGCAGCACCACGGCGTGCGGATCACCGATTCCGCGCTGGTCGCCGCCACGACCCTGTCCAACCGCTACATCACCGACCGCTTCCTGCCGGACAAGGCCATCGACCTCATGGACGAGGCGGCCGCGCGGCTCAAGATGCAGGTCGATTCCAAGCCGGAAGAGCTGGATTCGATGGATCGGGAAATCATCCGGCTGAAGATCGAACAGGAAGCGTTGAAGAAAGAAAGCGATGCCGGGTCGAAGAGCCGCCTGCAGACGCTGGAGAAGGAGCTGGCCGATCTCGAGGAGAAGTCCGCGGCGCTCACCGCACGCTGGAGCGCGGAGAAGAACAAGCTCTCCGACGCTCAGAAACTGAAGGCCGAGCTCGACGGCTTGCGGGTTGAACTTGCCAACGCACAACGGCGCGGTGAATTCCAGAAGGCCGGCGAGCTGGCCTATGGCCGGATCCCCGAATTGGAAAAGCAGCTTGCGGAGATCGAGGCCAAGGAGAACTCCGGCGAGATGATGGAGGAGGCGGTCACCGCCAACCACATCGCGCAGGTGGTCTCGCGCTGGACCGGCGTGCCCGTCGACAAGATGCTCGAAGGCGAGAAAGACAAGCTCCTGCGGATGGAGGACTCGCTCGGCAAGCGCGTCGTCGGCCAGGCCGAGGCCGTGCGTGCGGTCGCGACCGCCGTTCGCCGTTCGCGCGCGGGGCTGCAGGACCCGAACCGGCCGACCGGCTCGTTCATGTTCCTCGGGCCCACCGGCGTCGGCAAGACCGAGCTGACGAAAGCGCTCGCCGAGTATCTGTTCAACGACGAGACCGCGATGGTCCGCCTCGACATGTCCGAGTACATGGAGAAGCACTCGGTCTCGCGGCTGATCGGCGCGCCTCCGGGCTATGTCGGTTATGACGAGGGCGGTGCGCTCACCGAAGCGGTGCGGCGCCGGCCCTACCAGGTCGTGCTGTTCGACGAGATCGAGAAGGCGCATCCCGACGTGTTCAACGTGCTGTTGCAGGTGCTCGACGACGGCCGCCTCACCGACGGCCAGGGCCGCACCGTCGACTTCCGCAACACGCTGATCATCATGACCTCGAACCTCGGTTCGGAGTTTCTGGTGAACCAGCCGGAGGGCGAGGATACCTCGGCCGTGCGCGAGCAGGTGATGGGCATGGTGCGGGCGCACTTCAGGCCAGAGTTCTTGAACCGCGTCGATGAGATCATCCTGTTCCATCGCTTGCAGAGGAGCGAGATGGGCCGGATCGTCGAGATCCAGTTCGCACGGCTGCAAAAGCTTTTGATCGATCGCAAGATCGTGCTGACGCTCGACGCTGCGGGCCGCGACTGGCTCGCCGCCAAGGGCTGGGATCCCGCCTACGGCGCACGGCCGCTGAAGCGCGTGATCCAGCGTCACGTCCAGGATCCGCTCGCCGAGATGATCCTGGCCGGCGACGTCAAGGACGGCGACAACGTTGCGATCTCCTCCGAAGGCAACGTGCTGACCTTCAACGGCAAGGCGCCGCAGACCGCGGAGATCGCCCAGTTCGAGGCGCCGGTGTCGAAGCGGAAGCTGAACTGATCGTCGGCATTCGAAGCCTGAAGCAACAAGCCGCCCCGGAGATGTCAACCTCTCCGGGGCGGTTTGTTTTGCGGGTTGTTGGCGAACTTACTGCGGCGACCTATTTCTTCGTGAGCTTGTAGATCGCGTTCTCGATGTCAGAAGAGAAATAGATCGTGCCGGATTCCCCGATGCCGACGCCTGTCGGAATGTGCGTCGGCAGTCCTCCGGGTGCACCCACGAGGCCGATTGGAAGATTGGCCGCGATCTCGGTAACCGTGCCGGTCTCCGGCACGATTTCGATCAACCGTTTGGCGCCGACCTCCGCTACGATCAGCTTGCCGTCTCTGGCGCGGGCGATGCCTTCGGGCATTTTCAGGTCCTTGGCGACGACTGTCTTTTCGCCGTTGCTCTCGATCATCGAGATCACGCCGGAAAAGGCTTCGGTGAGATAGACCTCGCCACGCGATCCAGCGACGAGCCCGACCGGGCCCTCGAGGCCGCCGATCAGTGTGGTGCGATCCTTGCCGTGCTCGCCGCTGACGCGGACCAGCGATTTGGTGCCGAACTCGGCCACCAGGATGCTGCCGTCCGCGAGCACGAGCGCGTCGTGCGGCGCCTTGAAGCCGTGCAGCATGTCGCGGGTGGCCCCGGTCTTGCCGTCGATCACCTGCACCGTGCCGGTGAACCAGCTCGATAGGACCACATCGTTGCCCTTCGCCGTTGCGCTCATCGGATATTCGAGCGTGACGCCGGCGGCGTGCATGCGCGCCTTCTCGGTGACCTCGCCGGTCGCGCCGTCCACCGTGCGATAGGCGAACACGTCGGCGACGTGGATCGTATCCTTGCCGTTCTCTGACGTGACGCCGATGCCGCCGGGCAAGGCGAGCTTGCCGATGATCACCTGCCGCGCCTGGCCGGTCGCCGGATCGACCTCCTGGATGCCGTTATCGGCCATGTTGGAGACGTAGATTCGGTCCTTGTCGTCGATCGCGAGATTGTCCAGCGACGGCTTCAATTGTGCGACCATGGTCTTGGCGCCCGACTTGGGATCGACCCGAACGAGCTGGCCGAGCGCGGTGTCGACTACCCAGAGATCGCCCTTGGAATCGAAGTTCACCGCGGCCGGGACCTTGAAGCCGTCCGCGACGACGGTCAGCTCGGCCTTGTCGACGTCGACCTTTGCGACCTGTCCCTTGAACCAGAGCGGACCGTAGAGCTTGTCGTCGGGACCGAACTCGAAGCCGTTGAGGCCGCCCATCTTCTCCATGATCTGGCGCGGCGGTTTGACGCCCTCGACGTCGATCTCATAGAGCGTGTCGCCGAGGAAGACGGTGGTGGCGTACAGCCTGCCGTCCTTGCGGAAGGCGAGCGAGTTGATGCCGGGAAGGCCTGAAGCGAGTTTCTTGATCGGGCCGTCGCCCTTGCGCGAATAAAGATCGCCGGCCAGGAATCCGGTCCAGGCCATGGTGCCGTCGGGGGCGAATGCGATGTCGTCGGCCATTCCGATCGGGGCGGGGATTGCAACCTTCGCGCTACCGCCGGGGATGTCGACCTCGTAGAGCGCCGCGCCCGCGACGCTGCCGGCAAACAGATGGCCGGCCTTGTCGATCGCAAGCCCGTGCACGCCGTGGAACGCCGAGCCCGGAACGAGCTTGGTGACCTCCCAGTTTTCGGCCGAAACACTGGTAGCGGAGACGACCGCAGCGACGAAGGCTGCGCAGGCGAGCCTGTTCTTCATGGCGAGACCTCCCGTTTTTTGGAAAGTATTCGCTCCTCATGCCGCTTTGGCAAACGAAACTTGACGTTGTGATGCGGCCAAGCCGGGCCCCGCGCGACGTCGTCAAATCCGGCTCGTGCTTGAATATGTCCGGCCGATCTCGGCCCGGTTCGCCGGCTTTACCTGTTGGTGACCTGCAACGGACCGCCGGTGGCGTCCGACATCCGGGCGATGGCACCGGCGCGGCCGCTCATCATGCCGTCGAGCCGGTCGCGCTCCTTCTCGAAGCCGGCCAGCATCGGGCCTTCCAACGAGCGGCCGCGCGGCAGTTTCACACGCAGCGGATCGACGAAGCGGCCGTTGACCAGGATTTCGTAGTGGACGTGCGGGCCGGTCGACGCGCCGGTCGAACCGACGAAGCCGATCACCTGGCCCTGCCGCACCTTCTTGCCGGGCTCCATGCCCTTGGCGAAGGCCGACATATGGCCATAAGCGGTCTCGTAGCCGTTGTTGTGCTTGATGCGGATGTATTTGCCGTAGCCGCCCTCGGGGCCGGCCTTCTCGATCACGCCATTGCCGGAGGCGAAGATCGGCGTGCCGTAGGAGGTGGCCCAGTCGACGCCGGTATGCATCTTCACATAGCCGAGGATGGGGTGACGGCGGCCGCCGAAGCCGGAGCGCATGATGGCGTTGTTGACGGGCTTGCGCACCAGGAACTTCTTCGCGCTCTTGCCGGTCTCGTCATAGTAATCGACGACGCCGTCATCGGGGCTCTGGTAGCGGTAGTATTTCTTGGTCTCGCCGCCGAGCGTCAGCGAAGCGAACAGCACGTCGTTCTTTTCGCTCGCGGTCACGCCTTCGTCTTCGCCGGCGTAGAACACGTCGAATGAATCGCCCGGCGCCACCTTGCGCTGGAAATCGACGTCGTAGGAATAGATCTTGATCATGTCGTCGATGACGGGCATCGGCACTTTGTTGCGCATCGCGGTCTCGTAGATGCTCTGGTAGAGCCGCACGCCCGTGCCGTCATCCTCGTCATCGTCGTCGCTGTTGGCGTTCGCCGCCGCGTCGGCGACGGTGTTCATGCTGGAGACGTCGACCGCGACGTATTTGCCGAGATCGGACAGCGCCGCGATCGCCTCGACCATGGTCTCGTTGGCGATGACGACGCGGTAGGGCTGCAGGCGGGCGCCGGGGCTTGCGGGCGCCATCAGGATCCGCAGCTTCTCGCCTTCCTTCAGGCCGCCGTCGCGGCCGCGCGGCCCAAGCGTCGCGGTGATCGCCTTGATCTCCTCGGCCGTGGCGCCGAGATCGCGCAGCACGCCGGCGACGCTGTCGCCCTTCTTGACCACGTGGACGCGTTCGCCGTTGGGATTGCCGCCGGTGATCTGCTCTTTGGTCTTCGGCAGCAGCGTGACGTTTTCCGGCACCACGCGCGTCTCGAAGCCGGCATAGGGATCGGACGGCGACACTTCGGTGGCGTAGGCGCTTCTGATATCGGACGGGCCGGTCGCGCCGGAGACGTCGGCCGCAGCATTGGAGAGCGCGGCGTAGCGCACCCCGCCATTGCCGCGCCAGTTGGCGGCATCGCGGACCCGCATCAGGATGTCGTCGAGCGCCACCACTGCGGAAATCTTGGCTTTCGGCAGCACCTGGGAGAGGTCCTTGGTGACGAACGAGACCTCGGCGTCGGGTTCGACGGCTTCCGGATTGTTGGGATCCTCGGATGCCGCCTTCGGATCGGATCCGACATCGGTGAGAAGGCGCTGGGCGTTGAATGGCGGGATCTTCGCCGACAGATCGCTCGTCGTCATCGACAGATTGCCGGCAATCCGGATGAAGGGACGCACCCGCATCACGTCGCGGTTGCCGACGCGGGCGACGGTCGAGACGCGCACGATGTTGCGCGAGGCCGTGGATTCGCTCGGCGGCGGCAGGCGGTCGCTCTTGTGCAGCGTGGCGGTGCGGTCGGCTGCGCCGAATGCGCCGCGCAGCGCGCCTTCGACGCGCTCCGGCACCTTGGCGAAGGTCATCTCGCCGTCGAGCGAAGCGAAAACGGCGCCGCCGATCAGGGCTGCGCCGCAAAGTCCGGTTAGAATCGTCCCGCTGAACCATTGCACCGAGACGCGGCGGCGATCGATGACGGCGGCTTCCGAACCATCGACGGACAGCGGCGGCTCGTGGCCGAGATCGATGATCCCGGTCTCACGCCCGTAAGCGCCGCGTGACGTCCTATGGTTCAACCCAAGTCCCCCAATCAACGATCCGAGAGCCCGATTTCGAGCAGCCCCGTTTCGAGCAACCCTGTTTCGAGCCCCTCCTTGAGCCGCCCTCTTCGGGGCGTCTCTGGAAAAGGCAAGCCGCATAGGCGTCCGCGGTCAGAAGGCCCAGATGTCGGACCGGCCGAATTTACGAACAGCTAAGCGGAAAAAGATCTCTCGATGTGTCTCGAATGTCTGAAGAAGGCCGCTTCATCGTATGATCGCCTTCCTCTGACCCCACACAAACCGCCGGCAGCCCCCACTGGCATCCCTGCGATTCAAGCTTTGTCTGTACCAGAACGCCGGGGGATTGTGGCTCAAGTACGGCGCCTAATATGGAAAAGTTTCCCGAACGGCCGGGCGTCAGGGGCCTTCCAGGGACGAGCGATCCAAGTCGCGTCCAAGTCGCCTCATGCCGCCTCCGGAGCCCTCTCGAGCCCAAACTTTTTTTGAGTTTTTTCTCCGCGCCGGCGCGATCCAGCCGCTCACCGACTTTCTAACCTGCTGTAATCGCGTGGATTTTTCGAACAATCCACCGTGCGACGATTTTCTGACAATGGTCGTTGACAACCCCGATGGGCGGGGCCTATAACCCGACCACTGAGCGCGGCGCCGCCGGGTCACTGACCAAGGCGAGCGAACGCGCCACTGATGCTCCTCACCTTGTTGAGTGACACAACAGTCGACGTAAGTCGATTGGAGTTCATCCATCGTCGGTAAGGGTGTCGGAACCCTTCCTCTCTGGAAGGTTGGGACCTCCTGGTCCCGGGCTGTTTGACAAGTGAAGATGAAGAAAGAGAAACGTGGACGGCGGAGTCCTTGCGCCTCTCGGATACTGAAGAGCTTCGGCTTTTGAGTTCTGAGAGGGGACGAAAGACTTCGGCGGTACACGTTTTAAGGTTACACCATCGTTGCCAGCGATGTGAATCGCGGGCAGCTCATCGACTTCGGTCGATGAAAAATGGTGGGACCTCGTCAAAACGTTGTGATCAGCCGGTTCAAAGTTCAAGTCCAACTTGAGAGTTTGATCCTGGCTCAGAGCGAACGCTGGCGGCAGGCTTAACACATGCAAGTCGAGCGGGCGTAGCAATACGTCAGCGGCAGACGGGTGAGTAACGCGTGGGAACATACCTTTTGGTTCGGAACAACACAGGGAAACTTGTGCTAATACCGGATAAGCCCTTACGGGGAAAGATTTATCGCCGAAAGATTGGCCCGCGTCTGATTAGCTAGTTGGTGAGGTAATGGCTCACCAAGGCGACGATCAGTAGCTGGTCTGAGAGGATGATCAGCCACATTGGGACTGAGACACGGCCCAAACTCCTACGGGAGGCAGCAGTGGGGAATATTGGACAATGGGCGCAAGCCTGATCCAGCCATGCCGCGTGAGTGATGAAGGCCCTAGGGTTGTAAAGCTCTTTTGTGCGGGAAGATAATGACGGTACCGCAAGAATAAGCCCCGGCTAACTTCGTGCCAGCAGCCGCGGTAATACGAAGGGGGCTAGCGTTGCTCGGAATCACTGGGCGTAAAGGGTGCGTAGGCGGGTCTTTAAGTCAGGGGTGAAATCCTGGAGCTCAACTCCAGAACTGCCTTTGATACTGAGGATCTTGAGTTCGGGAGAGGTGAGTGGAACTGCGAGTGTAGAGGTGAAATTCGTAGATATTCGCAAGAACACCAGTGGCGAAGGCGGCTCACTGGCCCGATACTGACGCTGAGGCACGAAAGCGTGGGGAGCAAACAGGATTAGATACCCTGGTAGTCCACGCCGTAAACGATGAATGCCAGCCGTTAGTGGGTTTACTCACTAGTGGCGCAGCTAACGCTTTAAGCATTCCGCCTGGGGAGTACGGTCGCAAGATTAAAACTCAAAGGAATTGACGGGGGCCCGCACAAGCGGTGGAGCATGTGGTTTAATTCGACGCAACGCGCAGAACCTTACCAGCCCTTGACATGTCCAGGACCGGTCGCAGAGATGTGACCTTCTCTTCGGAGCCTGGAACACAGGTGCTGCATGGCTGTCGTCAGCTCGTGTCGTGAGATGTTGGGTTAAGTCCCGCAACGAGCGCAACCCCCGTCCTTAGTTGCTACCATTTAGTTGAGCACTCTAAGGAGACTGCCGGTGATAAGCCGCGAGGAAGGTGGGGATGACGTCAAGTCCTCATGGCCCTTACGGGCTGGGCTACACACGTGCTACAATGGCGGTGACAATGGGACGCTAAGGGGCAACCCTTCGCAAATCTCAAAAAGCCGTCTCAGTTCGGATTGGGCTCTGCAACTCGAGCCCATGAAGTTGGAATCGCTAGTAATCGTGGATCAGCACGCCACGGTGAATACGTTCCCGGGCCTTGTACACACCGCCCGTCACACCATGGGAGTTGGTTTTACCTGAAGACGGTGCGCTAACCCGCAAGGGAGGCAGCCGGCCACGGTAGGGTCAGCGACTGGGGTGAAGTCGTAACAAGGTAGCCGTAGGGGAACCTGCGGCTGGATCACCTCCTTTCTAAGGATGGTTCTTCAGAAGCTTGCTTCTATCGAACCGTTTTAGAAACATCAGTGGCCAACGGTCGTCAGGATCGTTGAGCTGCATTGGCGGGATTTCGCCGTCTTCGTTTCTCTTTCTTCGCGGACGAACACGCGCTGGGGCTGCAACCTTGCAGAATCCCTGGTCCTTGACTGGATATGCGTTAGGGGCTTGTAGCTCAGTTGGTTAGAGCGCGCGCTTGATAAGCGTGAGGTCGGAAGTTCAAGTCTTCCCAGGCCCACCACACTCATCGAGTGAGCATTCGTCTTCTGGTTACGGGGCCATAGCTCAGCTGGGAGAGCGCGTGCTTTGCAAGCATGAGGTCGTCGGTTCGATCCCGTCTGGCTCCACCAGATGGTTTGATCACCGGCTGCTCATACCGTCGTCCGCGAAACATCACTTCGCACTTACTAGTCCGGATGGACAGTAAGCTGCGTGATTTCTGACATCGTAAAGAGGAGATCGATCCGAGTTGGATCGGGCAACAAGTAATTGTTGCGCGATACTTCATTATCTCCGGATCATTTCGGCGCTCGTGCGTCTTCCATTGTAGCTCACAAGGCTGCTTTGAAAGACAAGCGAGTTGTAAATGATCCTTTTAGCGAAGCTTGACCGCCTCGCTATCGGAACGATCTTACGAAGCAAGCTGGTCTTTCTAATCATTGTCCGGCTGCAGATAGCGTTCATCGAGGGCGCGTGCCGCAAGGTAGTTCTGCAGACAACATTCTGCCGAGTGTGTGGACATTGATAATGAGAGCAATCAAGTGCCTTAAGGGTGTTCGGTGGATGCCTTGGCGCTGAGAGGCGATGAAGGACGTGCTACGCTGCGATAAGCCGTGGGGAGCTGCGAAGAAGCTTTGATCCATGGATTTCCGAATGGGGAAACCCACCTTCGATAGCCGGAACTCCAAGACCTCAGTCGAAAGACTGTGGTGTGGGGTTCGAACAGAAATGTGAGATGCCTAGGCCTTTAGATTTCGATCGAAGAGGTTTTGGATTTCCGGTTATCAAAAGAAGGTATGAGACTTCTGAATACATAGGAGGTTTCAAGCAAACCCAGGGAACTGAAACATCTAAGTACCTGGAGGAAAGGACATCAACAGAGACTCCGTTAGTAGTGGCGAGCGAACGCGGACCAGGCCAGTGATACATCAAAGACAATCGGAACCAGTCAGGAAAGCTGGGCCTTAGAGGGTGATAGCCCCGTACGAGTAATGCGATGATGTATCCATGAGTAAGGCGGGACACGTGAAATCCTGTCTGAACGCGGGGGGACCACCCTCCAAGCCTAAGTACTCCTCAGCGACCGATAGTGAACCAGTACCGTGAGGGAAAGGTGAAAAGCACCCCGACGAGGGGAGTGAAATAGACCTGAAACCGGACACCTACAAACAGATGGAGCCCAAGATACGTTCTGGGTGACATCGTACCTTTTGTATTATGGGCCAGCGACTTAATTTAACGAGCAAGCTTAAGCCGATAGGCGAAGGCGTAGCGAAAGCGAGTCTGAATAGGGCGTCAAGTTCGTTGTATTAGACCCGAAACCTAGTGATCTAGCCATGAGCAGGTTGAAGGTGAGGTAACACTCACTGGAGGACCGAACGGGTGTCTGTTGAAAAAGACTCCGATGACTTGTGGTTAGGGGTGAAAGGCCAATCAAACTGGGAAATAGCTGGTTCTCCGCGAAAGATATTTAGGTATCGCCTCGGATGAATACCTCAGGGGGTAGAGCACTGGATGGGCTAGGGGGACTTACCGTCTTACCAAACCCAACCAAACTCCGAATACCTGAGAGTACTATCCGGGAGTCACACGGCGGGTGCTAACGTCCGTCGTGGAGAGGG
>NZ_JADPJC010000053.1:90000-299225 GCF_023073215.1 Bradyrhizobium sp. 35
CTACGGTGCCCGTCATGTACCGATCGACCTGACCAGCGCAGCGGATTGCGGGCGTGCCGCCTCGGAACTGAGCGGCGCAACGCATCTGATCTACGCCGCGCTCTACGAGGCGCCGCAGCTCGTCGACGGCTGGCGCGACCCGCAGCAAATCAAGACCAACGATTTGATGCTGCGCAATTTGATGGGTGCGCTCGAGCCTGTGGCGCCCGGCCTCAGGCACGTCGCCCTGCTGCAGGGCACCAAGGCCTATGGTGTCCACGTTCGCCCCTTGACCGTGCCGGCCCGCGAAGGCCGCTCCGAAATGTACGAGCAGCCCAACTTCTACTGGGCGCAGGAAAACTTCTTGCGCGACCTCCAAACCGGCAAGGCTTGGCATTGGAGCATCCTGCGGCCGGTGCTGATCGTCGGTCTCGCCATGGGCGGCGCCATGGACCTGATCCCGCCGCTCGGCGTCTATGCCGCGATGCTGCGCGAGCAGGGCAGGCCGCTCGACTACCCCGGCGGCGCTCCGCGGGTGGGGCAGGCCGTCGACGTCGATCTTCTCGCCCGCGCCATCGCCTGGTCGGGCGAGGCCGAGGCCGCGCGCAACGAGGCCTTCAATGTGACCAATGGCGACGTCTTTACCTGGGAGAACATCTGGCCTGCGGTCGCCGATGCACTGGAGATGAAGCCGGGCAGGCCGGTCCCGCTGTCGCTCGCGAGGGAATTCCCGAGCTGGGTCGCTCCCTGGGATGCGCTGCGGCGCAAGCACGACCTAGCATCGCCTGCGCTGGCCGAATTCGTCGGCCTCTCGTTCCAATACGCCGATTACAGCCTGCGCTATGGCCACACCGAATCCGGTCCGCCCTCGATCGTCTCGACCGTGAAGATCAACCGCGCCGGCTTCACCGAGATGATGGATACGGAAGACATGTTCCGGAAGTGGTTCAGGCAGGCAAAGCAAGAGCGACTGCTTCCCTGACCGAGAGCCAAAGCGGATGTCCGGGATCGTTGCCCAGGTCAGACTTTGACCCGGAGCGGTCCGCTGGCCGAGCCGGTTCGAACGGCTTCAGATCTGGCTTATCTGAGCGTGTGTCGCAACCACCGTGAGGGACGGACATCACCTAGGACGGCGATCCTCTGTAGCGGCGAAAAGTCGACTTTCCACAGATCAAGTTCAAACAACTCGTCGCGCTGGCCGAGGTTCAGCGCGACCGACACCAGCACTCCATCGGCATCGTCGAATTCGCATTCGCCAATACATCGGCCGAAACGCCGATCTGCCGCGCCGACAAAGAGAAGGCTACCCATCCCACCGTCGTTCATTTCCTCGACGAGCCCAAAATGGTCCTGCAAGGGCGAATGCTGACCTAGAATAAAGGCAACCAGATCACGCTCTGCGGGGGTGAGTGGGCGTGGCATCTTCTTTCTCGTAGCGGCTGGCGTGCATTGGCTCTATCACGCTGCGAATCCTTATTGATCCAAGCTAGGTTGGCTCGTTCAACAATGTCAGCAGAGAACGAGCTTTGACTAAATCTGCAGTGGCAAGTCCCTCGGAGAAACGAACGTAAAGGGGCGCTAGCAGCTCCCGTGCCTCACCGATACGCGACTGCTTCTGCATCAGGGATGCCAGAGTTGTCGCCGTCCTGAGCTCCCAGGATATTGCGCCTTGGCGGCGTGACCACTCGAGAGAGTGATTGAGGTGCGCTTCGGCCGACACGAGCGCCTCCGCGCCACCTTGATTGAGCGCCAGGATACCCTTGATGCGCAGCAGTTCAGCGACGAACCAGCGGTCCTCGTTCCTTTCCGATTGAGCCAGCGCCCTTTCGATCGTTGTATTGGCTCCGCGGTGATCGCCGATATCAGACTCACCGAGTGCGAGATTGCCCAGAAGGAATAAATAGCGGCTTTGAAAGCCGGTCGGGGGGAAGCCATTCAAGCCTTCGCGAAGCAGGGCAAGGCCCGCAGCGGTGTGGCCACCCTTCATCTCCAGAATACCCGCATAACAGCGGCCCCATACTCCCATTGCTCTGAACGTCGCTTCTCGATGAAGCATAGTTGAGATGAGCGCTTCCGCAGCATCAAAATTGCCGATCTCAAGCGCTAGAGGGCAAGCGCCGAAGGCAATCGCATAGAGAAGAGAAAAATCGTGTCCAAGTGCCGTCGCATGATCGAAGGCGTGTTTGCCGACCGCGGCTGCCTGGTCCGGAAAACCCAACAACCAAAGCGTTTGGCTGTAGTACGTTCGGGCAGCCACATGTTGATCAAACTGATATCGCAGGGCGTGCATTTGCCCTGGCGGCGCGACGTAGCCTGCCAGCATTTTTTCCAGATGTCGCCGGGCGCCGGCTTGGTCCCCTAGAATGTGCCGCGTCACTCCCAAAATCCGCTCTCCGACGAAACGATCAGCGACATCGATAGCGCCATCAGGCAGGTTGACGAATTTTTCGGCGATCTGCAGTGCACCGGGGAAATCGCCTCTTAGGTATCGCCCTATCCAGAGACCCCATAAGCTCCTCAGCTGATATTCGTTGTCGTCCAGTTCTTCAGCCAATCGGGATACACGCAACCACGCATCGTCGATGATCGCAGCGTCCCCGGTCGATTCCATATGCGCAACCGCCAAAGTGAAGAAGAGGCGGAGCTCCCGGCGCGCGTCACGACCCAGCTTTTCGTCGATTTGGAAAACCGCTTGCTCTGTCCGCTCCCGACATTCGTCTATGAGCATATGATGAATCCAGACCGGTGCGGCAGCGGCCGTGAGGTCGAGCGCTAGCAGCGAATCACCAGACTTGCCATGCGCCCAGTCGAGGGCAACGCGGATCTCATCGATCGGCCGACCATTAGTGGCAACCGATGCTTCGGTCAGATTGTTGCTTCCTGCCCCTTTCAGGGACCGAACGAGCTTGGAGGCAGACGCATTTTCGCTCTTCCGGAAACCGGACAGCTCGACCCCAATCCGCTCGAATAAAGTTAAATGATAGACAGCATGACGGCGAGCAACGAGGTTTGCATCATCGCTTCTGGCCAACTTTTCCTGCACATACCCGCGGGTGGTATCCAGCAATCGGTATAGCGGGATGGCGAGACGAGCGTTCGCTGTCAGAAGTGACTTGGCGGCAAGACTGGCAACGGACTCGATCACCTGCGAATCGTCCAAATCATCTCCGGCCGCGATCGCGAAGGCAGCCTCGATCGTAAACGGCCCAACGAAAACAGATAGTCGGCGCAGGATAATCTGCTCAAGCTCCGGCAAAAGATCGTAGCTCCAGTCGAGCGTTGCAGCCAGAGTCTGGTGTCGCGGCAACGCCGTTCGCCGGCCTCGCCAGAGCTCGAACTTGTGGTCGAGGAGCCGCAAAACGTCATGGACTCCGTAAGCGCCCACACGACCAGCTGCGAGTTCGATTGCGAGGGGGATTCCGTCGAGCTTTCGGCAGATCTCGGCCACGACCGGTGCATCGACGTCGTTGAGTATGAACTGAGGCTGACTTGCTGTAACGCGTTCGACAAAAAGCTGTACTGCAGCGTATGCCATCGCCTCTCGTGCATTGGGACCCTCAGGCGGAAACTCGAGGGGAGCTATCCAATGAACGTGCTCGCCTCTGACCCGCAAGGTTTCACGGCTTGTTGCCAAGATGTAAACTTGCGGCGTTTCCTCGAAGATGGTTTCTGCCAGCGCAGAAGCCGCCTCAATCACACGCTCGCAGCTATCGAGCACCAGCAAAACTCGGATGTCTCGCAGTGCGGCCAGAAGGCCGCGGATAGGATCGCGATCGTCAACGGCAAGTCCGAGCGCCGAGCCGATCGTACCCGCCACGAGATGCGGATCAGAAAGTGAGCCCAGGTCAATAAGGTGAACCAGATCGGCAAACTCTGTAGTGAGTTGGTGGCCGACAGATATTGCCAGAGTTGTTTTTCCGATCCCGCCCGGACCGACAATGGACACGAATCGTTCGGCCATAAGATGCGAGGAGATCGCTTGCACGGCGTCGTCCCTGCCAATCATCCTGCCAAGGCGATTCGGAAATGTTGAGCGTCGACCCGATTTTGCGATTTCAGCAACAGGCTTGAGCGTTCGTGAGACAGGCGCCACGAAGCTATACCCTTGTCCTGGCACGGTCGTGACATACGTCGCTCCGGCCTCTCCATCGCCGAGCACCTTGCGCAAGCCCGCCATATGAAATCTAAGGCTACCCTCGTCGACGGTGACGCCGGCCCAAACCCGAGCTAGCAGAGTCTTCTTGCTGACAACTTCGCCAGCATGCTCGACAAGAACTGTAAGGATGTCCAAGCTACGGGCGCCCAACTGAAGTGGTACACCCGATTTTTCTAGACGTCTCCGCTCCGGGATTAATTCAAAGGGCCCAAAAGAAAAACTTTCTTTCGCGAGCCGATCTTCATTGACGACCGAGCCCACCATCATCATGCGTCCAACTGGTTGTGCCGCGCGAGCTACCTTGCCATGGTTGCCACTGAAATCAATGGACTGGTGAAGGCGGCGGAACTCAGCAGAGCATGTTCGCCCCTCTGTCGCGCACATGTGGCGGCCAGCGGACATCGCTCAGTCCGCACCAATAAATCTCGATTTTATGAGTACAGGGCCTACTCTGCGCTAATGAACGCCGCTTCCATGGCCTTCCGCGTCCTGATCGTCTCGTTGCCCGCGTCGAACTCGACATCGCTCCAGCGCACGATCTCGCCATGGGCGACGTCGTGCTTCAGCCTCACGCGATGCGCCAGCCCGATAGGCAGCGCGCCGGCCTTGAGGCTCGCGGCCGCCGGCAACAGCTTGCCCCACACCGTGTAGCCGCCTTCGCCGTCCAACATCTCGCCGGCGCGCAGATTGCGTTTTGCCACGGCGGCGACGTCGCCGCGGAAACCATGGGGCTGCCCGGTCGGCTCGCCCCGCAGCGCGGCCGACAGCACCGAGATGTTCAGCTCGAGGCCGATCAAATGGTAGGGCTTGTACATCGCCGCGTACCGTCCGCTGCCGTCGGTCTTGAGGCCGTATTGCCTGAAGCAGTCGGCGGCGTAGTCGTTCGGCGCCTCCAGCACGACGTAGACGCCCCAGCGCAGATCGCGAAACACCGGCCTTCCATCGCGCTCGAGCGAGGAGACCACCTCCACGACGCCCGATCGCTCCAGCACGCCGCCCTTGCTGCCCGGCCGCATGATATGCGGCAGGTCGTCGACGCCGCAGGGTGGAAACAGCAGGCCCTCCGCAGGCACGTCCAGTCCGCAGGCGTTCGCAATCGCGGCCATCTCGATCGCCGATTTGGTACCGTCGAGGAACGAGTTGAACATCTGCGGATTCATCCCGGCCGATTGCGCCTCGCCCGCGGTCAACCCGTAATGCTGCCAGACGCTGTCGGGCGTCACGTCGTGATAGGCCGGCAGATATTTTGTGCCTTTGCCGGCGGCAACCACATGAAAACCGGTGGCGCGCGCCCAATCCACCATTTCCGCGGTCAGCGCCGGCTGGTCGCCATAGGCGAGCGAGTAGACCACGCCGGCCTTGCGGGCTTCCTGGGCGAGCAGCGGACCGGCAAGCACGTCGGCCTCGACATTGACCATCACGATATGCTTGCCGGCCGCGATCGCCGCGCGGGCGTGTTTGATGCCGACGGCGGGATTGCCGGTCGCCTCCACCACCACGTCCATCGCGCCGCCGGCGATGGCGCGCGCGCCATCATCGGTGAAGACGGTGGCGGCGATCCGCTCGGCGCTCCAGCCCACCGTGCGGCAGGCCTCGCGCGCGCGGTCGCGATCGATGTCGACGATGATGGGTACCTCCAGCCCCGTCGTGTGCGGCACCTGCGCCAGGAACATCGAGCCGAATTTGCCGGCGCCGATCAGCGCCACACGGACGGGCTTGCCGGCGGCAGCGCGGGCCTGGAGGAGGCGGAAGAGGTTCATGTTGTTACCCGATCAAGTATGGTGGTCCGGACGCGGTGCAGCGCCATAAGCGCGTTCACGCGCGTCTTCGACGCACTATGGCGCTACTCCGCAGAGCCGGCACCCAGAAAGAAAACTATCCGTGTGGTATGGGCCCGGCTCTGCAGCGCACCGCTTCGCGCTGCGCTGCGTCCGGGGCACGAGAGTGTCCTACTCCGCCGCCTGCCGCGGCGCACGGGCGAGCCGCACCAGTGCGTCGTCCTCCACCGTCTTGATCGGCGCAAAATCGCGATGCGCGATGTACTCCGGCCGCGTCGGGGTACGGATGTAATTCGAAACCGCGTTCAGCGTCAGGTACACGATCTTGCGCGGATAGGGCGTGATGTTGCCGGCCGAGCCGTGCACGAGATTGCCGTGGAACATCAGCATGCCGCCGGGCTTTCCCGTCGGCGCAACGATGCCGCCCTGCTTGACCAGCCGCGTCACGGTCTCCTCGTCCAGCGTCCACAGCGGATAGGAGGTCGTCGCGAGGTCATGCGAGGCCTTGAGGTCGCCGGCGTTCTGGCTCTGCGGTACCAGCATCAGCGGGCCGTTGATCGGCATCACCTCGTCCAGGAAGATCGCGATGTTCATCGCGCGCGGCTCGGGCATGCCGTCGTCGCGCTTCCAGGTGCCGTAATCCTGGTGCCATTGCCAGACATCGCCGGTGAAGGCGGATTTCGCGTTGATCTTGAACTGGTGCATGTAGACCTGCTCGCCGAACAGCTGCTCGACCGGGCCGATCATGCGCGGATGAGCACCCAGAATGCCGAACGCCTCGTTGTAGAGATGCGCGGCAAAGGCGGTGCGTGGCGCGCCGCTCTTCTCGCGCCAGACTTCCGGCCGGTTCGTGTCATAGATGCCGACCGCCTCGCGCGCGAGGAGATCGACCTCCTCCGGACTGAACAGTTCGGGCAGGAACAGCCAGCCCTCGTGGTGGAAGAACTCCAATTGCTCCTGGGACAGTTTCACGGCGCGTCCTCCTGTTTTGATTTGTTGTCGCTCGTCTTGGCCGGCCATCCACGTCTTGGCAGTGGCGGTCGCTACGCCGCCGCCTCTTCCGTCGCCCTCAATCTCTCCTCAGTCATCCGTCCCGCCGTCTGCGCGTGCGCAAGCGCCGCACGTTCGGCCGCCTTCGCATCTCCTGCGAGAATATGTCCGGCAATGTCGGCATGCTCGGCCCAGGCGCTGCCGCGATAATCGAGCTCCGACAGCACCGTCGCCATCGAGCGGCGCATATGGGGCCATTGCGGCGTAATCGTCTCCTCGATCACGGGATTGCCGGCGAGCCGATAGATCGCGCGATGAAACGCGACGTCGAGCGCGATCAGCTCGGCGAGCGTGGTCTTGCCATCGATCCCGCGTCCGGCGGCGAGCGCCGCCTCCAGCCGCGCGCGTCCCGCCGCATCGCCTGCGCGCTCCGCTGCCAGCCGCGCCGCCAAGGCATCGATTGCGCCGCGCACCTCGTAGAGCTGGCGGATGCGTGCGGGATCGAGCTGGGTGACTTCAAAGCCGCGCCGGCCGCTCTCGGCGACAAGTCCCTGCCGGTGCAACAGGTGCAGCGCATGCGACACCGGCTGGCGCGATACGCCGAGCCTGTCGGCGAGCTCGTTCTGCCGGATGCGCTGGCCGGGCTGCAGCGTGCGGTCGGAGATCGCCTCCAGGATCCGCGCATAGACCTGGTCGATCAAGTTCGGAAGCGGGTCGAGAGGGATCACGCCGGCAGCTCCGAGACCATGAGAGGGAATACGGAATTCCGTATTCAAGGATACGGCGAGGGGATAAGGGCGTCAAGCGCGGCCAAGGGGGCGTCCAGCCTCATTTCGCGCCACCTAAGTCATTGATATTGCTGGGCTCAGCTACTGTGCATGGGGTTGTTTTTGAGGAAAAAAGAGTGTGAGGCCACTTACTCCGCCAAAAACGCGTCCACCGCCTCGCCGAACTCCAGGGGCGCCTGCTCGAACATCCAGTGGCCGGCATTGGGGATCACGGCTGTCTTCGCCCCGGTGATGTGCTCGGCCAGCACACGCCACATCACCGACAGGCTCCCTGTCGTCGCCCCGCCGCCGATCAGGAGTGTCGGGGTCGTGATCGCCTGCGCGTCCGCGAGCGTGTAGGGCCTGCGCTGCTCGTTGATCTGGCCGAGGAAGGTGATCGCGTTGTCGCGCAATTGCTGCTTCGCCGCCGCCGGCACGCGCCGCCACGAGCCGTCGCCTTCGATGCCTTCGTAGAAGTTCTGCAGCGCGCCCTCGATGTCGCCGGCGCGGATCATCTCGACCGAGCGCGCCGTGCGCGCCGCCAGCGGCCGGTGCGCGGGCGTGCCTGCGGGCACCGGCAGGCTCGCATCGAGATCGCCGCCGGGTTCTGCAAGCACCAGCTTTCGCAACAGATCGGGCCGCGCCTGCGCCACGCGAAAGGCGATGTGACCGCCGCGCGAATGGCCCATCAGATCGACCGGCGCGGGTTCGACCTGCTCGATGAAAGCGATCACGTCAGCGACGTGCTGGGCCATCTTGTAATCGTCGCCGACGGCATCCCAATGTTCGGGAAAGAAATGCCGCAGGCTGACCGAGATCACGCGATGCGATTTCGACAGCGGACCGAGCACGGAGTACCAGGTGCGGAAATCGCCGAGCGTGCCGTGCACGCAGACCAGCGGCGGCCCCTCGCCCACTTCGAGATAGGCCATGTCGTAACCATTGACGCGAAGTGTCTGCATGATCAGCCCGCCAGAAAATCCAGCACCAGTTCGGAGAATTTCTGCGGCGCCTGCTCGAACATCGGGTGCGTTGCGTTTGGGATGACCGCCGTCCTGGAATACGACACATGCGCCGCGAGCGCATGCAGCACTTTCGGCAGCAGGCCCTTGGTCCGCGCGCCCAGGATGAACAGCGTCGGCATCCTGATGGACTCCGCGTCGGCCCTCGAGAACGGCGGGCGGTTGTCGCGGACCTGGCCGATCAGCGTGAAGGCGTTGTCACGCAGATTCTGCTTCACCAGGGCCGGCAGCCGCGGCCAGGTGCCGGGCCCTTCCAGCGTGTCGACGAAGACTGCAAGGCCGCCGTCGATGTCGCCGGCCGCGATCTTCTCGGCCGAGGCCGTGAACCGCGCCAGCAACGGCGAGGGGCCGCCGGCATAGTCTGGATCGAGGCTCGCGTCGAGCTCCCCGCCGGGCTCGGCCAGCACCAGCCGCCGGAGCAGGTCCGGCCGCCGCTGCGCCACGCGGAAGCAGATGTGCCCGCCGCGGGAATGGCCCATCAAATCAACCGGGCCGAGGTCGAGCTCCTCGATGAAGGCGATGACGTCGTCGACATGCTGGGCGATCGAATAGGTGTCGCCAACGCCATCCCAGCGATCGGGGAAGAAGTGCCGCAGGCTGACGGCCATCAGCCGGTGCCGCTGGGACAGCGGACCGAGCACGCAGCCCCAGACACGAAAGTCGTTGAGCGAACCATGCACGCAGACCAGCGGCGGCCGCCCTCGGTCTTCGCCCACGTCGAGATAGGGCATGTCGTATCCGTTGACGTGGAGGCTTTGCATTCTGGGCTCGCAAACAGGGAAGGCGGAACTCCTGTGCAAGATTCCCGGAAACCGGGTGGATCGCAACTATTTCCAAGTCTAGATTTGAGCTCAGTTCACATTGGGGCATGCGAGGGGAACGCAAGCCAAGGACGAAGTTATGACCGACCAGCATTTTGCCCTCTTCGACAGCAAGATCGGCCTTTGCGCCATTGCCTGGGGTCCGCGCGGCATCAACGGCACGCAACTGCCGATGGGCGGTGAGCAGAAGATCCGCACCCGCATCAGCCAGCGCCATGCCGATGCCAGCGAAGCCGCGCCGACCGCCGAAGTACAGCAGGCGATCGACCGCATCACAAAACTGCTCGCGGGCGAGCCGGATGACCTCACCGACATCCCGCTCGATCTCGATGGCGTGCCCGACTTCAACCGCGGGGTCTACGCGATCGCCCGCACCATTCCGCCGGGCAAGACCGTCACCTATGGCGACATCGCCAAGCAACTCGGCGGTGTCGAGCTGTCGCGCGACGTGGGCCAGGCGCTCGGCCGCAACCCGTGCCCGATCGTCGTGCCCTGCCATCGCGTGCTGGCGGCCGGCAACAAGCCCGGCGGCTTCTCCGCGAATGGCGGCGTGGTGACGAAGCTGAAGATGCTGGAGATCGAAGGCGCGCTGGTGAACCACACGCCGAGCTTGTTTGATTGAGGCGATGACGCCGCTGGCTAGATCTTCGCCGCCGCCATCGGCCAATATTTGTCGCGCAAATGCCGCTTCACCAGCTTCCCAGTGGGCGTGCGCGGCAGCTCGGCTTCGAAATCGATCGAGCGCGGGCATTTGATCGTCGAGAGGCGGCTCCTGCAATAGGCGATCAGGTCGGCCTCGAGCTCCTTGCCGGCGCGCTTGGGATCGTGCGGCTGCACCACCGCCTTGACCTCTTCGCCCATCTCCTCGTTCGGCACACCGAACACGGCGACGTCGGCGACCTCGGGGTGGGTGATGAGCACGTCCTCGGTCTCCTGCGGGTAAATGTTCACGCCGCCCGAGATGATCATGTAGGACTTGCGGTCGGTGAGAAAGAGAAAGCCATCCCTGTCGAGATAGCCGACGTCGCCGAGCGTCGACCAGCCTTTTGCGTTATAGGCCTTCTTCGTCTTCTCGGGATCGTTGTGATAGGCGAAAACCGGCGCATCGGCGAAATAGACCGTGCCGATCTCGCCCGTCGGCAGCTCCTCATCGTTCTCGTCCAGAATCTTGATCTTGCCGACCACGGCGCGGCCGACGCTGCCGCGGTGCTCCAGCCATTCTTTCGAGTTGCAGACGGTGACGCCGTTGCCTTCGGAGCCCGCGTAATATTCGATCAGGATCGGCCCCCACCATTCGATCATCTTGGCCTTGACCTCGACCGGGCAGGGGGCGGCGGCGTGGATCGCGCCCTTCAGTGTCGAGACTTCGTAGCGGTTACGGACCTCGTTCGGCAGCTTCAGCATGCGCACGAACATGGTCGGCACCAGCTGCGCCTGGGTCACCTTGTACTTTTCGACCAGTTTCAGGAAATCTTCGGCGTCAAAGTGCTCCATGATGATGGAGGTGCCGCCGAGCAGGACAGCCATCATGTTGAAGCGCAAGGGAGCGGCGTGATAGAGCGGTGCCGGTGAGAGATAAATAGTCTCGGCGTTCATGCCGCACATGCTGGCGCAGAGCACGCGCAGAAACGCGTTCGGCTCGTCGATCGGCTTGCCCTCGAAAGCCTTCTTGATACCCTTGGGCCGGCCCGTGGTGCCCGACGAATACAGCATGTCATAGCCGGCAACCTCGTCGGCAATCGGGGTTGTCGGCTGTGCGGCGGCTTCCTTGTCGTAGGAGCGGAAGCCGGCTTGCGGCTCGTCCATCATGTAGAAGACCGGCTCGCCGGGCGCACCCTTGATCAGCGTCTTGATCTGGTCGGCACATTTCGGTGTCGTGATCACGACCTTGGCGCCGCAATCGGCGATGATGTAGTCGATCTCGTCCTGCTTTAAATAGCGGCTGATCGCGGTGTAATAGAGCCCGCTGCGTTGCGCAGCCCAGCAGATCTCCATAAAGGCGAGGCGGTTCTCCATCAGCAGCGCGATGTGGTCGCCGGCCTTCAGCCCGAGCGAGCGGAACAGGTGCGCGCCCTGGTTCGAGAGCTCGTCGAGCTCGCGATAGGTAATCGCCTTGCCGGTCCCGGCCATTTGATAGGCGATCTTGTCGGGTGTGGCGCGGGCGTGGATGGAGGGGTGTGTCATGTCTCTGTTTACGCGGCTGGGAGTAACGTTCCCCGGATATCCGGGGTCCATTGTGAGGCATGGGTCCCGGCTCTGCGCCGCAGCGTTTCACGCTGCAGCGCGTCTGGGACACGAGAGGGCTTACAGCCGCTCCACGATCGTCACATTCGCCATGCCGCCGCCTTCGCACATGGTCTGCAGGCCATAGCGTTTGCCGCGCTGATGCAAGGCATGCACCAGCGTCGTCATCAGCTTGGTGCCGGAGCCGCCGAGCGGATGGCCGAGCGCGATGGCGCCGCCATTGACATTGAGACGTTCCGAATCGGCGCCGGTGGTCTTCAGCCACGCGGTCGGCACCGAGGCAAAGGCCTCGTTGACCTCGAACAGGTCGATGTCGTCGATCGCCATGCCGGCCTTCTCCAGCGCGCGCTTGGTGGCGTGCAGCGGTGCGTCGAGCATGATCACGGGATCGCCACCCATCATGGTCATGTGGTGGACGCGCGCCAGCGGCTTCACGCCGAGCTGCTTCAGGCCACGCTCGTTCACCACCATCACGCCGGAAGCGCCGTCGCAGATCTGGCTGGCGCTGGCCGCGGAGAGCTTGCCATTCTCGGCGATCAGCTTGACGCCCTTGATGCCGTCGAGTGTGGCGTCGAAGCGGATGCCCTCGTCGATGTGGTGGGTGTCCTTGGAGCCGTCGGCGCGGGTGATCTCAAGCGGCACGATCTCCGTCTTGAAACGGCCGGCCTGCGTCGCCGCGATCGCGCGCTGATGACTGTTGTAGGAGTACTCGTCGAGCTCATCCTTGGAGAGGCCGTACTTCTCGGCCATCATCTCGGCGCCGGTGAACTGGCTGAACACGATGTTGGGATAACGCTGCTCGATACCCGGGCTCTTGTAATTGCCAAAGCCGTTCTTGGCGGGAAGCTGCGACGACAGGCCCATCGGCACGCGCGTCATCGATTCCACGCCGGCGGCGATCACCACGTCCATCGCGCCCGACATAACGGCCTGCGCAGCAAAATGCAGCGCCTGCTGCGACGAGCCGCATTGGCGGTCGATCGAGGTGCCCGGCACGCTCTCCGGCAGTTTCGAGGCCATGATGGCGTTGCGCGCCACGTTGTTGGACTGCTCGCCGACCTGCATGACGCAGCCCATGATCACATCCTCGACCAGCGCGGGATCGACCTTGGTGCGGTCGACCAACTCGTCCAGCACCTTCGCGGCGAGATCGGCCGGATGCCATCCGGCGAGGCGGCCCCCCTTGCGCCCACCGGCGGTACGCGCAGCGGCGACGATATAAGCCTCGGCCATGTCGGTTTCTCCCTGGATTATTTTGAACGGTTGGTTGTCGGGGCGGGATTTAAGGGGCGACCGGTTGTTTAGTCAATCGATCAATTAACTCTTGTGGGGAGGCGCTGCTTGGGCTTATCTGCGGCCGCTCTTCCGCCAAAATCAGGGATCTCCGTGACTACCAGCGTACCGAACAGGCTCCCCAGCGGAAAGAATTCCACGGCAGAGAAATTGCTCGTGGCCGCGAGCGAGCTGATGATCGAACGCTCCTCGATCGAGATTTCCCTGAGCGACATCGCCCAGAAGTCCGGCGCCAACGCCGCGCTGGTCAAATATCACTTCGGCAACAAGGACGGCCTGCTGCTGGCGCTGCTCGAGCGCGACGCAGGAACGGAACTGTCCAACCTGGAATATCTGCTGGCGCAGCCGATCACGCCGACCGCGAAGCTGAAGCTGCACATCGGCGGCATCATCCGCGCCTATCACCGGTTTCCCTACATGAACCGGTTGATTCACTATCTGCTGCACGAGAGCGTCGCGGGCTCCGCGGACGAAGTCTCGAAATTCTTCGTCGCACCGCTGCTGGATTTCCATCGCCGCCTGCTCGCCGAAGGTGTCAGTCAGGGCGAATTCCGCGCCACCGATCCCGTGCTGTTCTACACCAGCCTGATCGGCGCCTGCGATCATTTGTTCTTCGGCCGGCACGCGATGTCACGCGCGACCGGCGTCGGCCCGGTCACCGACGACGTCTGCCGGCAATATATCAAGCACATGGAAACGCTGATCTGCGGCGGCATTCTCACGAATATCGAGGAAGCCGCCGCGGCCGGATGATCCGGCCAGAACGCAGAAGTCTAGAGAAGAAACGCCCAAGGAAAAGGTTCGAGGAAAGGTACAAGCGATGCAGTTGAAAGACGTAGCCGTTCTCATCACCGGCGGCGGGTCGGGCCTTGGTGCCGCGACCGCCCGCGCCATGGCCGCCAAGGGCGCCAAGATCGGCGTGATCGACCAGAGCAAGGAAAACGCCGAGAAGGTCGCCGCCGAAGTGAAGGGCATCGCGCTTCATGCCGACGTCACCAGCGAGGAGCAGATCAAGGCGGCGATCGCCAATGCGGAAGCCGCGCACGGCGTCGCGCGCGTGCTGATGAACTGCGCCGGCATCGGCGGCTCGCAGCGCATCGTCGGCCGCGATGGAGTCTACCCGCTGGAAAAGTTCGCGCGCATCATCAACGTCAATTTGATCGGCACGTTCAACTGCCTGCGTCTGTTCGCCGAGCGCTTGGTCACGATCGAGCCGGTCGGTGAAGAGCGCGGCGTCATCGTCAACACTGCTTCGGTCGCGGCTTACGAAGGCCAGATCGGCCAGATCGCCTATGCAGCGTCGAAGGGCGGCGTCGTCGGTCTCACGCTGCCGGCCGCGCGCGACCTCGCGAGCCAGAAGATCCGCGTCAACACCATCGCCCCCGGGCTATTCCTGACGCCGCTGCTGATGGGCTTGAACGAAGAGGCCCGCAAGAGCCTCGGTGCCCAGGTGCCGCATCCTGCGCGTCTCGGCGACGCCAATGAATACGGGTCGCTGGCCGTGCACATCGTCGAGAACCCAATGCTCAATGGCGAAACCATTCGCCTCGACGGCGCGATCCGCATGGCGCCGCGGTAGAGCTCTTTTTCCTTCTCCCCTTGTGGGAGAAGGTGGCGCGCTCCTGAGCGCGCCGGATGAGGGGTTCTCTCCACGATCTCACCTGTGGAGGCAGACCCCTCACCCGAGCGAATGCGCGGCGCGTGACGTACATGCCCTCTCCCACAAGGGAGAGGGCGCAGTAATCGGCACCATCGTTGCGGATGAAGGAAGTCGCGCGCATGTCCCAACCGCTGCTGATCGAGCACAATGACGGCGTCGACACCGTGACGCTCAATCGTCCTGAACACCTCAACGCGCTCGATCCTGCGTTGATCGACGCGCTCAACGTCTACTTCCAAGGCCTTCAGCGCAACCGCGACACGCGCGTCGTGGTGTTGAAGGGCGCCGGCAAGAATTTCTGTGCGGGCCTCGACCTCAAGGCGGCGATGGCGCGCCGTGCCGGCCAGCAGGAGCCGCCTGATGTCACCGAGTCGCTGGATTCGCAGCGGCGCATCGCCGACATCGTGATGCTGATGCGGCGCTGTCCGCAGCCGATCCTCGCGCTGGTACAGGGCGCGGCGGCCGGCGGCGGCTTTGCGCTGGCGCTCGCCTCCGACATCCGCATTGCGACGAGATCGGCGCGGATGAACTGCGCCTTCATCAAGCTCGGCCTTGGCGGCTGCGACATTGGCACCAGTTATTTTCTTCCACGCCTTGTCGGTGTCACCGTGGCATCGGAGCTGATCCTCACGGGACGCTTCATCGGCGCCGAGCGGGCGCTCGCGGTCGGGCTGGTCTCCGAGGTCGTCGACGAGGACAAGCTCGATGAGGCCGCCGAACCCTATGTCGACGCGATGATCACGGCCTCGCCCGTGGGCCTACGCCTGTCCAAAGAATGTCTCAACATGAGCGTCGATGCCGGATCGCTGGAAGCCGTAATCGCGATGGAGGATCGCAACCAGGTCCTGTGCAGCCGCTCCGAGGAATTTTCGGAAGGCATCAGGGCCTTCCTTGAGAAGCGAAAGCCTGTCTATATCAGGCGCTGACAATGAAGATCCGTAAAGGACGAGAAATTCCGGGAGACGCACTATGAGTGGAAGCGCGGCGGCGGTGATGACGAAACCCGCCTTTCGCAAGGTCAAGTGGCTTGGGCGCGACATCGACGTCGAGCGCCGCGACGACGGCACGGTGGTGCTGAAGTCGCGCATCCCGCTGCAGACCTACGAGAAGCATATTCCGGCTTCGCTGGCAAAATGGGCGAAGGAAGCGCCAGAGCGGATCTGGCTTGCCCAGCGCGGTGGCCCGAACCGCGAATGGCGCAAATTGTCCTATGGCGAAGCCAAGCGCATCGTGGATGCGCTGACGCAAGGCCTGCTTAACCTTGCGCTCGACGGCCGCCCGGTCACAATCCTCTCCGGCAATTCGATCGAGCACGCGCTGATGACGCAGGCCGCGATGCAGGCGCGCGTGCCGGCCGCGCCGGTCTCGCCGGCCTACTCCTTGATGAGCCATGATCACGTCAAGCTGAAATACCTGTTCGACCTGATCAAGCCCGGCGTGGTGATGGTGCAGGACGGCCCGACCTTCGAGAAGGCGCTGAAAGCGCTCGATCTCACCGGCGTCACCATCGTTCACGTCTTGCGGCCCTGCGATGGCATCGAGAGCGTCAGTTTTGCCGAGCTCGCGGCGACAGCTGTGACTGCCGATGTCGAAGCGTCGATCGCGAAGATCACGCCTGAGACCGTCGGCAAACTGCTGTTCACGTCAGGCTCGACCGGCATGCCCAAGGCCGTCATCAACACGCAAGCGATGATGTGCGCCAATGCGGCCATGATGATGCAGGTGCGGCCACGCGATCCCGGCGGTCCGATCTCGACCATGCTGGACTGGATGCCCTGGAACCACACCATGGGCGGCAATGCGGCGTTCCACCCGATCCTGGTCGATGGCGGCACGCTCTATATCGATGACGGCCGTCCGATGCCGGGGCAGTTCGAGGAGACTCTCCGGAATCTGCGCGAGATCTCGCCGACCTATTACGCCAACGTCCCCGCCGGCTATGCCGCGCTCGCCGCCGCCATGGAGAAGGACGAGGCGCTGTGCCGCTCCTTCTTCAAGAATCTCTCGATCATGGCCTATGGCGGCGCGCGGCTGCCTGATGACCTCTACGACCGCATGCAGGCTCTCGCCGTGAAGACCACCGGCGAGCGCATCGTGTTCTACACCGGCTGGGGCTCGACCGAGACCGCGCCGACATCGACCGGTACCTATTGGGACACCGAGCGCGTCGGCCTGATCGGCCTGCCGTTCCCCGGCGTCGAGTTGAAGATGGTGCCGTTCGGCTCGAAATACGAGCTGCGTCTGCGCGGCGTCAACGTCACGCCGGGCTATTTCGGCCAGCCTGACCTGACGAAGAAGATGTTCGACGAGGAAGGTTTTTATTGCATCGGCGACGCCGGAATCTTCGTCGACGACACCGATCCGGTGAAGGGCATCATCTTTGCCGGCCGGGTGGTCGAAGATTTCAAGCTGACCACCGGCACCTTCGTCCATGTCGGCTCGCTGCGCACCGATGCGATCGCCGCCGCGACGCCCGTCGTGCATGATGCCCTGGTCGCGGGGCAGGATCGCGCCTTCATCGGCTTGCTGGCCTGGCCGAACCTGCATGCCTGCCGTCAACTCGTCGGCAAGCCTGATCTCAGCTTCGAGGATGCAGTGACGCATCCCGAGGTGATCGCTTGCTTCAGGCGCGGGCTGGAAGCTCACAACCGGGAGTGCGAAGGCGCCAGCAGCCGCATCATCGCGCGCGCCATGCTGATGGCGGAACCGCCTTCGATCGACGGCAACGAGCTCACCGACAAGGGCTACATCAACCAGCGCGCCGGCCTGGAACGTCGTGCCGCGCTGGTGGGGCGGCTCTATGCTGACAAGCCTGACCAGGACGTCATCATTCTCAAGTAATCGACATCAGCAACACGGATACGCGCCATGAATTTCGATTTCTCCGACGACCAGAAGCAGCTCCGCGATCAGGCGCGCAAATTCCTCACCGAGAAGTGCCCACCCAAGGCAGTGCGCGCAGTCCTCGACGGCAAGGTGCCGTACGACAAGGAGCTGTGGAAAGGCCTCGCCGAGATGGGTTTTCTCGGCGTCGCCATTCCCGAGGATTTTGGTGGCGCCGGCGCCGGTCATCTCGAACTTTGCGTGATCGCCGAAGAGATGGGCCGGGCGAACGCACCGGTGCCGTTCTCCTCGACTGTTTACCTGGCTGCCGAAGCGCTGCTGATCGCGGGCAGTGACGCGCAGAAGAAAAAATGGTTGCCGGCCATTGCCTCGGGCGAGGCGATCGGCACGCTGGCGCTGTTCGAGGGCAAGGGCAATCCGTCACCGAAGAACGTCAAGCTCACGGCTGCGAATGGCGTGCTCAACGGGGTCAAGAAGCCGGTCGCCGATGGTACGATCGCCGACTTCGCGGTGGTGGCGGCACGCACGGGATCGAGCGGACGCGACGGCGACATCTCCTTGTTCATTGTCGATCTCAGGGCCGGCGGAGTCGAGGTGAAAAGCCTGACCAATCTCGATCCGACCCGCGGGCAGGCGGAGATCACTTTCAGGGATTGCAAGGCCGAGCCCCTGGGCGCGGCCGGCGAAGGCTGGAGCATCTTGACTCAAGTGCTCGATCGCGCTGCGGTGCTCTGCGCATTCGAGCAGGTGGGCGGCTCCGACCGCGCGCTGGAGATGGGCCGCGACTACGCGCTCGACCGCATCGCCTTCGGGCGACAGATCGGCTCGTTCCAGGCCGTCAAGCACATGCTGGCGGACATGTACGTGTCGGCAACGCTGGCGCGTTCCAACAGCTATTACGGCGCCTGGGCGCTCTCGACCAACGCCGCGGAGCTGCCGGAAGCCGCCGCCGCGGCCCGCATCAGCGCGACGCAGGCGTTCCAGCACTGCGCCAAGAACAACATCCAGGTTCACGGCGGCATGGGTTTCACCTGGGAGTTCGACTGCCACATGTACTACCGCCGCGCCAACGCGATGGCGCTCGGGCTCGGCAGCCTGTCCTATTGGGAAGACCAGTTGATCGACCGCATGCGCAAGAAGAACGCGGCGTAGGCGAAAGGCAACGTCATGAACTTCGACGACACTCTGCAAGAAGCCGAATTTCGCGCCACGGCTCGCGCCTGGATCGCGGCAAATGCGCCCAAGCAGTACGAGGAGGAGCTTCGCAAGTCCTCGCTCGGCCGCACGCAATTGAAGAACGCCAACATTCTGGAAGTGGCAAAGGCCTGGCAGAAGAAGAAGGCAGATGCCGGCTGGGCCTGCCTGCATTGGCCGAAGGAGTATGGTGGCCGCGGTTCGTCGCCGATCGAACGTGTGATCTGGCAGCAGGAAGAAGGGCCGTTCGGCCAGCTATCCCGCATGTTCATCATCGGCCACGGCATGTGCGGGCCGACCATGATGGCGTTCGCGCGCGAGGAGCATAAGCGCGCCTATTTGCCGCCACTCGCCTCCGGCGAAAAGGTCTGGTGCCAGCTGTTCTCCGAGCCCGCCGGCGGCTCCGACGTTGCGGGCCTACGCACGCGCGCCGAGAAGGATGGCGATGACTGGGTGATCAACGGCCAGAAGATCTGGACGTCGGGCGCGCACTATTCCGATTACGGCATTCTGCTCACCCGCACCGATCCGACCGTGCCCAAGCACAAGGGCCTTACCATGTTCTTCCTGGACATGAAGAGCCCTGGCGTCGAGGTGCGGCCGATCAAGCAGGCGAGCGGCGCTTCCGACTTCAACGAAGTCTATTTCACCAACGTCCGCATTCCCGATCACCAGCGCCTCGGCGAGGTCGGTGACGGCTGGAACGTCTCGCTGACCACGCTGATGAACGAGCGCAGCGCGATCGGCGCGGCCGTCTCGACCGGCTTCCCCGAGCTGTTCGAATATTGCTCCAGCCTGATGCTGGACGATGGCCCGGCAATCGAGGACCGCGCGGTGCGCGCGAAGCTGGCGAGCTGGGCGGCGAAAGCGAGCGGACTGAAATACACCAGCATGCGCGCGATCTCGGCGCTGTCGAAGGGCGAGCGTCCGGGACCGGAGAACTCCATTGGCAAGCTGGTCGCGGGCTCCATGATCCAGGATGTCGCGACCTATGCGCTGGATCTGCAAGGCGCTGCCGGTGTGATCAGCGGTGCCGAAGATTCCGAACTCGCCGGCCGCTTCCAGGCGATGCTGCTGCGCGCGCCGGGAACCCGTGTCGAAGGCGGCACTGACGAGATCATGCGCAACATCATCGCCGAGCGGGTGCTGGGCCTGCCCGGCGACATCCGTGTCGACAAGGACGTGCCGTTCAACAGGATCCTGACGAAGGGAAGAGGCTGATGATCCTCATCCTGAGGAGCCGCGGAGCGCGGCGTCTCGAAGGATGCAGGCCCAACGGGGGCCTCGTGGGTCGAGGCGGCGCTGCGCGCCACTCACCATGAGGGACTAAGACAGAGCAAGAACGAAGAGGTCCGCCATGAATTTCGACGACACCCCGCAGGAAGCCGCCTTCCGCGAGACCGCGCGCAAATGGGTTGAGGCCAACGCGCCGAAGGAGTTTTTGGCTGAGCTGTCAAAATCCTCGCTCGGCCGCATCCGGCTGGCCAACCACGACATCGTCGATGTCGGCAAGGCCTGGCAGAAGAAGAAGGCCGAAGGCAATTGGGCCTGCCTGCATTGGCCCAAGGAATATGGCGGCCGCGGTGCGACGCCGATCGAGCGCGTGATCTGGCAGCAGGAGGAAGGCGTCTATGGCAAGCTGACGCAGCCGTTCCAGATCGGCGAGGGCATGTGCGGGCCAACCGTGATGGCTTTTGGCAGCGAGGAGGCCAAGCGGCGCCATTTGCCGAAGCTGGCCGCGGGCGAGGAGATCTGGTGCCAGCTGTTCTCCGAGCCATCAGCGGGCTCTGACGTCGCGGGCTTGCGCACGCGCGCGGAGAAGAAGGGCGACAATTGGGTCGTCAACGGCCAGAAGATCTGGACCTCGGGTGCGCACTATTCCGACTACGGACTTTTGATCGCGCGCACCGATCCCAATGTGCCCAAGCACAAAGGTCTCACCATGTTCTTCCTGGACATGAAGAGCCCCGGCGTCGAGGTGCGCCCGATCAAGCAGGCCAACGGCATGCAGGAGTTCAACGAGGTCTATTTCACCGACGTCGTCATTCCCGACAGCCAGCGTCTTGGCGCCATCGGCGAGGGCTGGAGCGTGTCGCTGACCACGCTGATGAACGAGCGCATGTCGATCGGCTCGCGGCTTGCGACCGGCGTCCCGGAGATGTTCGAGTTCTGCTCCAACCTGATGCTGGAGGATGGCCCCGCCATCGACGATCCCGCCGTGCGCTCAAAACTCGCGAGCTGGGCGGTGAAGTCGAGCGGGCTGAAATACACCAGCTACCGCGCGATCTCGGCGCTGTCCAAGGGCGAGCGGCCGGGACCGGAAAATTCGATCGGCAAGCTCGTCTCCGGCATGATGCTACAGGACATCGCAACCTATGCCATGGACCTCCAGGGCGCGGCCGGCGTTCTCACCGGCACGGACGAGGAGACCGTGCAGGGCCAGTTCCAGCAGATGCTGCTGTCCTCGCCTTCGATGCGCATCGCGGGCGGCACCGACGAGATCTTGCGCAACATCATCGCCGAGCGCGTGCTGGGATTGCCGGGCGACATCCGCGTGGACAAGGACGTGCCGTACAACAAGATTCCGACCAAGGGGCGTTGACATCTCGTGTCCCGGACGCGCGAAGCGCGAGCCGGGACCCAAGAGCCATAATAGACAGGCCACAATGGGCCCCGCCTCAGCGCCGCATCACTTCGTGCTGCGTCGCGTCCGGGGCACGAAAGCGAGCTTAAGCAATGGACGCTGCAGTCAATCATAACAACCGCATCGGCGTGCTCGAAGAGCTGCTCAACGAGCGCTACTCGGTGCGCGCCTTCCTGGCCAAGGAAGTCGATCGCGCGACGATCGAGCACGTGCTGACCACCGCCCAGCGCACGGCGTCCTGGTGCAACAGCCAGCCCTGGCAGGTCGTCATCGCCAGCGGCGAGGCCAAGGAGCGTTTCCGCAAGCTGATCTACAAGGAGGCTTCGGGCGGGCTCGGGGACGACTATGATTTCACGCCGCCGCGCGAATATCTCGGCGCTTATCTCGAACGCCGCCGCGAGAGCGGTTTTCAGCTCTACAACACGCTCGGCATCGCGCGCGGAGACAAGATGGCCTATGCCAAGCAGGCGCTGGAGAACTACAATTTCTTCGGCGCGCCGCATGTGGCCATCATCCATACCGACGAGCCGCTCGGCATCTACGGTGCGATCGATTGCGGCGCCTATGTCTCGAACTTCATGCTGGTCGCGCAGGCGCTCGGGCTCGGCACAATTCCGCAGGCGGCGCTCGCGCGCCACTCCGGCCTGATCCGCCGCCATTTCAATTTGCCTGATGATCGCCGCATCGTTTGCGGTATCTCGTTCGGCTATGCCGACAATGCCCACAAGGTCAACAGCTACCGGACGTCGCGTGCGAGCCTGGCCGAGACCGTGACCTTCGTGGACGAGTGATCGAGGCGATGCACGCTTCGTATTGGACGTGATCCCGTTCGCGCGAAAAGACGGCCGCGGATGCGGCCGCCTTCATCGCGGTCTCAGTTCGATTGACGCCGGCCGTCAGCCGCCGCTGCCGCCGATCACGGCGCGAATGGTCTCGTCGGGCCCGAAATCCTCGGCGCCGTCGACATAGAGCAGCGCCGCGAGCTTGGAGCGCGCACGGTTGACGCGGCTCTTGATCGTGCCGACTGCGCAGCCGCAGATCGAAGCCGCGTCCTCATAGGAGAAGCCGGAGGCGCCGACGAGGATCAGCGCTTCACGCTGGTCCTGCGGAAGCTTGTCGAGCGCCGTGCGGAATTCCTCGAACTCAAGATGGGCGTTCTGCGAGGGCTGCGTCTTCAGCGTCTTAGCATAATTGCCTTCGGCATCCTCGACTTCCCGCCGCCGCTTGCGATAGTCGGAGCGGAACAGGTTGCGCAGGATCGTGAACAGCCATGCCGGCAGATTGGAGCCGGGCTGGAACGAGTCGATGTTGGCGAGCGCCCGCAACAGCGTCTCCTGGACCAAATCGTCGGCGCGGTCCGCATTGCCGCTGAGCGAGATGGCAAACGCGCGCAGACTGGGCACGGCCGCCAGGATGTCGTTACGCAGGGAATCCGTGAGAGGCATCAATCCCTCCCATTGTTGTCGTTAGAGCCGCCACCATTTTCCACTTGGGGGGTCGCTCCCGGCGCATCAAGTTTCTTGATCAGTTCCGCGAACCGGTCCGGAACCCCCTGCCGCACCACGTCGTCGTACATGGCGCGCAGCTGGTGCCCGATCCGGGACTGGATCTCCGGAGTGAGCCCTCCCTTGCCGGGGGTCGTGCTTTTGCTGGCTTGAGACTTGAGATCTTTCATGACCTGTTCCACGTTTCCCCGAGTTAAGTAGCTGTAAAATCGAGAAGTTCTCTCAACCGGGAGCCGTTCCCTGGATAGGCTCAATGCGAGCTGCGAGAAAAAGTTCCGCCCCCATGCGGAACTTTTCTTGGTCTGAGGCGTAATCAGCCCAGCAGGGGAACCCGGGCCCCCCGCCTAACGCCTGCACGTCAAGGTCGGCCCGAAGATGATATGGAGTGGGGATGTCCCGTTCACAGCTCGTTGCTGAACACTTGCCGTTGTTGCGCCGGTACGCACGCGCCCTGACGGGCAGCCAGTCCTCCGGTGACGCCTATGTCGCAGCCATGTTGGAAGCCATGCTGGGAGATCCGTCGGTGCTCGACGAGAGCCACGGGCCGCGCGCCGGCCTGTTCCGGCTGTTCACCCAAATCTGGAATTCCGTTTCCGTCAACGACGATTCCGAGGTGACGAACCTGCCGATGCCGCCGGAGCGGCGGCTGTCCAACATCACGCCCTTGCCGCGGCAAGCCTTCCTGCTGCTCTCGCTCGAGGGATTTTCGGAAGAAGAGGTCGGCTACATTCTCGGCACCGACGTCGGTGAGACGCGCCGGCTTGCGGATGCCGCAGGGCGTGAGATGGCAGCCGAGATCGCCACTGACGTGCTGATCATCGAGGATGAGACCTTCATCGCCATGGATCTCGAGAGCCTGGTGAAGAACCTCGGCCACAATGTCGTCGGCGTCGCCCGCACCCACGCCGATGCGGTCGCGCTGGCAAAGAACAAGCGACCGGGCCTGATCCTCGCCGACATCCAGCTCGCCGACGGCTCGTCGGGCCTCGACGCCGTCAACGAGCTGCTCCGCACCTTCGAAGTGCCGGTGGTGTTCATCACCGCATACCCCGAGCGCTTCCTCACCGGCGAGCGACCGGAGCCGGCCTTCCTGATCTCGAAACCGTTCCAGCCGGCGATGGTGTCGGCGGTGGCGAGCCAGGCGCTGTTCTTCCAGCGCAACTCCCGCAACCGCGCGCCGAAGGTACCGGCGGCGTAACGAAGGCGCCAGCGCCCGGCATTTTGACGAAATCCGATCCGGCGTGCCGCAAGGTGCGCCGGATTTTTGTTGATCCGGTTGTCACGCTTGACGGCCATCGAATTCGCCGCTCATACCTCGCGCAGCGGCCGTTGCAGCCGCGGTGCCATCGGAGACGTGTTCATGGACCAGCAACTCCTCGATCGCCTCGCCATCCGCGACCTCGTCGAGAACTGGGCGGTGTGGCGCGATGCCGGCGATTGGGAGCGTTTTGCCACCGTCTGGCACGAGGAAGGCTGGATGTCCGCCACCTGGTTTCAGGGGCCGGCGCGGGATTTCATGCGGGTCAGCCAGGAGGGGTTCGCCAAGGGCGTGCGCATCCTGCATTTCCTCGGTGGCTGCAGCATCGATCTCGAGGGGGCGCGCGCCATCGCGCAGACCAAGATGACCATCTCGCAGCGCGCACCGGTGCACGACGTGCCCTGCGACGTCGTCTGCACCGGGCGCTTCTACGATTTCCTGGAGAAGCGGCAGGGAAAATGGGGCATCGTCCGCCGCCAGCCGATCTACGAGAAGGACCGGATCGACCCGGTTGATCCCTCCGCGACGCTTCAGCTCGACCAGAAAGCCCTTGCCGCGCTGCCCGAAGGCTACCGCCACCTCGCCTACATGCAGGAGCTGATCGGCTACAAGGTCAAGCGCGACATGCCAGGCCTCACCGGGCCCGAGGTTGAGAAGCTCTATGCGGAGGGGCGGGAGTGGCTTGCGGGGAAGGCGAACTGAACGCCAGACAAAAGTAAGGCGCGACTGGCATCACCACAGTCGCGCCCTACGTCGCCGGCTTATGGGGCAGGGGGGAATAGCCGGCTGTTGATACGACTCCCGTCCCTGAAAGTCGTTCCAGGGGGTTGCAAAATTTTTCGTGGGGCCATCCTTTTCGCACCCTGCCTTTTCGCACACGGTTAAGTGATCTTAACGCCTGAGAACTCTGGGTCCTCTCCTCGCGTTGTTCCCGCGATCGCCATGGGGCGAGGGACCGACAGCCATGTCACAGATTCAAAAGGTATTTTTAGGCGCCGTCGCGATCGCCGCGACGCTTGGCGCCGTCCAGGTCGGCGCCGTGCAGCTGGCCTCCGGCCATGATCCGGCCGACCGCTGGCAGGCGGTCGCTGACAAGCCGGGCCATAACGTCAATCGCTCCAGCAAAGCGGACCGGCTGGCCGACATCAAGCAGGCTGAGGTTCCGACCCGCACCGTGTCGATGCGGCTGAACGATCTGGCCGACACGTCGGTGCTGCTGCGGGTCCCCGCGGTGATCGAGACCGGCAACGCCAAGCCGCCGGTGTTGCTCCCGGACCAGAAGCAGAGCCGCAAAAAGCCGACGATCGCCTGCGAGCCGATGGTCAGCTCCCTGACCGAGGTCGCAAAGCTGCTCCAACCCGGCCGCTGTGTGACTTGATCGGCTTTGGCCACGGACAAGTCGCCCTCCGCCCGGAGGGCGATTGCTGACGTCTACTTGATCCCCTGCCCCCTCGCGTTATATCCCGGGTTTCTTCCTCTTTGGATTGACCGGGTAAACGCATGACGACGTCAGACACGGCTGTGCATACGCAGCCCTTCCAGGCCGAGGTTTCCGAGCTTCTGCACCTGATGGTGCATTCCGTCTATTCCGAGACCGATATCTTCCTGCGCGAGCTCGTCTCCAATGCCTCTGACGCCTGCGACAAGCTGCGCTATGAGGCCATCGCGAATCCGGCGCTGCTGGGCGAAGGCGACGCGCTCAAGATCCGGATCATTCCGAACAAGACGGCCGGAACGCTTGCGATCGCCGACAATGGCATTGGCATGGAGCGGCAGGAGCTGATCGACCACCTCGGCACCATCGCCCGCTCGGGCACCAAGGCCTTCGTATCGAAGCTCAAGGAGGCCAAGGATGGTCTCGGCCTGATCGGCCAGTTCGGCGTCGGCTTCTATTCCGCCTTCATGGTAGCCGACAAGATCGTCGTGGTGAGCCGCCGCGCCGGCGAGAGCGACGTCTGGACCTGGACGTCCTCGGGCGGCTCGGGCTTCGAGATCGCGCGTGCCAGCGAGGAGGATGCGGGCCGCGTGCAGCGCGGCACCGAGATCGTCCTGCATCTCAAGGACGATGCGAAGAAATATCTCGAAGCTTACGAGATCGAACGTATCGTCGGCGCTTATTCCGACAACATCCTCTTCCCCATCGAGCTCGTGCCTGAAGGGGGCGAACCGCGTCAGATCAATTCTGCGAGCGCGCTGTGGCAGCGCTCGAAATCCGAGCTCACGCCGGAAGACTACAAGAAGGCCTATCAGCAGATCGCCTCCGCCTTCGACGATCCCGCGATGACGCTGCATTATCGCGCGGAGGGACGTTACTCCTACGCCGTGCTGCTGTTCGCGCCCTCGACGAAGCCGTTCGACCTGTTCGAACCGAACCGCAAGGGGCGCGTCAAGCTCTATGTCCGCCGCGTGTTCATCACTGACGATGCCGATCTGCTGCCGGGCTATCTCCGCTTCATCCGCGGCGTCGTCGACAGCGAGGATCTCCCGCTCAACATTTCCCGCGAGATGCTTCAGAACAATCCGCAGCTCGCGCAGATCCGCAAGGCCGTGGCGACCCGCGTGCTGTCCGAGCTCGAAAGCCTGGCGGAGAAGGATCCGGAGAACTTCGCGAAGATCTGGGAGGCCTTCGGCGCGGTGCTGAAGGAAGGCATCTACGAGGATTTCGAACGCCGAGAAAAGCTGCTCGCGCTGTCGCGTTTCACCACGACCTCGGGCGAGAAGCGCTCGCTCAAGGACGTCGTCGCCGGTTTCAAGCCGAACCAGACCGAGATCTATTATCTCGTCGGCGACAGCATCGACCGGCTGAAGTCGAACCCCCGGCTCGAGGCGGCGACTGCGCGCGGCATCGAAGTTCTGCTGCTGTCCGATCCCGTCGACGCCTTCTGGACCTCGATGCCCTCGGAGTTTGACGGCAAGCCGCTGAAGTCGCTGAGCCAAGGCGATCTCAATCTCGACCTGATCCCGCGCGTCGACGAAGCCGACGAGGCGAAAAAGGACGAGCCGCCCGCCGACGAGGCCGCCACCATCGCGGTGATCAAGGCCGCGCTCGGCGAGCGCGTCAGCGACGTCAAGGCCTCGACGCGTCTTACCAGCTCCGCGTCCTGCCTCGTCGCCGACAGCCAGGGCCCGAGCCGCGAGCTCGAGCGCATCCTGTCTCAGCAGAACCGTGGCATGCGCACCAAGCCGATCCTTGAGATCAACCTGCGCCATCCGCTGGTGACGGCGATCACGAAGGCTCAGGCCGGCTCCAAGATGGTTGACGATCTCAGCCTGCTCCTGCTCGAACAGGCGCAGATCCTAGACGGCGAGCTGCCGGAGGACCCTGCGGCGTTTGCGGCAAGGTTGAACCGGCTGGTGTTGCAAGGGCTCGGCGCGTAGCGGGCGCAGTGCACCGCACTCACCTTGCCGTCATCTGCGCGCAGGAACGGTCGCCTCTGCCATGGTGTTATGCCATACGAGGTGGCCGGCATCCGGGCCGCCGACATGGCCGACATGACAGATTCGAGGATTTCTCCATGCGTTTGCCGATCCTGACCCTGACCGCAATTGCCACGCTGTTCGTGGCGGCAGATGCCAGCGCCCAGACCTACGATCCGCGTTACCCGGTGTGCATGCACGTCTATACGCCCGGTAGTTTTGGCGGGGGCGGTGGCGATTATTTCGATTGCTCCTTCACCTCGCTGCCGCAGTGCCGCGCCACGGCCTCGGGCCGCTCGGCAAGCTGCGACGTCAATCCCTACTATGCGTTCGACCAACCCCCGCCGCCGCCGCGCCGGCGCCACAAGAACGTGCACTAGCGATCCGCAACGGCCTTCAGGGGGAATTTTCATGCATCGCTTGTTCGGCCTGATCATGACCGTCGGTGCCCTGCTCACGGCCGCGCCGTCGCATGCACAGACCTTCGATCCGCGCTATCCCGTCTGCATGCACGTCTATTCCGGTGCAAACGGCGGTGGCGGGGAGTGGTACGATTGCTCCTTCACCTCAGTGCCGCAGTGCCGAGCTACGGCTTCCGGCCGCTCCGCCAGCTGCGATCTCAATCCGTATTATCCGTTCAACGCACCGCCGCAGCGCTTGCGCCATCAGCGAGGCGGCTAGGGCTCACCGCCCGTTCGGCCGTCAATCAGACGGAGTATGCAGGGCTAGCTGCCGTGGGGCGCCTCGTTGGCCGCGGTGACGATCGCGTCGGTCAACTGCCAGGTCATCTTGTCCGTGGTCCAGTCGCTTGCGTGCAGCCTGCTGTCGTCGCCCGGGTCGACCATGCGGTCGAACGAAATTCTTGCAACGTCGTGCCAGCCCTTCATCAGCGCGAAGCGGCGAAAGACGTTGACCCGCTTTGCATGCGCGATCTCGCTGATCGCTGCGACCATCGCGTTCGCCTTGTCGGCCTTGGCCGGCGTCAGCACCGCCGGCACATATTGCAGATCCATTAGGATGACGTCGATCCCTCCGTCCACAAGCAGCTGATCGACGCCGTCAGCGATGGCCCTCCTGGTTTCGTCGAAGGTCGGTGGATTCTGATCGGCCGATTGCCACACCGCATTGGTGCCGACCTGCCAGATCACGAGATCCGGCTTCTGGTCGAAGACGTCGTGCTTGAACCGCAAAAGCTCCTTGGGAGCCTCTTCGCCGCCGACGCCCCGGTTGATGACATCGATCCCGGGCTTCGGAAATATGCTCCGAAGGTCCGCCAGCAATCGTTGCGGATAGGGCGCGATGCCTCCTTCGCCCGCCGTGGTCGACGAGCCGATCGCGACCACCTTGACCTGTCCGCGCCTCAGGCCATTGGCAAAATTGGTCAGCGGCTGCTCGAACGGCGCGGCCTGGACGGGAAATTCAGACGAGCCGAGAGCCACAGGTCGTCTCCCTTTCGCAACCGGGACAATGCAGGGTCAAAAAGACTAACCCGTTTGCCCGGAGCCGCCTAGCCTCACGCCCCGACAACTGGCTTTGCTATTGCAAGAACTGCCAGGCGGCGCACCTCGATCGCCTCCGGTTTGGTAAAGGATCACTAGAGTTAATCGTGCACTAACCCGGTTTTACCTTGTCTCTTAACATCTGGGCAGGGCGTGCGAGCTAAGCTGCCGGAAACCCGCAGACACGTAAAGAATGAACGGCATGACAACCGGCGTCATCGAGCAACCGAAAGCCGCGCGCGCACCTTCGGCTTCGAAAATCTGGCTGAAGGCGATCGAGCTCACCGCACGGATCGAGACGTTGCCGGGCCGGCTGTTCGCCGATGTCGTCGACGATTGGGCGCAGCGCCAGCCAGATCGCGTTGCGCTGACCACCGATGACGCGAGCCTCGACTATGAGGGACTTTCGAAACGCATCAATCGTTATGCGCGCTGGGCGCGCTCGGCCGGTGTGGCCAAGGGCGGCACTGTCGCGCTGATCATGCCGAACGGCATCGATTATGTCGCGGCCTGGCTCGGCATCAGCCGCGTCGGCGGCGTGGTCGCGCTGATCAACACCAAGCTCGTCGGGCACTCGCTCGCGCATTGCGTCGGAGTCGCAAAGCCCGCTCACATCATTGTTGCGCATGAGCTTGCAGCGGAGCTGTCCGGCGCGTTGCCGCACTTGAAGACGGAAGCAAAGGTCTGGACCCACGGCGATGCCCGCAGCGAGCGTCCGATCGATGTCGCGCTCGACGCCCTCGATGACCGGCCGCTTTCGCCGGACGAGCGTGGTGACGTCACCATCGACGACCGGGCCCTGCTGATCTACACGTCCGGGACGACCGGCCTGCCGAAAGCCGCAAGCATCAGCCACCGCCGCATCCTCAATTGGGGCTTTTGGTTCGCCGGCCTCACCGGCGCGACGCCGCAGGACCGGCTCTACGATTGCCTGCCGCTGTTCCACTCGGTTGGCGGCATCGTGGCACCATGCAGCATGCTCGCTGCCGGGGGCTCGGTTGTGATCGCAGATAAATTCTCAGCCTCGAATTTCTGGCCCGACATCGTGCGCCACGACTGTACGCTGTTCCAGTATATCGGCGAGCTCTGCCGCTATCTGCTCAAGGCGCCGCCGTCGGAATACGAGAACCGGCATCGCCTGCGGCTCGTCTGCGGCAACGGCCTACGCGGTGACATCTGGGACGATTTTCAGGCGCGTTTCGCCATTCCGCGCATCCTCGAATTCTACGCGGCGACGGAAGGCAATTTCTCGCTGTTCAACGTCGAGGGCCAGCCCGGCGCGATCGGCCGCGTTCCGCCGTTGCTTGCGCATCGTTTCCCTGCCGGTCTCGTCAAGCTCGAGCCCGATAACGGCGCCCCGCTGCGCAATGCGGAGGGGTTTTGTATCCCCTGCGCGCGCGGCGAGGCCGGCGAAGCCATAGGCCGCATCGGCACGGCGGATGAGGGCGGCGGCCGCTTCGAGGGCTACACCGAGGCGAGCGAGACCGAGAAGAAGATCCTGCGCGATGTCATTGCCAAGGGCGATTCCTGGTTCCGCACCGGCGACCTGATGCGGCTCGACGAGAAGGGCTTCTTCCACTTCGTCGACCGCATCGGCGACACCTTTCGCTGGAAGGGCGAGAACGTCGCGACTTCGGAGGTCAACGACGCCATGCGGGGTTTCACTGGCGTGATCGACGCCACCACCTACGGCGTCGGCATTCCCGGCACCGACGGCCGCGCCGGCATGAGTGCGATCGTGGTGAACGAAGGCTTCGCCGTCGAGGCACTGCCCGCCCATCTCGCACAGCGCCTGCCCGCCTATGCTCATCCCGTCTTCATACGCATCTCGCGCGAGCTCGATGCGACCGAGACGTTCAAGCAGAAGAAGGGCGAGCTCGCGCGCGAGGGATTTGATCCCGGCGCGGTCTCCGATCCGCTGTTCATGCTGGACCCGAAGACCGGCGCCTATGTCGCGCTGGACGCGGAGACGTATGCGCAAATCAACCAGGGTACGATCCGGCTCTAGCCGCGCGAAAATCCGCCAGATAGGTCCAATTTTATCCGAATTGTCCAAGAAGCCATTTACTTCTGTCGGGTAAACAAACGGGCAAGGGTGGCGGTCATCAAGAACCGCCGCAACACGAACGACAACAGAAGCGAGCCAGCCATGTCGGTACGGTCTAAGGTCATTGAAGCGATCCAGCAGATCGCCAAAGAGCAGCACGTCGCGCTTCCCGCACTCTCGGACGAGCTGTCCCTGCACGAGACGGGCTTCGACTCGCTCGCCTTCGCCATCCTGGTGGCGCGCCTCGAGGACGAGACCGGCGTCGACCCTTTCACCATTTCCGAGGACGCAGCGTTCCCCGCCACCGTGGGCGATTTCGTGCGGGCCTACGAAAATGTCCCCGCGTGAGATCTTTGCGCTCCGCGACCATCTCGGCGCGGAGCTGACCGGCCGCACGCTGTCGGACGCGCACGATGTCGTGTCGTTGACGGATATCCTGTCGCAGACGGTCCTGGGTGGCCGCCTGGGCGAGCTGTCCGGCCGCGCGGTGCTGCTGAAATTGTCCGACCAGCTCCGATCGGGTCTTGCCATGATCGAGCTCGACGGTATTGCCCGCCGCATGCTGCTGTGCCCGCCGGATCTCAACCCGGCGCATCTCGACGCGCTGATGGCGAATGCCGGGATCGATGCCGTTGTCACCGACGAGCCCGATCGCTGGGCCGAGACTGGCGTGCCGCTGGTCGTCACCGCACAACTGCCGCTTCAAGCCACAGCGCCGGCCAGGACCGAACGCGCCACGGAATGGCTGATGCTCACCTCGGGCACGTCGGGCGTGCCGAAAATCGTCGGCCATACGCTGGAAGCACTCACCGGCGCCATCGTCGCCGAAGGCCCGGCGCGCGGACCCGCGCCGGTATGGGCGACGTTCTACGACATCCGCCGCTATGGCGGCCTGCAGATATTCCTCCGCGCCGTCCTCTCGGGCGGCTCGATGGTGCTGTCCGATCCGCATGAGGCGCTCGCCGATCACGTCACGCGGCTGAACGCGCGGGGCGTCTCCCACATCTCCGGCACGCCCTCGCACTGGCGCAAGCTGTTGATGAGCGGCTCGGCCGCGCAGTTCGCGCCGCGCTATGTCCGCCTCTCCGGCGAGATCGCCGACCAGGCGGTGCTGGACGGCCTGAAAGCGGCGTTCCCGAATTCCTCCGTCGGCCATGCCTATGCGTCAACCGAGGCCGGCGTCGGCTTTGCCGTCAATGACGGGCTGGAAGGCTTTCCGGCGGACTACCTCGGCAACCGCAACGGCGTCGAAATGAAGGTCGTCGACGGCTCGCTACGTATCCGTTCGACGCGCACGGCGCACGCCTATATCGGCCGCGACGCGGCTGCGCTCACCGATGCAGACGGGTATGTCGATAGCGGCGATATCGTCGAATTGCGCGGCGACCGCTACTATTTCGTTGGCCGCCGCGGCGGCATCATCAATATCGGTGGGCTGAAGGTTCACCCCGAAGAGATCGAGGCGGTGATCAACCGTCATCTCGATGTGCGGATGTCGCGGGCGAAGTCACGCAAGAGCCCGATCACCGGCGGCATCGTCGTCGCCGACGTGATCCTCGCCGACGGCACCGATCCGGCGCGCGCGAAAGAGATCCGCGACCAGATTCTGGATCAGTGCCGCGCTCAGCTCGCCTCCCACAAGGTGCCGGCGGTGATCCGCTTCGTCGAGGCGCTCGACGTCACCCCGGCCGGCAAACTGGCGCGCACCGATGCATAATGTTCTCGTCACCGGCGGTAGCCGCGGTATCGGCCTTGCGATCGGCCAGCGGCTTGTTAATGGCGGCTACAACGTGATCGCGGCGGCGCGGCGCGAGAGCGACGAGCTCAAGGCGGCGATTGCCGGGTCGGAGGGGCGCCTGCATTTTCGCGCTTGCGACCTCGCCGTGATCGACGCGATCCCCGCCTACGCAAAACTCGTGCGCGATGAATTCGGCCCGATCTACGGCCTCGTCAACAATGCCGGCCTCGGCACCGAAGGCTTGCTCGCGACCATGCACAATTCCGAGATCGAGGCGCTGGTGCAGCTCAACGTGCTGTCGCCGATCATTCTCACCAAATATGTCGCGCGCCAGATGATGGCCGACGGCGCCGGCCGCATCATCAACATCTCCTCGATTATCGCGACGACCGGCTATAATGGCCTCTCGGTTTACGGTGCGACCAAGGCCGCCGCCACCGGCTTCACCCGTTCGCTCGCGCGCGAGGTCGGCAAGCTCGGCATCACCGTGAACGCGATCGCGCCCGGTTTCATCGACACCGAGCTGACGCACAACCTGTCTGACGACAGCCGCAAGCGCATCGCCGGCCGCAGCGCGCTGCGCCGCCTGCCGGAGACCGACGACGTCGCGCGGATGGTGGAGTATTTGCTGGGAGAGGGCGGTCGCAATGTGACGGGTACCGTGTTTACGGTCGACGCGGGCAACACGGCGTAGGTGGAACTCATCGCCACAATTGCATTGATCCGGCGCAATGACATCGTCCGGATTTGGTCGTAAGATCCCGCGCAATCGATTGGGTTACGTCAATCGATCTGCCCTAATCGATAGGGAGCAGTCCATGACCGCTTCGAGCCCGGACAAGGCGTCGGTAAAGCCATCTTGCGCAGAGCAAAGCGACGTTCACTGCGAGCCCGTTCACTGCGAGCCGATGTCTCACCAAAATTCCGGTGACCACGGTTACGAAATGTATCCGCAGAAATTCGTGCGTCTTGTCGGCTGCCATGACGTTCCCGCCTCCGCGCTACGCAAGCGCGTGGGCGAGAAGCTGCACTAGACATTCAGGTCCGATGCTTCGGCAGGTCAATCCGTTCGTGTGAGAACTCCGGCGGGCCCTCGGTCAGGCGGCGGATCCGGCGCTCGCGTTCGTCTTCAGACAGCGCAGGATCGAGCAGTCCCTCGAGTTCACGCACCGCAAGCTCTTCGATCCTGGTGGCATCCGAAGCGAGCGGGTGCCCTGGCGGGAGTGCCGGGGGCGCGACCTTCAGGCCGAGCTCGACCAGCTTACCGATGGCTTCCGAGCGCTACAGGTGATGGGTTTCGGCCCAGCTATCCACGGCCGCGGTCAGGCTTTCCGGCGTCTTCACCGCGCTGATCGGATCACGCCCAGTGCGCCGGCTTGCCGGAGCGATGGAGTCCTTCCTGTCGAAGTCGGACACGTCGATGTTCCCGCGCAACCATGTCAGATCATCGAGACTAGACGCCATTTACGGTCAACCGTTTAATGACCTTCTGTGGCATTGCAGTGCGCCCTCATCTTGTTGTCCGGGTCCATTTCGGCCAATGGTTGCAAGGGCGCGCGCCTGGCGAACCGAATCGATTCTTCTACGTATGTCCCTTTGGACGTGCGTCCCAACCATCCGGCATCATCCGATGACATCAGCGTTCTATAGCGGCATTCCGGTCTTTCGCGGCTTCACCAGTCTGATGGACCCCGCTTTGTATTCGCCGCTGCCCGACGACTGGAGCGTCGGCGTTGCCGACATCGTGGATTCGACCAAGGCCATCGCGGCGCAGCGCTACAAGGCGGTGAACATGGCCGGTGCCGCCGTGATCGCAGCCGTGACGAATGCATTGGAGGGACGCGAATTTCCCTTCGTGTTCGGCGGCGACGGCGCGAGTTTTGCGGTCGCGCCTAATGATCTCGAACTGGCCCGCGAGGCTTTGGCTGCGACCGCGACCTGGGTGCGGGAAGATCTCGACTTGCGGATGCGCGTCGCGCTGGTGCCGGTGAGCGCCATTCGCGCGCATGGCCTAGACGTGCGCGTCGCGCGCTTCGGACCGTCGGCCAATTTGTCCTATGCGATGTTTTCTGGCGGCGGGCTCGCCTGGGCGGACGCAGCGATGAAGCGCGGCGAGTTTGCGATCACCGAAGCGCCCGCGGGGACGCAGCCCGATCTCTCCGGCCTGTCCTGCCGCTTCGAGGTGATTCCGGCTGCGCGCGGCCTGATCCTGTCCGTGCTGGTCATGCCGGCCCAAGGCGCCGATCCCTCGGCATTCCGCAACGTGATCGAGGACATCATCCATCTCGTCGAGCGCAGCCCGGATGCCGGTCGTCCCGTGCCGCCACAAGGGCCGCCGCTGACATGGCCGCCGCAAGGGCTGGAATATGAGGCGCGCACCAAGCGCGGAGGTCCGTTGCTCGCACGCCGCGCCAGCGTGCTGGCCTACACCCTTTTCGTCTATCTGATCATGCGCTTCGATCTCAAGGTCGGCGGCTTCGTGCCGAAGCTCTATACACTGCAGGTCGTGGAGAACTCCGACTTCCGAAAATATGACGACGGCCTGCGCATGATCCTCGACTGTACGCCGGAGCTCGAACGCGCCCTCAGCGATCGCCTCGCGATTGCCGCGCGCGACGGCATCGTGCGTTACGGCCTCTATCAGCAGGACGCTGCGATGATGACCTGCTTCACCCCGTCGGCGTTGCGCAGCGATCACGTCCATTTTATCGACGGCGCGCGGGGCGGCTACGCCTCGGCGGCGACGGCGCTGAAGGCGATGACGGCGTGAAGCGCTAGCGCCCCGCCCGCGTCCAGGTTTCGCCGCCGCAGAGCGCGCCGACGCAGCCTTCGACCCGCAGCGAATCCGGATGGAATCACATTCCCGCGTTTATTTGCCTGCGTGCAATGACCTGCGCTTATTTGACCCAGCGCACGAAGGCGACCGAGGCCGCGGTCGACAGCCCGAATACCGCCATGGCGCCGCCGACCAGCGCGAACAGGGTCCAGGCCGGAGCCTGCACCATCATGAGGCCGCCGCCGCCGATCGCGACGATCAGAAGCCGTGCGGTGGAGGCGAGCACGGCACCGCCGACCCGCGCCGCGCCTTGCGAGGAGAAATACAGCGACACGCCCACGCCGAAGAACACGAAGGTTGGGCCTGCCCAGTGGAAGTAGCTGTGCGCGGCGGCGGCAACGCCGGGATCCCTGGTGAAGAGCGAAACCCACAGGGATGGATCGAGCGCGATGATGAGGCCGATCAGGCCGACGGTAAGTCCCGAGGCCCCGGCCGCGGTCCAGGCCACGCGCCGCGCGCGCTTCACCTGTCCGGCGCCCATCGCCATGCCGACCATCGGCACCGATGCGATGCCGAAGGCGAAGGTGATCGGGATCAGCAAGAATTCCAGTCGCGAGCCGATGCCGTAACCGGCGAGCATCTCGGTGCCGAAGGTCGCCAGGATCTTGGTGAAGATCAAAATGGTGAGCACGGTCTGGAGCGGCGACAGGCAGGCGACCGCGCCGACCTTGAGGATGTCGAAGAACAACGCGCGATCGAAATGGAAGGCGCCGAAATCCAGCGGCAGCCGGCTGCGGCCGGACCAGAGGTACCAGAGGAAGAAGATCGCAGCGCAGGTGAATGCGATCAACTGACCGGCGGCCACTCCGGGCATGCCGAATTGCGGCACGCCGAACAGGCCGAGCCCCAGCGTGCCGCCGAGCGCGATCTGGAGCACGCTCGTCCCGATCAGCGCCATCGAGGGCAGACGCATGTCGCCGGTGCCGCGGATCACCGACGCCAACGTGTTGACGAGCCAGATCGCGACCGCGCCGGAGAACAGCATTTGCGAATAGCCGCTGGCTTCCTCGAGCACACGCTCGCGCCCGCCCAGCAGCGCGAAGAACGAGCGGCCGAAGACGAGCATCGTCACCGTGAAGAAAAGCCCGCCGCAGAGGCCGATGATGGCGGCATGCAGCGCCAGCGTCGCCGCACGGTTCCGGTCGCCTGCGCCGAGCGCGCGGCTGATCGCAGACGAGACGCCGCCGCCCATCGCGCCTGCGCTCATCATCTGCGTCAGCATGGCGAATGGGAACACCAGCGCGATCGCGGCGAGCGGAATGGTGCCGAGCCGGCCGATATAGGAGGTCTCGGCGACCGCGACCAGCGTGCTGCCCACCATCGCGATCATGTTGGGGATCGCGAGCCGCAGCAGCGTCGGCAGGATCGGGGCCGTCAGCAAGCCGGCGATGGGGGAGGCGACCGGGGCAGGCAGCGGCACGGCGTCTATCGAGGCGTCGATCGTCATGTGTCACCGCGCGGAATATTGGATGATGATCGACATATTATATGGCGGGCAGCCCCGGCACCAGCCGCGCCTCACGCAGGGCTCACCAGGGCAGGCCGCAGAGGTCGATAGTGCCGAGTGTCGGCGCGCTGACGATGTTGCAGACATAGGGCGCCATGTGAGTGAAGCGGATCCGCCCCTCCGGCTGCTCGCAATAGACCTCGCCCTTGAAGGGGAGCCAGCTGCGGGCTTCGTAGAACGCGACATTGTGCGGCTCGCAGAACAGCAGCGCGAAGCGGACCGCCTCGTTGGCGCGCATGGTATGCACCGCGGCATCGATCGCCATGGTCGCATAGCCGCGGCCGCGCCGATCCTCCCGCGTGCAGACGCCGCCGATGCCGCCGATGTGAACCTTCTGCCCATTCCAAGTGACGGTGCGGAAGTAGATGCCGACGTGGCAGACGAGACCATCCTCGGGCGTCTCGATGAGGACGCGCAGGTCGGCATTGGCCCATTTGACGTGAGCCCAGGGCTGCTTCGCGACGATATCAGGTCCGAAGACCGCCTGGTGCAGTGGCTCCGCCATCCGCCAGGAGGCGTCGCCGTTCAAAATGTCGATCTCGATGCTCATCGCTCTCACCTTCGCATCTCCGCGCCGTCGGTGCGTTTCGTTCTGCCATAAGCACCTCAAAGGCAATGATATTTTATGGCCTGGTTGAAACGCCCTACATCCTTGCGACGATTTTATGCAATCCGGCCAAGCCGCCGCACCATGCCTTTTGGAAAATTCACGGTATTTAACAGCCGCGGAACCTTCTATAAGGGGTGACCGTTAAGTCTCGTTCCCCCATCAGTCGCGGACAACACCCATGACCTTTACGCTGCCCCCACTCCCCTACGCCTATGACGCCCTCGGACAATTCATGTCGAAGGAAACGCTCGAATTCCACCACGACAAGCATCATCAGGCCTATGTCACCAACGGCAACAACGCGCTCAAGGGCACCGAATGGGAAGGCAAGTCCCTTGAGGAGATCGTCAAGGGCTCGTTCGGCAAGAACCCCGCGGTGTTCAACAATGCCGGCCAGCACTACAACCACATCCATTTCTGGAGCTGGATGAAGCCCAATGGCGGCGGCACCAAGCTGCCGGGCAAGATCGAGAAGAAGATCAACGAGGACCTCGGCGGCTTCGAGAAGTTCAGGACGGACTTCCAGGCGGCCGGCGTCGGCCAGTTCGGCTCCGGCTGGTGCTGGCTCCAGGTCAAGAACGGCAAGCTCGAGATTTCCAAGACCCCGAACGGCGAGAATCCGCTGGTGCACGGCGCCACCCCGATCCTCGGCTGCGACGTCTGGGAGCACTCCTACTACATCGACTACCGCAACCGCCGTCCCGACTATCTGAAGGCGTTTGTCGAGAACCTCGTGAACTGGGAATACGTCGAGTCGCTGTTCGACAAGGCCTGAGTTCGACGAGGCCTGGGCTTCACGCATTCCGGGGCCGGCTTTGCCGCTCCGGAATGACGGAATTGAAAGGCGGTCGAGGCGCGGCCGCCTTTTTGTTGTGCGGAATTCGCACTTCGCCTCGCATGGCCCTGCGCGAGGTGCGCATCGCTCCCGTCATCGTACTGTTTGCATCGCATCTGCGGCGCCCTTAAGCAGGACGGGCATCGCCCTCGAGCCGAACGCGCCCGTTGTCAGATCCTTCCTCGAAAGACCCGGCATCCGCCGAGGACGCGGAATCCGAGCCGCGGCCGGGTCGCGTGCGCAAGCCGATCGGCTGGTCGACCATCATCATCGCAGCCCTTGTGGCGGTGAGCGCAGGTCTGGTCTGGCGGCGTGATGGCACCGACGGTGTTCTCGAGATACTGACCCACGATCTCTCGCTGTTCGGCGGCATCCTGCCCCGCGTGCTGGCCGGCTGCCTGCTCGGTGCGTTCATCTCCGAGATCCTGCCGCACGAAAAAGTCTCGCGCGCGCTCGGGCCGAAATCGGGCCTGAAAGGCCTTCTGATCGGCACCGCCTTCGGCGCGATCCTGCCCGGCGGTCCCTTCACCGCCTATCCCGTGGCGAGTGCGCTGCTGGCGGTCGGCGCCGATTTCGGTGCCACCATCGCCATGGTCGTGAGTTGGACCTTGATCGGCTATGGCCGGGCGGTCGCCTGGGAAATCCCGATTATGGGCACCGACTTCACGCTGTGGCGCATCGTCATCTCGCTGCCGTTGCCGGTGCTCGCAGGCGCGCTCGGCCGCTTCGTCTATGTCCGGCTTTATCCGAAGCCGGCCATGAAGGACGACGAGACATGAGCGCCGCGCTCCTGATCGACATCCTGTTGTGGGGTTCGGTGTTCGGCGTCGGCCTGATCGCCTTTCGCCGCGGCCCACCAGTGTTCAAGGCCTCGCTGCGCGAAGGCTCGATGGACTTCATCAACATCGTGCCGCGGATCGCGCTGGGGGTGATCGGCTCCGGCTACATCGCCGCTATCATCCCACAGGAGGTGATCAGCGGCTGGCTCGGCCCGGACAGCGGCTGGCTCGGGGTCGCGACTGCCGTGGTCGCCGGGGCCGCGACGCCCGGTGGCCCGGTGATCGGGTTCTCGATCGGGACGGTGGCCCTGAAATCGGGTGGTGGGGTGCCGCAGGTGGTCGCCTATGTCGTCGCTTGGGCGCTATTTGCCTTCCAACGGGTGATTTTGTGGGAAATTCCGTTCATGCCGGCCCGTTTCGTCTGGTTCCGCTGCGCGGTTTCGGTGCCGTTCCCGTTCGTCGCCGCCGCCATCGCCATGCTGATCGGCAAACCCTGAGCCCGGCATGGACAGCTGTAATGTTATAATATAACATCCAGGAATGGTTCCCGCCGCGTCCCAAGCCCATCATAGCGATCATGCTCATAGCCATTCCCATGACGACGGGCATTCGCATGGACACGATCACACCCACGCACATGTCCACGGTGCGGCCTCTCCGCATCCGGCTCAGGCGGCGCACTGGTCGATCCTGCGCATGACGATGGCCGCCCGTCTCGCGGCCGCGCTCGCGGTCTGCGCCGTGCTTTGGGGCGTGGTCTTCCTGGCGATGAGGTGACCATGGCGGCGCTGCATTTCCACAACGTTACGCTCGGCTATGACCGCCATCCGGCCGTGCACCACCTCAATGGGGAGGTCGCGCCGGGCGCGCTGCTGGCCGTGATCGGCCCGAACGGCGCCGGCAAGTCGACGCTGCTGCGGGGCATCGTCGGCATCCTCAGGCCGCTCGACGGCAGCATCCATCTCGGCGGGCTCGACAGCCGCGATATCGCCTATCTGCCGCAGAGTGCGGAGATCGACCGCAGCTTCCCGATCTCGGTGCTGGACTTCGTCGCCACCGGGCTGTGGCGTGGGACCGGCCTGTTCGGCGGCATCGGCAAGGCGGCGCGCGAAAAGATCCTCCGCGCGATCGCTTCCGTTGGCCTCAACGGTTTCGAAAACCGCCCAATCGGCACGCTCTCGGGCGGCCAGATGCAGCGCGTGCTGTTCGCGCGCGTACTGCTCCAGGACGCGCGGCTGATCGTGTTGGACGAGCCCTTCAACGCCATCGACAGCAAGACCACGGCTGATCTGCTGACGCTGGTGAAGCACTGGCATGGCGAGGGCCGCACAGTGCTCGCCGCACTGCACGACATGGAGATGGTGCGCACCCATTTCAGCGAGACGCTGGTGCTGGCGCGCGGTCCCGTGGTGTGGGGGCCGACGGCGGAGGTGCTGACGCCGGAAAACCTGCTGGTCGCAATGCGGATGTGCGAAGCCTTCGACGACAGCGCCGCCACCTGCTCGGCCGATGATGCCCGCTCACGGGCGGCTTGATATCCGATGCTCTATGACGCGTTGATCGGCCCGTTCACCGAATTCGAGTTCATGCGACGTGCGCTCGCGGCCGTTATCGCGCTGTCGCTCGCGGGTGCGCCGATCGGCGTGTTCCTGATGTTGCGGCGGATGAGCCTGGTCGGCGACGCCATGGCACATGCAATCCTCCCCGGCGCCGCTGTCGGTTTCCTGCTCTCCGGCCTCAATCTGTTCGCGATGACGGCCGGAGGCCTGATCGCAGGTTTTGCCGTCGCAATCCTCGCAGGCCTCGTCGCGCGCTCGACCGGGTTGAAGGAGGATGCCTCGCTCGCGACCTTCTATCTGGCCTCGCTGGCGCTCGGCGTCACCATCGTCTCGATCAAGGGCACCAATATCGACCTGCTGCACGTGCTGTTCGGCAATATTCTCGCGATGGACGACCAGACGCTGCTGGTCGTCGCATTCAACGCCACGGTCACGCTGCTGGTGCTCGCCGTGATCTACCGTCCGCTGGTGATCGAAAGCGTCGATCCGCTGTTTTTGCGCACCGTCAGCCGGGCCGGCGGGCCTGCGCATCTCGCTTTCCTCGCGCTGGTCGTGATCAACCTCGTCAACGGCTTTCAGGCGCTCGGCACGCTGCTCGCGGTCGGCCTGATGATCCTGCCGGCCGGCATCGCGCGGTTCTGGTCGCGCGATCTCACCGTCATGATCTGCATCGCGGTCGTCGCTGCCGCCGTGTCCGGCTATGCAGGTCTCGTGCTGTCGTTCCAGACCCGTGTGCCGTCGGGTCCTGCGATCATTCTGGTGGCAAGCGCGCTCTACACCGTCTCCGTCCTGTTCGGCCGGGTCGGCGGCGTCGTTAGGCAGCTGTTTCCCGGCCGGCATTTGGAAGCGTGATAGCGATGCGGCGCATCCTGCTTTGTGTGCTTATGCTGATCGCCTCGCCGCTGCACGCCGCTGAGCAACTGAAAGTCGTCGCGAGCTTCTCGATCCTGGCCGACTTCGTCCGTAATGTCGGCGGCGACCGGATCAATCTGACGACGTTGGTCGGGGCCGACAGCGACGTCCATGTCTACGCGCCCGCGCCAAGCGATGCGAAGCGGATCGCGGACGCAAAGCTGGTCATCGTCAACGGGCTTGGTCTCGAGGGCTGGCTGCCACGGCTCGTGCAGTCCTCGGGCAGCAAGGCGCAGGTGGTTATCGTGAGCGCCGGCATCGCGCCGCTCAAGCTCGGCTCGGCCGCAGATCCGCATGGCTGGCAGTCGGTCCCCAACGCCAAAATCTACGTCACCGACATCGCCAATGCGCTGGCCGCGGTCGACCCTGACGATGCGGAGTTCTTCCGCGCCCGGGCCAAGGCCTATTTGGAAAAGCTCGAAACGCTCGACCGCGAGGTCCGCGCAGCCGTGGCCAAGATCCCGCAGGAGCGTCGCAAGGTGATTTCGACCCATGACGCTTTCGGCTATTTCGCCGCCGAATACGGCGTCCAGTTCATCGCGCCGCTCGGCGTCTCCACGGAAACCGAGCCCAGCGCGCGGGACATCGCCACCATCATCGGCCAGATCAAGGCCCAAAAAATCCCAGCCGTGTTCCTGGAAAATATCAGCGACGACCGGCTGATCCGGCGGATCGCGGCGGAGACCGGCTCAAAAGTCGGCGGGACCCTGATTTCGGACGGTTTGACCGGCGAAAAGGGGCCTGCACCCACTTACATTGATATGGTCAGGCACAATATAAAGGCCCTGACCAGTGCGCTTGACCACTAGGGCAGGGGCCACCCCGCCTCGCGTCGCGCGAAAAGCCCGAAGTCCGGAGTTGTTATGTCTGAAGCGACCGCCCCAAAAATTCCCGTGACCGTCCTGACCGGCTATCTCGGTGCGGGCAAGACCACGCTGTTGAACCGCATCCTGTCGGAAAACCACGGCAAGAAATACGCCGTCATCGTCAACGAATTCGGCGAGATCGGCATCGACAACGACCTCATCATCGGTGCCGATGAGGAAGTGTTCGAAATGAACAACGGCTGCATCTGCTGCACCGTGCGCGGCGATCTCGTGCGCATCATGGAAGGCCTGATGAAGCGCAAGGGCAAGTTCGACGCCATCATCGTCGAGACCACCGGTCTTGCCGATCCGGCCCCCGTCGCCCAGACCTTCTTCGTCGACGAGGACGTGCAGAAGAGCGCGCGCCTCGATGCGGTGGTCACGGTTGCGGACGCCAAATGGCTATCCGACCGCCTCAAGGATGCACCTGAGGCCAAGAACCAGATCGCCTTTGCCGACGTCATCGTGCTGAACAAGATCGATCTCGTTTCCAAGGGAGAACTTGCCGAGGTCGAGGCCCGCATCCGCGCCATCAATCCCTATGCGAAACTGCATCGCACCGAGCGCTGCTCGGTGGCTTTGGCGGACGTGCTCGACCGCGGCGCTTTCGACCTCGACCGCATCCTCGACATCGAGCCGGACTTCCTGAATGCCGAGGATCATGACCACGACCATGATCATCACCATCACGACCATCATCACAATCATGATCACAGCCACGGCCTGAAGCACTATCACGACGAGGACATGCAGTCGCTGTCACTCAAGACCGACAAGCCGCTCGATCCGAACGTGTTCATGCCCTGGCTTCAGAACCTGGTGCAGGTGGAGGGCGGCAAGATCCTGCGCTCCAAGGGCATCCTTGCTTTCCACGACGATGATGACCGCTACGTCTTTCAGGGTGTCCACATGATGCTGGAGGGCAACCACCAGCGCAAATGGAAGGACGGCGAGCCGCGCGAGAGCCGCCTCGTCTTCATCGGTCGCGAATTGCCGCAAGACCTCATTCGCCAGGGTTTTGAGAGCTGCATCGTCTCGTGATGAAAGAGTTTACGCCACCCGCCGATTCCGCCTCGATCGTCTCCGTCACCGAGCGCGTCAAACCGCTCGCGCTCGGCATGGTCGTGACCTCCGTGCATTTCCTTGGCAACCGCGCCGCCTTCGTCGGCGGCGAGGAGAATGTCGCGCTCGTGGATAGCCAGGGTGAGATCAGCAAGATCGCCGTGCACAGCGGCGGCATTCTCTCGGCCGCCTCCGACGGCAAGCGCCTCGTGATGGGCGGCGACGATGGAAAAGTCGTGTCGCTCGAGGCCAAAGGCGAAGTGACGCTGCTTGCGACCGACCCGAAACGGCGCTGGATCGATGCGGTGGCGCTGCATCCGGACGGTGCCTACGCCTGGTCGGCTGGCAAGACTGCTTTCTTCAAGAGCGGCAAGAGCGAGGAGAAGTCGCTCGAGGTGCCCTCGACCGTCGGCGGCCTCGCGTTTGCGCCGAAGGGCCAGCGTCTCGCGATCGCCCATTACAACGGCGCGACGCTGTGGTTTCCCAACATGGCGGGGTCGGCCGAATTCCTGCCTTGGGCCGGCTCGCATCTCGGCGTCACCTTCAGCCCGGACAACAAATTCCTGGTCACCACGATGCACGAATCGGCGCTGCACGGCTGGCGGCTTGCCGACAACAGGCACATGCGCATGACCGGCTATCCCAGCCGCGTCCGCTCGATGTCGTGGAGCGCGGGCGGCAAGGCGCTGGCGACCTCGGGCGCCGACACGGTGATCCTGTGGCCGTTCGCTAGCAAGGATGGCCCGATGGGCAAGGAGCCAGCGATGCTCGCGCCGCTGCAGGCGCGCGTGTCGGTCGTCGCCTGCCACCCCAGGAACGACATCTTCGCCGCCGGCTACAGCGACGGCACCGTGCTGATGGTCCGTCTGGAGGACGGCGCCGAGATCCTCGTCCGCCGCAACGGCACGCCCGCAGTCGCCGCGCTCGCCTGGAACGCGAAGGGGACGCTGTTGGCGTTCGCCGACGAAAATGGTGATGGCGGCCTGCTCGAGCTTTAATCTGTCATCGTTCCGACCGTGGATGGGGCCATGTGGCGCGCAGCCGTCGAGTTCCGGCCGCCACGGGCGGGAACCGCAGAGCGGCAATTTCGTTGATCCCGCAGACAAAGGCGGTGATCGACATGCCCGGCCAATATGACAAGCGCAGACTGAAGCTCGACTTGATGGTCGCCTGCTCGCTGTTCGCGGCAGGCGTCGTGGTGTCAGGCATGTCGCTGGCGCAAATCCGCGCCGAGACCCGGATGCAGACAGCCCAAGCGACGCAACCCCTTCAGGGCACGCCGTCCGACGATCAGAATAAGCCCGCGGAAGCCAAGCCCGGCGGCGACCGGCCGACCACGCCCGCCCCAGAGCCCGCGCGGCCCGAACCGCAGACGCAGGGCGCTGCCGGCGCGGCGAAACCAGCATTGCCGCCAGCCCCAGCCGAGAAGATCGCGCCGCCGATCGAGAGGAAGTAGGTTCTGCATCTACGCGGGTGCTGTCATCGTCCGCGAAGGCGGACGATCCAGTATTCCAGAGGCTGTGCGTGGATACGGAGATGCTGCGGCGTACTGGATGCCCCGCCTGCCGCTTACGCTAAAGCTTCGGCGCGCCTGGACCTCAACCTCGGCTAAGCCTTGGCGTAGCCGGGTCGCGGGGCATGACAGCAGTGGCCGTGGCGCGACGCCGCCTCACCGCACCAGAACATTCCGGAACTGCCAGGGATCGCTCGTGTCGATGTCCTCCGGGAACAGTCCCGGACGATCCGTCAGCGGCGTCCAGTCGGTATAAAAACCCTTCACCGGGCCGAGATACGGCAGCTGAATTTCCAGCAGACGATCGAAATCCATCTCGTCGGCTTCGACGATGCCCTCGTTCGGGTTTTCTAGCGCCCACACCATGCCGCCGAGCACGGCGGAGGTCACTTGCAGACCGGTGGCGTTCTGATAGGGCGCGAGCTTGCGGGTCTCTTCGATCGAGAGCTGCGAGCCGTACCAGTAGGCATTGTTGTCATGGCCGAACAGCAGCACGCCGAGTTCGTCGATGCCGTCGACGATTTCGTTCTCGTCGAGGATGTGGTGCTTTTCCTGCATCTTCGCGGCGCGGCCGAACATTTCATGCAGCGACAGCACGGCATCGTCAGCCGGATGATAGGCGTAGTGGCAGGTCGGCCGATAGACCGCCGTGCCCGATGCGTCGCGCACGGTGAAATAGTCGGCAATCGAGATCGACTCGTTGTGGGTGACGAGGAAGCCATATTGCGCGCCGCGGGTCGGGCACCAGGTGCGCACGCGCGTGTTGGCGCCGGGCTGCATCAGATAGATGGCAGCGCCGCAGCCGGCTTCGTGAGTCCGCGCATTCTCGGGCATCCATTTTTCGTGGGTGCCCCAGCCGAGCTCGGAGGGCTGCACGCCTTCCGACAGGAAACCTTCCACCGACCAGGTGTTGACGAAGACATCGGGCTCTTTCGGCTTCTTGGAGCGCTGGGTGTCGCGTTCGGCGATATGGATGCCCTTGATACCGGCCTGTCGCATCAAGTCCGCCCATTCGGCTTTGGTCTTCGGCTTGGGGGCATTGAGCTTCAGATCGGCGGCGACGTTGAGCAACGCCTGCTTGACGAAAAACGAGACCATGCCGGGATTGGCGCCACAGCAGGAGACGGCCGTCGTCGACCCCGCGGGGCGCGCCTTCTTGGCGGCCAGCGTCGCTTCGCGAAGGGCGTAGTTGGAGCGCGCCTCCGGGCCCTTCGACGAATCGAAATAGAAGCCGAGCCAGGGCTCGTTGACGGTGTCGATATAGAGAGCGCCGAGCTCGTTGCAGAGCTCCATGATGTCGGTGGAGCCGGTGTCGACCGAGAGATTGACGCAAAAGCCCTGGCCGCCGCCTTCGGTGAGCAGCGGGGTCAGCAACTCGCGGTAATTGTCCTTGGTCACACCCTTCTGGATGAAGCGCACATTGTGCTTCTCGCAATGCGCCTTGCGACCCTCGTCCTTGGGATCGATCACGGTGATGCGCGATTTGTCGTAATCGAGATGCCGCTCGATCAGCGGCAGCGTGCCTTTGCCGATGGAGCCGAAGCCGACCATGACGATGGGGCCAGTGATCTTCGCGTAGATCTGCGAGGCGGGGCTCATAGGATGGTTTCTCCGGAACGTGCTGGCGAGCAAATGGTGAGGGATGGCTCAGGTGCTGCGGCGCTTGGCAGTGGCTTCGATCTCGACTTTCATCTCGGGCTTGTAGAGCGCCGAGACGACGAGAAGCGTGGCGGCCGGGCGGATCTCGCCGAGGACTTCGCCGCAGACCGCGAAATGCGCGTCTGCGTTCTTGGCGTCGGTGAGGTAATAGGTGACGCGGACAATGTCGGCCATCTCGAAGCCGCCCTCCTTCAGGGCAGCTTCGATGGTCTTGAAGCAGTTGCGTGACTGGCTCGTGACATCGGCCGGCATCGTCATGGTGGTGTAGTCGTAGCCGGTGGTACCCGCGACGAAGGCGAACTCGCCGTCGATCACGGCGCGGCTGTAGCCGGCGGTCTTCTCGAACGGGGAGCCGGTGGAAATCAGGCGGCGGGACATGGTCGTAGGCCTCGACTGAAGAGGAATTTCGTGGGGTTTACGCAATTTGCCGGCCTGCGCAACCCCAAAGGAATGGAGCTTAACGCAGGCACAGCCGGGCGTTGCCGCTTAACGCGGCTAGGTCGTCGCCATCATGGCGATCCCTTAAGCCGCGCGCGCCTGGAGGGCGCGAACTACCCTCCGTTTGGGCAGGGCCGCACCAGTCGGGACGATCATCCCGGCGGCGCCGTCCAGCGCGCCTGTCGTGAATTCGATCGCCAGCAGGCGGTCGCGCTCGAACGGACCGGGCAGCGACAGCTCGCCGGTGTTGGCGGCCGAGAAGCCGAAGCGGGCGTAATAGGGGGCATCGCCGAGCAGGATCACGGCGGCATGCCCGCGCGCCCGGGCGGCAGCCAGCGCTTGTTGCATCAGCGCGGCGCCGATCCCGAGCTCGCGGCAGGCAGGGTCCACCGCCAGCGGTCCGAGGACCAGAGCGGGCCTGCCTCCGGCGCTGACGTGCCACAGCCGCACGGTTCCCACGAGCTTCCCCTCGCGCATCGCGGCCAGCGCAAGGCCGGCAGCGGGGGCGCGTCCGTCACGCAGGCGCTGACAGGTACGGCCATGGCGGTTCTCGCCAAAGGACGCATCGAGCAGCGCTTCACGCATCGCAACGTCGACAGCACGCTCCGCACGGATCGCGAACGGAGCGGCTTTCGAAGTGGGGTCAATTTGTGTCTTCCGAAGAGCAGTCATGGCGCGTCAGTCCCCGCTTGAAACTGACGTGCGCAAAGCACGCCGGTTCAAGGCGTCGTCAGAAATCGAAATGTCAGGGAGGGAGCCGGCAAGCCGGTTCCCGGGTTCGTCAGGCCTCAGACGCGAGGCGGATCAGATGTGGTAGGTTTTCAGCGGCGGGATGCCGTTGAAAGCCACCGCCGAGTAGGTCGACGTATAGGCCCCGGTGCCTTCGATCAGCAGCTTGTCGCCGATCTCGAGCGTCACCGGAAGCGGATACGGGTTCTTCTCGTACAGCACGTCGGCGCTGTCACAGGTCGGGCCCGCGAGCACGCACGGCGTCATGTCCGCGCCGTCATGCGGGGTGCGGATGGCGTAACGGATCGACTCGTCCATGGTCTCGGCGAGACCGCCGAACTTGCCGATGTCCAGATAGACCCAGCGCACCTCGTCCTCGTCGCTCTTCTTCGAGATGAGCACGACTTCGGACTCGATGATGCCGGCGTTGCCCACCATGCCGCGGCCCGGCTCGATGATGGTCTCCGGAATCTGGTTGCCGAAGTGCTTGCGCAGCGCGCGGAAGATCGAGCGCCCGTAGGTCACCACCGGCGGTACGTCCTTCAGGTACTTGGTCGGGAAACCGCCGCCCATGTTGACCATGGTCAGGTTGATGCCGCGCTCGGCGCAGTCGCGGAACACCTGCGAGGCCATTGCCAGCGCACGGTCCCACGCCTTCACCTTGCGCTGCTGCGAGCCGACATGGAAGGAGATGCCGCACGGCTCCAGGCCCAGACGCTTGGCAACGTCGAGCACGTCGACGGCCATCTCCGGGTCGCAGCCGAACTTGCGCGACAGCGGCCATTCGGCGCCGGCGCAGTCATAGAGGATGCGGCAGAACACCTTTGCGCCGGGCGCGGCACGGGCGACCTTCTCGACTTCGGCGGCGCAATCGACCGCGAACAGCCGAATGCCGAGCGCGAAGGCGCGCGCGATGTCGCGCTCCTTCTTGATCGTGTTGCCGAAGGAGATGCGGTCGGGCGTCGCACCGGCGGCCAGCGCCATCTCGATCTCGGCGACCGTCGCGGTGTCGAAGCAGGAGCCCATGGAGGCGAGCAAAGCCAGCACTTCCGGCGCCGGGTTCGCCTTGACGGCATAGAACACGCGGCTGTCGGGCAGCGCCTTGGCAAAGGTCTGGTAATTGTCGCGCACGACTTCGAGGTCGACGACGAGGCACGGCTCGGTGTCGAGGCCCTCGCTGCGGCGGTTGCGCAGGAATTCCTGGATACGGTCGGTCATAGCACTCTCCCAAACGGCCCAGCGACGGGGATCCGTTCAAAAAATGACGTCGGATAAGAGCGCTCCGGCCAGATCGCGCGATGGAGGCGCGACGAGCCAAAGACTCACATCAGACTGTGCTGCCGTGGATTGGTTGGGAATGTTCCCGCCCGCACACCTGGCAATGAAGGACAAGCCTTTTCAGTAGCCCGCGCCGGCGTTGGACTGCCGGTAGAGACCAAAAAAGCCCGATCCGTCGTTGCTTTAAGTCGCGTCCCCCGTTGAGAGCGGGGTGCGCCGGTTCGCCTCCGGCTGCCAGTCACGGTTGCAAAGAGCAAAGTCACCTTCGACAAGGCATCTCTTTGAGAGAGATGCTGGACGCTCCGGGTTTGCTTTCGTCTTCCGGCGATGAGCCTTCCGACTTCCACACTTCCGAAGAGCCCCTCGGCTTCTTCACCCCTTGGCGGCTGTCCGGCCTCTTGTCCGGATACCTACCGACTGACACACGACCACAGGCACGTGCGAAATTGGGCAATCCGCACATAAGTGTTTTGACTCTGCTTCGCAAGAGATTTTTTAGGCTGCGAACAGAATTGCCTAACATCTGCTTGCGCAGTGTTGCGCGCGCGACGCGAAAGATGAACGCGCGTTAAGTTTTCTGCGCGGCGCGCGTCACTCGCGAGCGTCCGCGCTTCAGCCGCGCTTCGTGAACGGCTCGACGCGTTGAGCGGCGCGGATGAAGGCCGTCATCACGAGCACGCCGAGCGCAAACAGCGTGGCCTGAAGGATGTGCGTGCCTTGCTCGCCCAGCCCGAACAGGATCGCGAGCGCCCAGCCGCCGGCAAACGCCGCGCCGAACACCTCGGCGCCGATCAGGATGGCGGCGCTGACGACGGTGATGACGCTCGGCCAGACGATCCGACGGGAAGACGAGGAGGTCGCGTTCATGAGCTCAGGGGTCCTAGGCTTGGAGGGCCGCAATCTCACCGAAAAGGCAGCCGGGAGCAAGGGCAAACGGCCCAAAAAAGCCCTATCGCGTGCTATAGCTGGCCGCAACAATCGAGCCACAAATCGGGACTTGTAATGTCAGAACCCCGCCAAACTACGGACTCCGAGACCAACCCGCTGCTGAAGGCGTGGGTGACGCCGTTTGCGACCCCGCCCTTCGACGAAATCAAGCCGGAGCACTTCCTCCCGGCCTTCGAGCAGGCCTTCGCCGACCACTCCGCCGAGATCGCAGCGATCACCAACGACCCGACCGCGCCCGACTTCGCCAACACCATCACGGCGCTGGAGCGCTCGGGCAAGCTGCTCAGCAAGGTCGCGTCGGTCTTCTACGACCTCGTCTCGGCGCATTCCAACCCGGCCATTCTGGAGATCGACAAGGAGGTTTCCTTGCGGATGGCGCGGCACTGGAATCCGATCATGATGAACGCCGTGCTGTTTGGCCGCATTGCCCAGCTACACGAGAACCGCGCCAATCTCGGTCTGACACCGGAACAGCTCCGCCTGCTCGAGCGCACCTACACCCGCTTCCACCGCTCCGGCGCCGGCCTCTCCGAAGAGGCCAAGACGCGGATGGCGGAGATCAACGAGAGACTCGCCCAGCTCGGCACCAGCTTCAGTCATCATCTGCTCGGCGACGAGCAGGAATGGTTCATGGAGCTCGGCGAAGCCGACCGCCAGGGCCTGCCGGAGAGTTTTGTCGCCAGCGCCAAGGCTGCGGCGGAAGAACGCGGCATGGCCGGCAAGGCCATCGTCACCCTGTCGCGCTCCTCGGTCGAACAGTTCCTGAAGAGCTCGGCCCGGCGTGACCTGCGCGAGAAGGTCTACAAGGCCTTCACCGCGCGGGGCGACAACGGCAATGCCAACGACAACAACGCGACCATCGTCGAGGTCCTGAAGCTGCGCGAGGAGAGCGCCAATCTCCTGGGTTATCCGACCTTCGCGGCCTACCGGCTCGAGGATTCCATGGCCAAGACGCCGGAAGCGGTGCGCGGCCTTCTGGAGCGGGTCTGGAAGCCGGCCCGGGCGCGGGCGCTCGCCGACCGCGACGACATGCAGGCGCTGATCACGGAGGAGGGCGGCAATTTCAAGCTCGCCCCCTGGGACTGGCGCTTCTATGCCGAAAAGCTGCGCCTTCAGCGCGCCAATTTCGACGACGCCGCGATCAAGCCGTATCTCGCGCTCGATCACATGATCGCCGCCGCCTTCGACTGTGCCACGCGCCTGTTCGGCGTCACTTTCGAGGAGCGCAAGAACGTGCCGGTCTGGCATCCGGACGTCCGGGTCTGGGAGATGAAGGGGCGGGACGGCAAGCACAAGGCGCTGTTCTATGGCGATTACTTCGCCCGGCCGTCGAAGCGCTCCGGCGCCTGGATGACCTCGCTGCGCGACCAGCAGAAGCTCGACGGCGAGGTCGCGCCGCTGATCCTCAACATCTGCAACTTCTCCAAGGGCGCGGACGGGGAACCCTCGCTGCTGTCGCCCGACGATGCCCGCACCCTGTTCCACGAGTTCGGCCATGGCCTGCACGGCATGCTCTCCAACGTGACCTATCCGTCGCTGTCGGGCACCTCCGTGTTCACCGACTTCGTCGAATTGCCCTCCCAGCTGTACGAGCATTGGCAGGAGCGGCCCGAGGTGCTGCAAAAGTTTGCCCGCCACTACCAGACCGGCGAGCCGCTGCCGGACGATCTGCTGCAACGGTTCCTGGCCGCGCGAAAATTCAACCAGGGTTTCGCCACGGTCGAGTTCGTCTCCTCGGCGCTGATCGATCTCGAATTCCACACCCAGCCGGCCTCCGCCGCGCAGGACGTCCGCGCCTTCGAGAGACGCGAGCTGGAGAAGATCGGCATGCCCGAGGAGATCTCGCTGCGTCACCGTCCGACGCAATTCGGTCACATCTTCACCGGCGATCATTATGCCGCCGGCTATTACAGCTACATGTGGTCGGAGGTGATGGACGCCGACGCCTTCGGCGCATTCGAGGAAGCCGGCGACATCTTCGATCCCGCCGTCGCAAAACGCCTGCACGACGACATCTACTCGAGCGGCGGATCGGTCGATCCGGAAGCCGCCTATGAGGCCTTCCGCGGCCGCCCGCCGGAGCCCGATGCGCTGCTGCGTCGCCGAGGTCTGCTTGACGCCCCGAAGGCGGCCTGATGGGCGTGCGCGCCCTGCTCGGGCTGCTGCTCGCCGCTGGCCTCACCTTTGTGGCCGGGGCGGCGCAGGCGCACCCGCATGTCTGGATCACCGCGACCAGCGAGTTGCTCTATGCCGCGGACGGCACCATCACCGGCGTGCGCCACGCCTGGACGTTTGACGACATGTTCTCGGCCTATGCCGTGCAGGGGCTCGAGAGCAAGACCAAGGGCGTCTATACCCGCGAGGAGCTCGGACCGCTGGCGCAGACCAATGTCGAGTCGCTGAAGGAATATGCCTACTTCACCTTCGCGCGAGCCGACGGCAAGAAGGAGCGATTCCAGGAGCCGGTCGACTACTTCCTCGACTACAAGGATACGGTCCTGACCCTGCACTTCACGCTGCCGCTGAAGAATCCGGTCAGGTCCAAGCAATTGATGCTCGAAGTGTTCGACCGCTCCTTCTTCATTGACTTCCAGATGGCCAAGGACAACCCGATCAAGCTGGTCGGCGCGCCCGCCGGCTGCCAGATGAAACTTGAGCGGCCGAGCGACGGCACCGCGAGTGCGCAGAAGCTCAACGAGCAGACCTTCATGAACGGCGAGAACTCCAATTTCGGCATGATGTTCGCCAACAAGATCACGGTGGATTGCCCTTGAAGTCGAAACTCTCCCCGCTCGCACGTGGGCTGCTCACCTGTGCCGCCGTTCTGCTGGTTGCGGGCGTGGCCGACGCGGCCCTCCACGAACTCGTCGCGCAGAACCCGTTTGGCGCACCAAGACCCGCGCGGGCGGCTGAGCCTGAGGCCAGTGGCCTCATCGGCTGGCTCTTGGCAAAACAATCGGAATTTTATCGCCAGATGTCGGCGACCATTCGCGCCGCCAAGTCCGACGGCTCGGCGGTGTGGACGCTGCTCGTCATCTCCTTTGCCTACGGCATCTTCCACGCCGCAGGGCCCGGCCACGGCAAGGCGGTGATCGCCTCCTATCTCGTCGCCAATCGCGAGACTGTCAGGCGCGGCATCGTGCTGTCGTTTGCATCCGCGTTGATGCAGTCGCTGGTGGCGATCCTGATCGTCGGTATCTCGGCCTGGGTGCTGAATGCGACCGCCAGGACCATGTGCAAGGCGGAAGGCGCGATCGAGATCGCAAGCTACGCCCTGATCGCGCTTTTCGGCCTGCGCCTGGTCTGGGTCAAGGGCCGCACCTTCATCCGTGCGCTGCAGGCGGTTCAGCCGGTGTCGGCGATCGCGGGCGTGCCGCATGACCATCATGATCACGGTCACCACCATCATGATGCGCATGATCATCATCGTCACGATCATGCGCACGCCCATCATCACCACGCGCATCACCACGTCCATGACGAGCATTGCGGCCATTCCCACGGCCCCATGCCGAGCGAGCTCGCCGGCCTCGGAGGCTGGGGACGCGGCTTTACCGCGATCCTGACCGTCGGCATCCGTCCCTGTTCGGGCGCGATCCTGGTGCTGGTGTTCGCGTTGGCCCAAGGCCTGTTCTGGGCCGGCATCGCCGCAACTCTGCTGATGGGGCTCGGCACCGCGATCACCGTCGCGGTCATTGCCGTGGTCGCCGTCTCCGCCAAGGACATCGCCGCCCGCCTGAGCGCCGGACGCGACGGCAACGGCGCGCTGTTCATGCGCGGCATCGAATTCGCCGCCGCCGGCCTCGTGCTGCTGTTCGGTGCAGGCCTGTTGTTGGGTTACATCGCGGCCGAACGGACGACGTGTTTCTGAGTTTTTCCCTCTCCCCTTGTGGGCGAGGGTGGCTCGCCGCGTAGCGGCGAGACGGGTGAGGGGTTGTCTCCGCGAGCGATCCTCTTGCAGCTGCGTTCGCCGATAGAACCCCTCATCCGGCGCTTCGCGCCACCTTCTCCCACAAAGGGAGAGTCACACCGGCAAGAACTGCTTCAACGCCGGCATGAAGAAGATCCCGAGATTGATCGCAAAGCCGATGCTCCAGAGGATGGAGCGCAGCGTCGGGCGGTTCCCGAGATAGGTCAGCAGATAGGCGATCCGTACGATCAGGAACAGCACCGCGAGCTCGTCGATCATCCGCTGCGGCGAGTCCCGGAATTCGGCCAGCAGCACCGCGAAGGCGAAGAACGGAAAGGTCTCGATACCATTCTGGTGGGCGCCGAGCGCGCGCTGCGCGATGGCCTCTTCGTAGAAGGCGGGATCGCGCGGGCGTGAATTGTCGAACCCGCGAAACCTGATCCATTTGACCGAGACGATCGTCACCAAATAGAGCAGCAACGCTCCGGAGACGCACCATTCCGCGAGTGTCATCTTTCCTCCCCCGCCTCGGTGCGACCCTAGCGAAACCGGCCTGATCTTGACAAGCTCGGGGCAACGCGCGACCCAACGAGCATGACAACCCTAGCCCCTCTCAAGACCACGAAGCCGCTGCCTCAGTCCGGCCAGCCGCGCGTCGGCGTACTCCTGGTCAATCTCGGCACGCCCGATACCGCCGACGCGCGCGGCGTGCGGGTCTATCTGAAGGAGTTCCTCTCGGACGCCCGCGTCATCGAGGATCAGGGCTTGATCTGGAAGCTGGTGCTGAACGGCATCATCCTGCGCACCCGCCCCCGCGCCAAGGCGCGCGATTATCTCAAGATCTGGAACACCGAGAAGAACGAGTCGCCGCTCAAGACCATCACGCGCTCGCAGAGCGACAAGCTCGGAGCCATGCTGTCGGACCGCGACCAGGTCACGGTGGAATGGGCTATGCGCTACGGCAATCCCTCGATCAAGTCGGGCGTCGATGCGCTGATTGCGAAGGGCTGCGATCGCATTCTTGCCGTCCCCCTCTATCCGCAATATTCCGCCGCGACGTCGGCCACCGTCTGCGATGAGGTGTTTCGCGTGCTTGCGCGGCTGCGCGCGCAGCCGACGCTGCGGGTGACGCCGTCTTACTACGAGGACGAAGCCTATATCGAGGCGCTCGCCACCTCGATCGAGACGCATCTGGTGAGCCTGTCGTTCAAGCCAGAGCTGATCGTCGCCTCCTTCCACGGCATGCCGAAGGCCTATGTCGACAAGGGCGACCCCTATCAGGACCAATGTGTGGCGACCACCGAGGCGCTGCGGCGCCGGCTCGGCATGGACGAGACAAAGCTGCTGCTGACCTTCCAGTCGCGCTTCGGATTCGACGAGTGGCTGCAGCCCTACACTGACAAGACCATGGAGCGTCTGGCGAAAGAGGGCGTGCGCCGTATCGCGGTGATCACGCCGGGTTTTTCCGCCGACTGCCTGGAGACGCTGGAGGAGATCGCGCAGGAGAATGCCGAGATCTTCAAGCACAATGGCGGGGAGCAGTTTTCCGCGATCCCCTGCCTCAACGACAGCGACCCCGGCATGGATGTGATCCGAACGCTGGTGCTGCGCGAGCTCCAGGGCTGGATATAGTGAGCCTGGATCCGAGGAGCGCCCCATGAACCGCCGCGAGGTTCTGGCGCTTCTTGGGGTGACCACGATGCTGCCGGCCTCGGTGCTGGCGCAAGCGAATGCGACGCGCCGGCTCGGCGTGCTCTCGGTCACTGCGGCGGACGATGCGATCGGGCAGACGCGTAGCGCGGTCCTGGTCGAGGCGCTTGCCGGCCATGGCTGGAAGGAGGACGGCAGCCTTGAGATCGATTGGCGCAACGGCGGCGGCGACCGCGCGCGGATCGCGCAACTCGCCGACGAACTCGTGGCGCTCAAGCCCGACATCCTGCTTGCGGTCGGCACGCCCTCAGTGGAGGAGCTGCGCCAGCGCACGACGACGATCCCGATCGTTTTCGCCGTCGTCACCGATCCTGTCAGCCAGGGCTTTGTCCAGAATCTCGCCCATCCCGGCGGCAATATCACCGGCTTCACCGATTACGACGGCCCGCTGGCCGGCAAATGGCTGGAGATGCTTACGCAGGTCGTGCCAAAGCCGTCACGCGTTTCCGTCGTCTACAATCCCGCCACCGCGCCGTTCGCGCCGCTGATGCTGCGGACGATCGAAGACGCCGGCCGCGCGCTCGATGTGACGGTGGTGCCCGCGCCGGTCCATGACACGGCCTCGATCGCCGCCCTGGCCTTGCGGAAAGACGGCGGCCTGCTGGTGCTGCCGGATTTCTTCACCATGTCCAACCGTGCGCTTCTCCTGGCAGCCATCAATGAAGCGCGCGTGCCGGCGGTGTTCTGGAGCCGGACCTTCGTCGACGAGGGTGGCTTGATGTCCTACAGCACCGACAGCGCCGAGCAGCTCCGCCGCGCCGCCACCTATATCGATCGCATCCTGAAGGGTGCGCGAGCGGCCGACTTGCCGGTCCAGAATCCGACCACGTTCGAGCTGGCGATCAACTTGAAGACGGCCAAGGCGATCGGCGTCACGCTTCCGCCAAGCCTGCTCGCAACCGCGAACGAGGTCATCGAGTAGGATTTGGCTGCGACCGCCGGATTCGTTAACGTCGTCGCTAGGTGTGCGCCAGCACGCTTTCAAGAGCGCCTCGCAAATACATAATCGCGACCATTCCCTCTCCCGGTGTCTTGTGTAGAATCCTACCGATGCCGAAATCAGGCACGACCGCTGAGCCTTGAATCCTTCTGAACTCTTTACTGAATACTTTACTGAACCCTTGGGGTCGTGATCCCGACCAATGACAGCGCGGAAAAGGCCTTTTCCCGCCAATCTTTTCCGCCTTGGAGGAAATATGAGCGGTTTCGACATTTTCGCGATTGTTCTGGTCTTGCTCGTCATCGTCACGCTGGTGGCCGGCGTGAAGACGGTGCCGCAGGGCTATGACTGGACCATCGAGCGGTTCGGCAAATACACCCAGACGCTGAGCCCCGGGCTCAATCTGATCGTGCCCTATTTCGATCGCGTCGGACGCAAGATCAACATGATGGAGCAGGTGATCGACATTCCCGAGCAGGAGGTGATCACCAAGGACAACGCCACCGTGACGGTCGACGGCGTCGCCTTCTTTCAGGTGTTCGATGCCGCCAAGGCGAGCTACGAGGTCTCTAACCTGACCCAAGCCGTCACCGTGCTGACCATGACCAACATCCGTTCGGTGATGGGCTCGATGGATCTCGACCAGGTGTTGTCGCACCGCGACGAAATCAACGAGCGCCTGCTGCGTGTAGTCGATGCCGCCGTCTCGCCCTGGGGCCTCAAGGTCAATCGTATCGAGATCAAGGACATTGTGCCGCCGGCGGACCTCGTCGAAGCCATGGGCCGACAGATGAAGGCCGAGCGCGTCAAACGCGCCGACATCCTTCAGGCCGAAGGTGCACGCCAGTCCGAGATCCTGCGCGCAGAGGGTGCCAAGCAGGGCCAGATCCTCCAGGCGGAAGGTCGCCGCGAGGCCGCCTTCCGCGACGCCGAAGCACGCGAGCGGTCGGCGGAAGCTGAGGCCAAGGCGACGCAGATGGTCAGTGAAGCCATTGCCAAGGGCGACGTCGCGGCGCTGAACTACTTTATCGCCGACAAATATATCAAGGCGTTCGGGCAGTTTGCGGACTCGCCGAACCAGAAGATCATCATGCTGCCGATCGAGGCCACCAGCATGCTCGGCTCGCTCGCCGGCATCGGCGAGATCGCCAAGGCGACGTTCGGCGAGAGTGCTGCATCCGCCGCTGCCGCCGCTCGTCGCGGTTCGGTGCCGACGACTGGGAGCACGCCCCCGGCGGTGCCGCCGCGGCAGGGGTAAAGCGCATGCCCCGGAAAAGTGGACACCGGTTTTCCGACAAGGGCATGCGCCATTTCAAAGAGGTCGTGTCATGACCGACATGTTCGTATCGCTCGGCACCTGGAACTGGCTGATCTTCGGCTTCATCCTGATGGCGCTGGAGGTGCTGGCGCCGGGAGTCTTCCTGTTCTGGCTCGGGCTCGCCGCGCTGCTGGTCGGGCTGATCTCGTTCGGAGTGGCGATATCCTGGCAGATCCAGCTCGTGATGTTCGCGATCTTCGCCGCCGCCGCCGTGCCGGTTTGGCGTCGGCTCGCCCGGCCGAAGCCGGATGCAATTGCCGCCAGCCCCTTCCTCAACAAGCGCGCGGATGCGCTGCTCGGCCGCGAGTTCACGCTGGAGAAGCCGATCGTCGACGGCAACGGCACCATGCGCATCGGCGACACCGTCTGGCGCGTCGCAGGTCCCGATACGCCGGCGGGCACGCGTGTGAAGGTGGTGCAAGTGGACGGCGCGAATCTGACGGTGGCGGCGGCTTAGTCCACCGTCATTGCGAGCGCAGCGAAGCAATCCAGACTGCTGCCGGTGGAAAGATTCTGGATTGCTTCGCTTCGCTCGCATGACGAGCTAGTCGGGACGGCATCGCCAGACTTACGCGCCGCTCTTGCTGCGCCACCGCTCCGCAAACCTATGCAGCGGCATGAACGTCTCGCACAAGTCCCGCCCGAGCGCCGTCAGCGCGTAACCGCCGGCTTCGCCGAGCTCCACGAACCCGGCCTCGCGCAAATCGTCCAGCCGCGCCTGCAGCACCGTCGGCGAGGCCTCGTCGCAGGCGGTGCGCAATGCGCGCGAGGTGAGGGGGGCGTCGCGCAGCTCCCACAGGATTCGCAGGCTCCAGCGTCGTCCGAGGAGGTCGAGCAGCACCATGATCGGCCGCCCGCTGCGCGGGCCACGGACGCCGCGCGATCTCGAAGTGGTCTGTTTCGCCATCGTCGCCCCCTTGCGCGGTGCTACAAATAGTGTAGCTTCATGCTACGTTAAATGTAGCAAGAGAGGCGGCCAATGTCCCCGGTCACAGCGCGCATTGCCCCGCTCACCCCGCCTTATCCCCCGGAGATCCAGGCCCAGTTCGACCGCATCATGCGCGGCGCGCCGCCACTGCTGCTGTTCCGGGTCATGGCGGGCCACACCCGCGCCTGGGACAAGTTTCGCGCCGGCGGCTTGCTCGATCCCGGACCGCTGTCGCTGCGCCAGCGCGAGATCGTGATCGACCGCACCTGCGCGCTGAACAAATGCGAATATGAATGGGGCGTGCATGTCGCGGTCTTTGCCGGGCCGGCGAAACTCACCGAGGAGGAAGTGCGCGCCACCGTGCAGGGTGATGCGGCGTCGTCGTGCTGGTCCCCGGCCGAGCAGACGCTGATCGCCGCCGTCGACGCGCTGCATCACAGCGCGACGTTTGACGACGCTGAGTTCGCTGCGCTGTCGGCGCATTACGACGAGGCGCAGATCCTGGAGATCATGCTGCTGTGCGGCTTCTACCGCACGGTCTCGTATCTGGCGAACGGACTGCGGTTGCCGCTGGAGGAGACGGCGGCAAGATTTCCTGCGCCGCTCTAGCCGCCGTCGTTGCGAGCGTAGCGAAGCAATCCAGAGTCTTTCCGCGGTGGCACTCTGGATGTTTCGCTGCGCTCGCAATGACGGTGAGTGGCTCCCTACGCCACGCCTGCCCGCAGCAGATCGTGCAGGTGCACGATGCCCACCACCTTGTCCGCCTCGGTCACGACCAGCGTCGTGATCTTGCGGGTGTTGAGCACCTCGATCATCTCGGTGGCCAGCATCGAGGGCGGTACGGTTTTCGGCTGCCTGGTCATGACGTCGTCGACCGACGCCGTCAGCAGGTCGGGCCGCATGTGGCGGCGCAGATCGCCGTCGGTGATGATGCCGAGAGCCTCGTTCGCCTCGTTGACGATGCAGACGCACCCCAAACCCTTGGCGGACATCTCCATCACCGCGTCCGACATCTTGGTGCCGAGCGGCTTGACCGGGATTTCCGCACCGGTGCGCATGTAGTCGCGGACGAATTTCAGCATCGCCCCTAACTTGCCGCCGGGGTGGAAATGCGCGAACTCCAGCGCGGTGAAGCCGCGGCCTTCGAGCAGCGCGATCGCAAGCGCATCGCCTATCGCGGCCTGCATCAGGGTCGAGGTGGTCGGCGCCAGATTGTGCGGGCAGGCCTCGCGCGCCTTCGGCAGCTCGATCACGACGTCGGCCGCTTGTCCCAGCGAGGATGCCGCGTTCGACGTCACCGCGATCATCGGGATTGCGAATCTTGCGGAATAGTTCACGAGAGTCTTCATCTCCGGCTGCTCGCCGGACCAGGACAGCGCCATGATGACGTCGTCGGTGGTAATCATGCCGAGGTCGCCATGGGCGGCTTCGGCGGTGTGCACGAAGAAGGCGGGCGTGCCGGTCGAGGCCAACGTTGCCGCGATCTTGCGGCCCATATGGCCCGACTTGCCGAGCCCGGTGACGATGACGCGGCCCTTCGCGTTGCGGATCAGATCGACCGCCTGGGCGAAGCTCGCGCCAAGCGGGCCGCGCAGGGCGGCGGCGAGCGCGTTGATACCGCCGCTCTCCGTTTCCAGCGTGCGGAGTGCGGATTCGACGCTGTCGGGAATGGGGCCGGATGATTGGGTCATCAGCGGTTTCGAACTCGGCATGTTCTGGTCCAGGAGGAGGGGCCTTCGCCCGTTGGCGCCTGCTTAACACGCCGCGGCCTTCGAGGCGACGAGCCCGACCCGACCCTCAACCGGTCGTTAACCATAATTGTTTTAACTCCATTAACGATAGTTCCCGCCGATCGGTGGGGACAATCGCGAAAGTGTTTGATTTCGTTGGAGTTCTTCCATCGTGGGGTCGTCTCCAGGCACGAGCCGGAGCAAACGCGCGCATTTCCTGCGCGCGGCTTTGCCGTGCTTTGCGCTGACGGTCCTCGGAAGCGCCCCCGTGGCCGCCCAGAGCCTCACCCCCGACCTGTTCAGTCCCAACCGCGGTGGCTTCGCTTCGCCCGACACGCTGCCGACGCGCCGCACCGCGGGCGTTCCGCAGGCACCGTCGGATGCGCTGCCGGCGCTGCCCGATCCCAACTCCGACTTTCGCAAGCGCCAGCAGACGCCGGCGCGCCCATGGCAGAACCCGACGAACCAAAACGCGACCAGCCAGGTCCCGACCTATGGCCTGCCGGCCGCCAACGGTGCGAGCAGCTCCGGCTACGACTCGCTGAACCGCAAGCGGCAGCAGCCGAAGTTCTATCCGGGTCAGCCCAAGCCGAAGCGCCCTGCTGGTCCCGGCTCGCGGGCGCCGACCACTACGCCGCCGCCATCCACGCTCGGTTCGCCGAAGATCGCGCCGCCCCCGTCCGCCTCCGCCAACAAGGCGCCCGTGCCGGCGGCGATGGCGGGCACCGTGCCCGGCCAGCCGCTACGCCGCCGCCTCAAGGCCGATGACGATGCGTTCGGCGCGGTCGGCGACTATGCCGGCAGTTTCCTGATCAAGGGCGGGCTCGAGCTCTCCACCGGTTACGACACCAATCCGGCGCGTCTGAACAAGCCGGTCGGCTCGCCGGCCTATGTGGTTGCACCCGATCTCCTCGTGGCGTCCGATTGGGAGCGCCACGCGCTGGTCGCGGATCTGCGCGGCTCGTTCTCGGGCTACACCAACAACATGCCGGCGACGATCGACGGCTTTGCCTCGCCTTCGCCGGTCGAGGTCGACCGCCCCGACTTCAACGGCCATGTCGACGGCCGCCTCGACGTCAATCGCGATCTCAAGCTGACCACGCAGCTGCGCCTGCGGCTCGCCACCGACAATCCCGGCAGCCCGAACGTGCAGGCCGGCCTGCAAAAATATCCTGTTTATGCCGCCTATGGCACGACCGTCGGCTTCGACCAGAGCTTCAACCGCTTCCAGATCGCGGCCGGCGCCACTGTCGATCGCACCGCCTACACCAACTCAAAACTGACCGACGGCTCGACCTTCAGCAACGACGATCGCGACTTCAACCAGTATGGCGGCGTCGGACGCTTCTCCTACGATCTCAAGCCGGGGCTGAAGCCATTCGTCGAGATCCAGGGCGACACCCGCGTCCATGACCTGGCCGCCGACCGCAACGGCTATTTCCGCGATTCGAACGGCGGCTACGCCAAGGTCGGCACGTCCTTCGAGTTCTCGCGGATCCTCATCGGCGAGGTCTCGGTCGGCTATTCCGCGCGCAACTATGTCGACCCGCGCCTGAGCCAGCTCGCGGGCTTCCTGACCTCGGGCTCGCTGATCTGGAGTGCAAGCGGCCTCACCACGGTGAAATTCGCCACCGACACCCAGATCGCCGAGACCACCGTCCCCGGCTCCTCCGGCGTGCTGGTGCACACCTACGGGGTCGAAGTCGATCACGATTTCCGCCGCTGGCTTACGGCAGTGGGCAAATTCACCTACGGCACCTACGACTATCAGGGCCAGAATCGTAACGACAAGACCTACTCGTTCGAAAGCAATCTGATCTACAAGCTCAACCGCAACATCTGGATCAAGGGCACGCTCCGCCACGACATCCTGGATTCGAACCAGCCGGGGTCAAGCTCGCAGGCGACGGTGGTGATGGTCGGGGTGAGGTTGCAGAATTAGAGGGGAGGCCCCGTGGCGGCTCGGATTACTTTGGACATCAACTCGGCTGGAGTATTCGAGCTATGGCTCAATCCCGAAGGCCGAGACCTTCTCGTCAAGGAACTGCTCGCCCTGAGCGAGACCAACGACCACTTTCACCTGATGCCCAGTGAAGTAGCCTCGGACGTCGAAGTTTCGGCGCGTCCCTATCGGCCGAACGACAAGCTTCTCGAATACGGTAAGGTGCTGTTCCGGCTTGACGAGTGGGACGCACAGCACTTTCCGCACGTCTTGGGCTAAGGCCCCGTCGCTCTCGCCATCTACTCCGCCGTCATGCCCCGCGAAGGCGGGGCATCCAGTACGCCGCGGCTTCTCGGTAAATCACAACTGTTTCGGAATACTGGATCGCCCGCTTTCGCGGGCGATGACACCGTTTGTAAATCTGACAGCGAGCCAAGCAACTACCGCGGCAGATCCGTCTTCCCCATCAGGAACGTATCGATCGACCGGGCACACAGCCGGCCCTCGCGGATGGCCCAGACCACCAGCGACTGGCCGCGGCGCATGTCGCCGGCGGTGAACACGTTGGGGCGTGAGGTCTGATAGTCCAGCGTGTTGGCCTTGACGTTGCCGCGGGGGTCGAGCTCGACCGAGAGCATCTTGAGCAGGCCCTCGTGCACGGGATGGACGAAGCCCATCGCGAGCAGGACGAGGTCGGCGTCGAGTTCGAACTCGGTGCCGGCGATCGGCTTGAACTTGTCGTCGACGCGCACGCAGTGCAGCTTCTTGACCTTGCCGTTCTCGCCGGTGAACTTCTGCGTCAGCACGGCGAATTCGCGGATCGCGCCTTCGGCCTGGCTGGAGGACGTCCGCATCTTCAGCGGCCAGTTCGGCCAGGTGAGGCCCTTGTTCTCGTGCTCCGGCGGGGCGGGCATGATCTCGAGCTGGGTCACGGAGAGCGCGCCCTGGCGCAGCGAGGTGCCGATGCAATCGGATCCGGTGTCGCCGCCGCCGATGACGACGACATGCTTGCCACCGGCCAAAATCTCCTGGACGCCGTTCAACGGTTCCTCCGACACGCGGCGGTTCTGTTGCGGCAGAAAGTCCATGGCATAGTGGATGCCGGCAAGGTCGCGGCCGGGAATCGGGAGGTCGCGCGGGGCTTCGGCGCCGCCGGTCAGCGCCACGGCATCGTACTCGTTGAGCATCTCGCGTGGGTCGACATTGCCGTCGGCGCCGACATGGCTGTTGTAATGGAAGGTGACGCCTTCGCCTTCCATCTGCGCGACGCGGCGGTCGATGATGCCCTTCTCCATCTTGAAGTCGGGGATGCCGTAGCGCAGCAGGCCGCCGGCCTTGGCGAACTTCTCGAACAGATGCACGTCGTGGCCGGCGCGCGCGAGCTGCTGCGCGCAGGCCATGCCGGCCGGACCGGAGCCGATCACCGCGACCTTCTTGCCGGTCTTATGGGCGGCGATTTCGGGCTTCAGCCAGCCATTGTCCCAGGCGCGATCGACGATCGCGCATTCGATGGTCTTGATGGTGACGGGGTTGTCGTCGATGTTGAGCGTGCAGGACGCCTCACACGGCGCCGGGCAGATGCGCCCCGTGAACTCCGGGAAATTGTTGGTCGAGTGCAGATTGCGCGAGGCTTCTTCCCAGTTGCCCTGATAGACGAGGTCGTTCCAGTCCGGGATCTGGTTGTTGACCGGGCAGCCGGGCGTGCCGGGCGAGACCGAGCCGGTGCCGTGGCAATAGGGAATGCCGCAATTCATGCAGCGCGCGGCCTGGTCGCGCGTTTCCTTCTCGGAGAGGGGAACGACGAACTCGTGGAAATGCTTCACGCGCTCGGCGACCGGGGTGTACTTGCGGTCATGCCGTTCGATTTCGAGAAAACCCGTGATCTTGCCCATTAAACCCGAAGTCCCTGCCGCTTAAATTCGTTGTGTTTCTCTCTCGTCGTCATTGCGAGGAGCGTGAGCTTCGAAGCAATCCAGTCTGCATCCGAGGAGAAAGTCTGGATTGCTTCGCTACGCTCGCAATGACGGGCGCTGATATTTCTTACGCCCCGATCGCGATTTTCGGCTCGGCGTCCGCGTTGGCGGCCATCTCGCGCAGCGCGCGCCGGTATTCGACCGGCATCACCTTGCGGAATTTTGGCAGCCAGTCCTTCCAGTTGGCCAGGATGTCGGCGGCGCGCCTGGAGCCTGTCGCCTTCGCATGGCGCGTGATCAGGACGTGCAGCCGCTCGACGTCGGAGGCGAGCAGGTCCTTGAACACGTCGACCCGGCCGTGCGCTTCGAGGTCACCGGAGTGGTGATAGGTGCCGGCGTTGATCAGCTCTTCCGACAGCACCGGCTCGAGCTCGACCATCGCCATGTTGCACAGCCTGTCGAAGTCGCCGGTCTCGTCCAGCACATAGGCGATGCCGCCGGACATGCCGGCCGCGAAGTTGCGTCCGGTCTTGCCGAGCACGACCACGATGCCGCCGGTCATGTATTCGCAGCAATGGTCGCCGGCGCCCTCGACCACCGCCACGGCGCCGGAATTGCGCACGGCAAAACGCTCGCCGGCGATGCCTCGGAAGTAGCACTCGCCTTGAATGGCGCCGTACATCACGGTGTTGCCGACGATGATGCTCTCTTCCGGCACGATGCCGCTGTTGGCCGGCGGCTTGACGATGATCTTGCCGCCCGAGAGGCCCTTGCCGACATAGTCGTTGGCTTCGCCTTCGAGCTCGAAGGTGACGCCTTGCGCCAGCCAGGCGCCGAAGGCCTGGCCGGCGGTGCCCTTGAGGCTGACATGGATGGTCTCATGCGGCAGGCCGGCATGGCCGTAGATCTTGGCGACCGCACCCGACAGCATCGCGCCCGCGGAGCGGTTGGTGCTGTTGATCTTGGCCTCGATCTTCACCGGCGCACCGCGGTCGAGCGCAGGCGTCGCCTGCTCGATCAGCGTGCGGTCGAGCACCGCTTCCAGATGATGGTTCTGGCGCTCGGAGTGATAGATCTTCTGGCCCTTCTCTTCCTTCTGCTTGACGAAGAGCTTGGAGAAATCGAGCCCCTTGGCCTTCCAGTGCGCGACCAGCTTGGTCTGGTCGAGCAGCTGCACCTGGCCGATCATCTCGTTGAAGCTGCGGAAGCCGAGCGAGGCCATGATCTCGCGGACCTCCTCGGCGACGAAGAAGAAGTAGTTGATCACATGCTCGGGCTGGCCGGTGAAGCGCTTGCGCAGGACGGGGTCCTGGGTCGCGACGCCGACCGGGCAGGTGTTGAGATGGCACTTGCGCATCATGATGCAGCCGGCCGCGATCAGGGGCGCGGTGGCGAAGCCGAACTCGTCGGCGCCGAGCAGCGCGCCGATCACGACGTCGCGGCCGGTGCGGAAACCGCCGTCGACCTGGACCACGATGCGGCTGCGCAGCCGCTCGCGCACCAGCGTCTGGTGGGTTTCGGCGAGGCCGATCTCCCACGGCGAGCCGGCGTGCTTGATCGAGGTCAGCGGCGAAGCGCCGGTGCCGCCCTCGAAGCCCGCGATGGTGACATGGTCGGCGCGCGCCTTGGCGACGCCCGCGGCTACGGTTCCGACGCCGATCTCCGAGACGAGCTTGACCGAGACCGCGCCGTCCGGGTTGACGTTCTTGAGGTCGTAGATGAGCTGCGCCAGATCCTCGATCGAGTAGATGTCGTGGTGCGGTGGCGGCGAGATCAGGCCGACGCCCGGCGTCGAATGCCGGACCTTTGCGATGGTGGCATCGACCTTGTGGCCGGGCAACTGGCCGCCTTCGCCGGGTTTTGCACCCTGCGCCATCTTGATCTGCATCATGTCGGAGTTGACGAGATACTCCGTGGTGACGCCGAAGCGGCCCGAGGCGACCTGCTTGATTGCCGAGCGCATGCTGTCACCGTTCGGCATCGGCTTGAAGCGGTCGGCTTCCTCGCCGCCTTCGCCGGTGTTCGACTTGCCGCCGATCCGGTTCATGGCGATCGCGAGCGTGGTGTGCGCCTCGCGCGAGATCGAGCCGAAGCTCATCGCGCCGGTGGCGAAACGCTTGACGATGTCCTTGGCCGGCTCGACCTGGTCGAGCGGTACCGGCTTGCGCTTCTCTTCGTCCGCATTCTTGATCCGGAACAGGCCGCGCAGCGTCAGGAGACGCTCCGACTGCTCGTTGAGGATCTTCGCGAAGGCGCGGTAGCGTTCCAGCGAATTGCCGCGCGCGGCGTGCTGGAGCAGCCCCACCGACTCGGCGGTCCATGCATGGTCCTCGCCGCGGCTGCGATAGGCATATTCGCCGCCGACATCGAGCGAGGTCTTGTACACGAGCGCGTCGCCGAACGCGTCGGCATGACGGCGCACCGCCTCTTCGGCGATCTCGCCAAGACCGACGCCCTCGACGCGGGTGTGCGTGCCCGCGAAGAATTTTCCGACGAATTCCGCCTTCAGGCCAATGGCGTCAAAGATCTGCGCGCCGCAATAGGACTGGTAGGTCGAGATGCCCATCTTGGACATCACCTTGAGCAGGCCCTTGCCGATCGACTTGATGTAGCGCTTGACGATCTCGTAGTCGTCGAGCGAGCCGGGCAGGCGGTCCTTCATCGCGATGATGGTCTCGAACGCCAGATACGGATTGATCGCTTCCGCGCCGTAGCCGGCGAGACAGGCGAAGTGATGCACTTCGCGCGGCTCGCCGGATTCGACGACGAGGCCGACCGAAGTGCGCAATCCGGTGCGGATCAGATGATGATGCACGGCGGCGCAGGCCAGCAGCGACGGGATCGGAACCCGGTCGGTGCCGACCATGCGGTCGGACAGGATGATGATGTTGACGCCCTCGCGCACCGCGCTCTCGGCGCGCGCGCAGAGCTCGTCCAGCACCTGGTCCATGCCGGCCGCGCCGAGGCCGGCGTGGAAGGTGGTGTCCAGCGTGCGCGACTTGAAGTGCGACTCGGCGACCTCGGAGATTGAGCGGATCTTTTCGAGGTCCGCGTCGGTCAGGATCGGCTGGCGCGCTTCGAGGCGCTTGGTAGTGGCTAGGCCTTGCAGGTCGAACAGGTTCGGCCGCGGTCCGATGATGGAGACGAGGCTCATCACCAGCTCCTCGCGGATCGGATCGATCGGCGGATTGGTGACCTGCGCAAAGTTCTGCTTGAAGTAGGTGAACAGCGGCTTGGCCTTGGCCGACAGCGCCGAGATCGGCGTGTCGTTGCCCATCGAGCCTGCGGCTTCCTCGCCGGTGGAGGCCATCGGCGTCATCAGGATGGTGATGTCTTCCTGGCTGTAGCCGAACGCCTGCTGGCGATCGAGCAGCGACAGGTTGGAGCGCACGCCGGTGGTCGGCACCTTCGGCAGCTCTTCCAGCACGATCTGGGTCCGCTCCAGCCACTCCGTGTAGGGATGGCTCCTTGCGAGCTCGGCCTTGATCTCGTCGTCGGGGATGAGGCGGCCCTGCTCGAGGTCGACCAGCAGCATCTTGCCGGGCTGCAAGCGCCACTTGGTGATGATCTGGTCCTCGGGAATCGTCAGCACGCCCATCTCGGACGCCATCACGATGCGGTCGTCCTTGGTGACGAGATAGCGCGCCGGCCGAAGGCCGTTGCGGTCCAGCGTGGCACCGATCTGGCGGCCGTCGGTGAAGGCGATCGCGGCGGGGCCGTCCCACGGCTCCATCAGGGCTGCATGATATTCGTAGAAGGCGCGGCGCTTCTCATCCATCAAGGGATTGCCGGCCCACGCCTCCGGAATCATCATCATGACGGCGTGCGGCAGCGAGTAGCCGCCCTGCACCAGGAATTCGAGTGCGTTGTCGAAGCAGGCGGTGTCCGACTGGCCTTCGTAGGAGATCGGCCAGAGCCGGTTGATGTCCTTGCCGTACAGCTCGGAGCTCACCGAGGCCTGGCGCGCCGCCATCCAGTTGACGTTGCCGCGCAGCGTGTTGATCTCGCCATTATGCGCGATCATGCGGTAGGGATGCGCCAGCGACCACGCCGGGAAGGTGTTGGTCGAGAAACGCTGGTGCACGAGCGCCAGCGCGCTCTCGAAATCCTTCTCGTGCAAATCGGGATAGTACTTGCCGAGCTGGTCGGCGAGGAACATGCCCTTGTAGATCACGGTGCGGCAGGACATCGAGCACGGATAGTAGCCGGCGAGGCCGCGGTCGCGGCGCTGATAGATCGCTTGCGAGATCGACTTGCGCAGGATGTAAAGCCGGCGCTCGAAATCGTCCTCGGTCTTGGCGGTGCCGTTGCGGCCAATGAACACCTGCATGCAGGCGGGCTCGGTCGGCTTTACGGTGACGCCGAGCGAGGAATTGTCGGTTGGCACGTCGCGCCAGCCGAGCAGCGTCAGGCCCTCTTCCTTGATCTGGTCGGCGATGATGCTCTTGATGACGTTGCGCCAGGCAGTGTCGCGCGGCATGAACAACGCGCCGATGGCGTATTCGCCCGGATTGGGCAGCACGAAGCCGAGCTCCTTCGCCTTGCGGCTGAAGAAAGCATGCGGGATCTGCACCAGAATGCCGGCGCCGTCACCGGCGCGCGGGTCGGCGCCGACGGCGCCGCGGTGCTCGAGGTTACAGAGGATGCTGAGCGCGTCCGCGACGATCTCGTGCGACTTCTGGCCCTTGATGTTGGCGATGAAGCCGACGCCGCAGGAATCTTTTTCCAGGCTCGGATCGTACAGGCCTACGGCCGGCGGCCGTGAATTGTGTTCCTGAATCGGATCGGTCGTTTTCGAGGCGACCGTCGCCGACAGTTGTTCTGCCACGATGTTTCCGCGCTCGACTTGCGACCCGTTCATGTTCTCGTCCTCTCCATGCGGCAAGCTGCCTCACCGCCATCTTCGGCGCACCTTGGGCGTCCCGCGGCACCCGCTTCTGGGTCACCGCTCGTCCGCTCGCGAGCCGCATTTTCTTAAATTCAGGCCAAGGCGTTCTTCGTCCCCGAGAACGGCTTTGCCTGTTGCCTTCTTGGCGCTCGAAAGCACCGACTTTCGTTGCAATCCCTATGCCGGAACCGCAAGCAAAATTGAGACAGTCTTCCTGTCCTAACCATCACCTTGCCAAATTTTTGTCTATCACACAAGCGCGCGCAAGTCCCGATTCCCCATATGTCAATCAATCGCTTTCCAAAAGTTGCGCGGCCCCGGTTTTGAAGCAAACGCGCCCTGATCCGGCCCTGCCGACGCCGGAATCCCCAATGAAGCTTCGGATCAACCCTTTGGAAGACCCGCCACGCCGCAAGAAGCAAAAGAGCGCGATCCATCCGGGGGCCTGACAGGAGCGTCTCGACCATGAAGTTTTTCACAGGATGTGTGGCCGCCGCCACGCTGGCGCTGGCCGCGACCGCGGCTCAAGCGCAGGTTCCAGCGCGAGGGGCGATGATCGCGGTCTCGGATTTCGACGCCCCCTATGCGCCGTCGGAGGCCGCGCCGCCGCCGCGCTACGGCTATGGCTACGAAGAACGCGGGCCGGCCCCGGTGCTGCTGCCATCGACCGAGGTCTACGCGGTGCTGCGCGAGAACGGCTTCTCTCCACTGGGCATCCCGCGCCTGCGCGGCGGCGTCTACACCATCGCGGTGATTGACCGCCGGGGGGAGGACGGCCGGCTCGTGATCGATGCCCGCGACGGAAGGATTTTGCGCCTCATGCCGGCTGCCGACGCCTACGGCATGGCACCCGGCTACGAGCAGCCTGCGGTTGCACCTTACCGCCCGCAAAGCGCGCTGCCGCCGCCGACCATGGTCCGCAGTGGTCCGCCCCGCCCTCCGGCCCCGATCCCGCATGTCGCCAGCCGTTCCGTGCCGCTGCCCAAGGCGGCTCCGCCGCGCGAGGCCCCGGGCGTCCCCGCCAAGCCGGCCGAGCCTGCGACGCCGCAGGCCCAGGTGCCGCAGGCACAACCTGTGACGCAGACCGCGGCCGCCGTGCCGTCCAAGCCCGCTGAGGTCGCACCGCAAGCCGCCGCGCCAACCGTAGGTCAGGTCAAGCCTGCCGCGACTATCCTGCCTACGCAGGAGATGCCGGCGGCACAGGGGCTGGACTAAGCGCGGGCGTTTGAGGCGATGGCCCGCATCACCCCAACGGTGTCGTCCTGGCGAAGGCCAGGACCCATACCGCGAGGTGCATCATATGAGTGACGCGGGAGTACCGAACTCCGAATCTTCGCCAAACTCCTCCCTGTGGTTATGGGTCCTGGCCTTCGCCAGGACGAGGTTGGGGAGAGAGTTAGCGCAAACAGAAGGCGTCTCAGCACTCAGGCGCCTTCTGAACCATGACGAGCGCGGCTCAGCTCCGGCCATACCCCGCCGCTTCCAGGATCAAATTCGCCACCTCCTTCGGATGCGACACCAGCGACAGATGGCCGGCGTCGAGCTCGATCGTGGTTGCGTTCATGCGCTTGGCGAGGAAGCGTTCGAGATCGGGATTGATGGTGTAGTCGTTCTTCGACACCGCGTACCAGCTCGGCTTGGAATGCCATGCCGCCTCCGTGGTGCGACCGGCGAAGATCGAGGCGGCCGTCGGCCATTGCACGGCGTAGAGCTCCTTGGCCTGCTCCGGCTTAACGCCATTGGCGAAGTACTTCAGGAAGGCGTCTTCTGACAGCTTGGTGTAGCCGTCGCGCTCGACGACGCCGGCGCGTGCCGGTCCCGCCGGAAACTGCTTCGACAGCGCGACAAAATCCTCGTTGGCATCGGGCGCACGGGCGGCGACATAGACGAGGCCGGTGACCTTCGGGTCGGTGCCGACCTGGCTGATCACGGTGCCGCCCCAGGAATGCGCGACCAGCACGGTCGGACCATCCTGTTCGGCCAGCACGCGCTTGGTCGCCTCGACGGAATCCGCAAGCGACGACAACGGATTTTGCACGGCAGTTACGTTGAGCCCTGCGGCCTGGAGGATCGGGATCACTTCCGACCAGCTTGAGCCGTCGGCCCAGGCGCCGTGCACCAGCACAACGTTCTTGGCCTTTACGGTCTGCGGCGTCTGCGCGTGAGCGAGGCTGAGAGGGGCCGCCAGCAGGCTCGCGGCGACGAAAAGGCTGCGCCAGAAAGTCATGATTGTTCTCCGTCTTGTTTTTGGGTTCGATATCCAAAAGACGATGCGCGGGGCGGCGGTGTTACGCCATTTCACCGCTCTGTGATGCGGCGCAACAGTCCAGCACGGCCGTTCAGCAATCGGTGACGTCCCGGCGACGACCGAGACCATCCTCTCTGGTAAGGTATGGCAGATCCGTCGTTCGGTATTTCTTCCGTGCACGATTGATCGATCTCGCGGCAGGATTCCCCGGCTCTCGCCGGGACGAGGAGAGCCCAACAAAAAAACGCCCCGGGGCACCGGGGCGTTTTCGCAACCTGGAAGCGGCCGACGTGATTTACGCGGCTACCGAGTTCTCGATCACCTGTGCGCCTTGCGCACCGGTGTTGATCGCGATGTGGCGGGGCTTCTTCGCTTCGGGAATCTCACGGACGAGGTCGACGTGAAGCAGCCCGTTCTCGAGCGAGGCGTTCTTCACCTGCACGAAGTCGGCAAGCTGGAAGGCGCGCTCGAAGGCACGCGCGGCGATGCCACGGTACAGCACTTCGGCCTTCGAGTTCTCGTTGGCGACTTTCTCGCCCTTAATCGTCAACGTGTTTTCCTTCGCGACGATGGAGAGCTCATCCTTGGCAAAGCCCGAAACCGCAACGGTGATGCGGTAGTCGTTCTCACCGGTACGCTCGATATTGTAGGGGGGATAACCGGGGCTGCCGTCCGAACCGGCCTGGTCGAGCAGGTTGAAGAGACGGTCGAAGCCGACGGTGGAACGGTAGAAGGGGGTCAGGTCGTAGGTACGCATGGTCAAGTCCTCCATTGAGCGACTGTTGAGTAACCCGCCCGCCAATCGGGCCGGGCTTTCGTCTGTGTGCAGCCTGATGTTCCGGTTCCGAAACACTGGTAGCGGCCTGCACCAAGGTGATATGGGTTCAGGGGAACGGCGTTCAAGAGGGCGGATACTCAGCCTTTTCGGCGCTCCCGCCCCTGATTTGCAGCTCTTCGTGCCCAAGCCCTCCCCATCATGACGCTGGTCTCGATACCGTCCAATCCCGTTCCCGAAGACGTCGTCAGCGGCACCATCAAGACCCCTGATGGCGTCGAGCTGCGCTTTGCGCGCTGGGCACCGCCGGCGAACCGCAAGGGCACGGTCTGCGTCTTCACCGGACGCAGCGAGCAGATCGAGAAGTATTTCGAGACCGTGCGCGACCTGCGCGACCGCGGTTTTGCGGTGGCGATGATCGACTGGCGCGGGCAGGGCCACTCCTCGCGCCGCCTGCGCGATCCGCGCAAGGGCTATGTCCGCGACTTCGCTGATTTCGAGATCGACGTCGAGACCTTCGTGCAGCAGGTGGTGCTGCCGGATTGCCCGCCGCCCTTCTTCGCGCTCGCCCACTCCATGGGCGGCACCGTGATGCTGCGGGTGGCGCATGCGGGCAAGCGCTGGTTCGACCGCATGGTGCTGTCTGCGCCGATGATCGACCTCCCCGGCCGCGCCACCTCGTTTCCGGCGCGGGCTCTGCTGAAGACGATGCGCGTGCTGGGGATGGGCGGCCGTTATGTCCCCGGCGGCAGCGACCAGATCACCGGGCTCAATCCCTTCATCAACAATCCGCTGACCAGCGACCCCGTGCGCTATGCGCGCAATGCCGCAATCCTGGAGGAGGATCCGACCCTCGGGCTCGCGTCACCGACGGTCGCCTGGGCCGATACCGCCTTCCGCGCGATGAACACCTTCAAGGGCAAAAACTACCCGTCCGAGATCCGTCAGCCGATCCTGATGCTGGCGGCCTCCAGCGACACCGTGGTCTCGATCGCGGCGATCGAGGAGTTCGCCTATCATTTGCGCGCAGGCTCCCATCTCGTGATCGCCGGTGCCAAGCACGAGATTCTCCAGGAGCAGGACCGCTACCGTTCCCAATTCTGGGCAGCCTTCGACGCCTTCGTGCCAGGCACGCCGCTGTTCAAGTGAGGGGAGGCGATGCTGCCCTGCGACCACACGCCGGCATGCCGGGACAAGCCCGGCCATGACGAGGAAGTAGCATCACCCACTACAGCGTCTTCAGATACTCGATCAGATCGTAGCGCTCGTTGTCGTCCTTGAACACGCGGCCGATGACACCGGGACGTTTTTCCTCGCCCGGCTTGCGCTCGAAGGAATGGCCGAGCACGCTGTTGCCCTGGATCGGATCCTTGTCCGACCCGGCCGAGAACTCGGTTTCACCCGTCTTGCACTTCTCGTTGGCGGTGACCGCAAAGCCGACGGTCACGGGATCATAGTCGCGGCGGCCCATGCAGAATTTTTGCGGGCGCTCGCTTGCAGGCTTCAGCAACCAGTAGAGAGAGGGCACCGAACCGTTGTGCAGATAGGGTGCCGTGGCCCAGACGCCGTTCAGCGGCCGTGCCCGATAGCGTGCTCCCCCCACCGGATTGAGGCAGTTCTTGCGCGCGAGATTCCACAATTTCGACCGCTCGGCGTCCGGAGTCTTCTCGTCGTCCATCCATTTGCGGGCGACGAGATCCACCACCGTCATCAACCCGAGCGCATAAACCATCTCGGTCGGCGAGCTTGCGGTCGAGACGTCGCATTGCCACCATTTCTGGAGGTCGGCCGTATTCACCTTCAGGAAGCCGGGCAGATCGACGATCCTGTTGCTGAGCACGAGCGACTGTTCGGGATCCGTCTTGATCTCGTCGAGGGGGATCGTCACCGCGTTCAGCACCTTGCTGTCGCCGCTCGGCTCCCAATGTCCCGACGACCAGAAAGCCGGGGTGTCGATCGCCGGCAGATGGCATCCGGAGCACATCTCGGCGTAGATCTTGCGGCCATTGTCGACCTTCTTTTGATCGAGCCTCCAATTGTCGCCAAGGATCTGCGAGGGCCATTTCGGCGCCAGCAGGCCGCCGAACTTCGGGCCGGTGGAGGGATCTGCCGTCTTGAACGGGTCTGGCCCCCTGAGCATGTCCTCGATCCAGCCGAGCGTGTTGATATGAACCGAGGAGCGCCACAGCCTGTCCTCCGGGTAGGCGTCGGACAGGTTGAGCAGCGCCGTCACGCCGAGGGCTTCGCCGGCGTTGCGGATCAGCGGCTGCTCGATCGAGGCGTCGTACTGGGCGAACTTGAACCAGGGCACGGTCCAGATCGGGGGATAGCTGACCGGCGCGTCCTGGGCGTGCAGGTTCTTCTCGAATCCCTTGATCCCGCTCAGCGCGAGATCCTGCGAAAAAACTTGATTGCCGATGCGATTGAGAGCGTCGAGGCGACCGAACCCTTCCTCGGTGTCCTGCTGCTGCCTGCCGTTCCAGGTCTTCTTGCCTTCAATCGTCTTTTGCTGGGTTTGCGCCCAGTCGATCAGGAAGTTGCCGATCGCGCTGAGCTTCTGCTTGAGCGCGGCGCGGTCAGCCTTGCTGGCATCGGGGCCGAGCACGCGATCGGCGAAGCGCTGGAAGCGGAACGGCACGTAAAGCGTGTAGGCGATCGACAGGCCGGTGGAGACCTCGAGCTTCTTCAGGTCGGTCATGGCCGGGCCGCCGTCGAAACGCACGTCCACGCCCTGGTAGTGGATCTGGCCGGTATGGCAGGCCGCGCAGGTCAGCCCGATCTTGTCCTCTTCGCGACGGCCGGTCGCGGGATCGACGACACCGGTCATCCGTGCGAAGCCGACCGGCAGGCCGTCGACGTTCTCCGCCGGCGTCCACCTGGTCGACCAGTCCGGCACCTGTGTCGTCTCGTAGACATTGGCATAGCCGAAGCGGCGCAGTGACGTCGCGTCAGTCTGGATCGACTGCGGGCTCGGGATGAACCCGAAGCGCTCGAGATAGGTGCCGTCCGTCATCATGCCCGGCGCCGAGAACAGATGCAGGCGCGGCTGCTCCAGGGCCATGAACCATTCATAGGGCACCGGGAAGGTCGCTGTGCCCTGGCTGGCATGGTGAAACCAGTGCCTGTCCTTCAGCGACCAATTCTGTTCGAGCCAAAAGGCCGCCTTCGTCTCCGGGACCGTGGGCAAGGGTGGCGGCAGGAGATTCACGAGAATTCCCTTTTGCGGCAGCATGGCGCGCACCTGGTCGGGAAATTCGGCGACCGCAACGAGCAAGGCGAGACCGAGGGCGAGCAGCAGGGCCGCAACCTTGAGGGCGCCCCGCACCACACGCTGGCAGGTGGACAGCACCGGCTGCGATACCAGCCGCTGGTTGATGCGAGCAGGGAATTGCCGCTCGTTGAACAGAGTGCGCACGTCGGCCACGCTGAGATAGCGGTCCTCACCCGCGCCCTTGCCCATGATCTTCAGGAGGATCGGCCACTCGAACTTCATCAGCAGGGGGTAGTACCAGCGCGCGGCGCTGCCGGCGCGCTTGAGGTTGTCGCGCATGAAGACGCCGATTTCCGAGGCGTTGAGACCGGGCTCAGAGCCGCCGCCGTTCGGATCCCGGTAGTCCCGGCCGAAGCTCGCAAACCGCGCAAGCTCGTCCTCATCGACCTTGCCGTCGACGCCGAGGACGCGCGAGCCGGCACCGCGCTTGTCGAGAGGGCCGCCACGCAACGCGTCGAGCTGTGCGCCCGAAAATATGCTCTTCAGGATGTGACCGAGCCCGTTGGCGATAAGCGCAACGCCGCGGACCTGGATGCGGGCCGAGACCTTCTTCAGCCCGGTCTCGCCGCTCGCATTCGCGATCGTTTGCGACAGCGTGCCGAGCGGAACGGTTCTGCCGTCAACAAACCCCTCGCCGACGAGGCCGCGGAGGAATGGACAGGGATTGTTCGGGGAGACCTGGATCGAAGGGTCTAAGGAGGGCTTCGGAGCGGAGTCATGCATGGCCCAAATCCTGAAAACGGCGAATCGTGAAATACAGACGCGGCGATAGAGCGCGGAAAGTCCTGACAAACCGACAACACGTTATACTACTTCAGCGTGTAGCCGAGTGTGGCTGAATTCACTGTCGTGTCAATAAAGGCGGAGGGGACATTGCCGCGTGGCCGCGGCTGGCTCTCAGGATTCGGCGACGCGTTTGACGTCGCTCGAAACCAGGGTCAGTTTGCCGAGCGGCACGCCCGCATTCAAGAGTCCGGCGCGGTAATGGGCGAGGTCCTCGGGCCGCTTCCAGTGGAAATTGCGCAAATGGCGGTCGACATTGAGAGTCGGGTAGTTAGCCATGAGCACGCGGGTCGCCTCGACCGCCTCGTCGCCGCGTCCCAATTGCGCCAGCGCCGCGGCGCGGATTGCCAGCGCCTGCAAATGGTTCGGGTTGATGTAGAGCTGTTCTCGAGCCCATGACAGAGTCGCGTCATATTGGCCCAGCAGATAATGGCTGAAGGCGTTCAGTGCGGCCCATTGGTAGCGCGGATCGCTGTTGTCGCGCTGTGCGGCCATCGAGAACAGCTCGATCGCCTCGCGGTGCTCGCCGATGACGAAATGGCAGATGCCGAGCACGCCGCGCGCGCCGTTGTCGTAGGGGTTGAGCGCGACGGCGCGCTTGGCGGCGTCCATCGCGGCCTCGTAATGCCCCTCCAGCGCGTGGGTCCAGGACAGGATCGAGAACGCAAATGACGAGCGCGGATCGAGCCGAACGCTGGTTTCGGCAAGCTTCATCGCCTCGGCCCACATCTCGCGCGTGCCCTTGACCCAGCCGAACTGGATGCTCTGGATCTGAATCGTGGCGAGATAGGCGTGCGCAATCGACAGCTTGGGCTCGAGCCTGATGGCCTCCCGGAACAGGTCGACGGCGATGGCCAGGTCTTCCTTGGTTTGCCGATAATAGTGCGACAGTCCTTTGAGGAAGCGGTCCCAGGCGGTGACGTCGGTCGAGAGCCGCGCCGGCGCCGAGGCTTCGGCCCGGACGATCTCGGTGGCGATGGCGGCGGACAGGTTGGTGGTGATCTCGTCCTGCATCGCGAAGAGATCGCCGATGTCGCGGTCGTAGCGGCCAGTCCAGAGCTGCTCGCCGGTCTCCGGCGCGATCAGCTCTGCGGTCACGCGGATCTTGGCTCCGGCACGCCGCACCGAACCCTGGATCAGATAGGTGGCGTCGATCTCCCGCGCGATCAGGCGGGTGCTGGCGTTGTTGCCCTTGAACACGAACGTCGAGTTGCGGCTCAGCACGCGATAGAAGGATTGCAGCGACAGCGCGTGGATCAGATCCTCGGTCAGGCCGTCGGAGAAATACTCGTCCTGTGCGTCGCTGAGATTGGCGAAAGGGAGCACGCCGACGATCGCGGTGCGATACTGCTGCGAGAGGGCGGATGCCTCCCTCAGCGCGGGCGCAAGCGCCGGTGCACCTTCAGGCGTCCAGGTCCAGACCCCGATCGGATCCTTGATGTTCTTGAAGCGGTGGTTGCCGGCATCGACCAGCGGCACGGTGAGATGCTTGCTGGCCTCCTTGTAGGCCTTGGCCGAGATGGCGAAGCCGCCGGGGCTCGCCACGGCTTCGAGGCGGACGGCAATGTTGACATCGTCACCGAAGACCTCGTCCTCGTCGGCGATGACGTCACCCATATGGATCCCGAGGCGGAACTGCATGGCGCGATCGGCGGGCAGATGGTGATTGCGCTCCGCCATCAGGGTCTGCATCGCGATCGCGGCCTCGGTGGCGCCGACGATCGAGGGGAATTCCAGCAGGAAGCCGTCGCCGGTGGTTTTGACGACGCGGCCGCCGTGATTGAGGATGATGGGATGGATCGCGCTGCGATGGGCCTTGAAGGCGGCATGGGTGCCGGCCTCATCGGTGCCCATCATGCGCGAATAGCCGGCGACATCGGCGCAGACAATGGCAGCCAGACGTCTTTCCATATTCCGGAGCTCCAAGAGACTTGCAAGAGACTTGGAAGAGATCGAGGACCGGCCACGGCGTGGCAGTCGCCTCGAATCCCGCATTCAAAGAACCCGTTCCTTATAGAGCAGATGAGGCCGAGCGAAAGTATGATCCGCATTGCAAATTCGAGGTAAATCCTCGGCAATCCGGCAGTGGACGGGGACGAGCGAACGCACTAAGCCGACCTCTTGGGCTACGGTTGGGCGGCGGAGGCACGTCACACATGCTGGGCATTCACGAAATCTGGCTCTTCGTCCTGTCGGGCGTGCTGCTCAACATCACGCCGGGGCCTGATACGGTCTATGTGATCGGCCGCAGCATGCAGCTGGGCTGGCGAGGTGGCGCCGCGGCCGCGCTGGGCATCAGTTGCGGCTGCTTTTTCCATGTCGCGGGCGCGGCAATCGGCCTTTCGGCCCTGCTGATGGCCTCATCGACCGCGTTCTCGATCCTGAAGCTGGTCGGAGCGGCCTATCTCGTCGTGACCGGGCTTCAGATGCTGTGGTCGCGCCCGGTGCTGGCCTCGGCCATCGACGAGCCTGTGCAGAGCTCGCTGCGGCGGGTTTTCCTCCAGGGCGTCTTCACCAACGCGCTCAATCCCAAGGTCGCGCTGTTCTTCCTTGCCTTCCTGCCGCAATTCGTCGCAGCGGACTCGGCGCACAAGCCGCTCGCCTTCCTGATGCTGGGCCTGATCTTCATCTGCACGGGAACGCTGTGGTGCCTGGTGCTGGCGGCGTTCGCGGCAAGGGCCGCCCACCGCTTGCGGAGCTCCGAAGGCGCGGTCGCCTGGGTCAACCGTACCCTCGGCGGCCTCTTCATCTATCTCGGCATCCGCGTCGCCATGCTGGAGACGCGGTAACGTCCTTTACGCGAATTCCTTCAGCAGCGCGCTGCCGGCGAGATAGAGGCCGAGCAGGATCATCGCGATCAGGAACCAGCGGCGAAACGCTTCCGCCGGCATCCGCGCCCGCACCGTTTGGCCGATATACATGCCGGCAAACGCGCAGGCCATGCCCACGGCGCCCGGCACCGCGTTGGCCGGCGTCAGCAATCCCCCCGCGGTGAGATTGAAGGCGAGCGCCAGTGTCGCTGTCGTGAAAAACACGCCGAGCGCCTGCACCAGCTCGTCCTTCTCCATGCCGATCGCCTGCATGAACGGCATCGAGGGGATCACCTGCACGCCGGTCGAGGCCGAGATCACGCCGGTGACCACGCCGACCACGCCGCCGACCCATTTCTCGTTCTTTGGCGCAACATGAAACTGGAATTTGTTCAGCCCGATGATCGCGTAGATGACCAGGAGCACGCCGAGCACGATCGTGCCGTAGCGCGCATGCGGGCCGGTGAGCGCGCCGGCATTGAGCCAGCACCCGATCACGGTGCCGATCATCAGCGGCCACAGCCGCCTCAGGATATCGCGCAAATGGGGGCCGACGAAGGTCTGCCAGATGTTGGTGACGATGGCGGGGACGATCACGATGGCGATCGCGCGGCTCGGCGCCATGCTCACCGCGAGCAGGCCCATGGAGACAGTCGGCAGGCCGAGCCCGACCACGCCCTTGACGAATCCGGCGATCAGGAAAACGGCGGCGATGAGAATGAGGAGCGGGTCGATCATATCTGCACATTGACCGATGCAGCGCGCCGGCACAATCTGTAGCTTACGGAGAAAGCCTTCGTTTGGAACGAAGGCTGAAGGGACCCCCGATGCGCTTCGACCTCGTCGACCTCCAGCTGTTCATCGCGGTCGCCGACCAGCGCAGCATCACCCGCGGCGCGGAGCGGTCGCATCTGGCGCTGGCCTCAGCCAGCGCGCGCATCAAGGGGCTGGAGGATGCGCTCGGCGTCGCGCTGCTCAAGCGCGGGCGCCGCGGCGTTGAGTTGACCTCGGCCGGCGAGAGCCTGCTCGATCACGCCCGTCTCGTCATTCACCAGATCGACGCCATGCGCGGCGATCTCGCCGGCTTTGCCAGCGGCGTGCGCGCCAGCGTGCACTTCCTCGCCAATACCTCGGGGCTTTCGGAGCATCTGCCGAAGGCGCTCGCCGGCTTCCTGCGCGAGCATCGCGACGTTGCCATCGACATCGAGGAGCGCGAGAGCACCGACATCGCGGCCGCGATCACTGCGGGCGCGGCCGATCTCGGCTTCGCCGCCGAGCACGCGCTGCCCGATCATATCGAGCGATTCGCCTTCAGCGAGGATCGCCTGACGCTGGTGACGTCTAGGCGCGGCCCGTTCGCCGGCCGCCGCGCGATCGATTTCCAGGAGGCGGGCGCTTGCGACTTCGTCGGGCTGACCAGCGCCACCGCGCTTCAGGTGCATATTTCGAAGCACGCCGCCCGGCTCGGCATGCGGCCGCATTACCGCGCACGCTTGCGCGACTTCGATGCGATCTGCCAGATGGTCGCCGCCGATGTCGGCGTCGCGCTGGTGCCCGAAGCCGCGGCCCGCCGCTGCGCAAAACTGATGCCGCTCGCCATGGTCCGCCTGCTCGATAGCTGGGCCAACCGCAAACTCGTGATCTGCGCGCGAAGCTTCAAGACACTACCGCGCCCGGCGAAGATGCTGGTGGAGCATTTGCGGTCTGCGGCGGTGTGAGTTCTGGGATTTCCCCTCCCTTTAGAAGAGGTTAAGACGCAGCTACTTCGCCGTCTCCACGCCAGCGTCCTTGATCACCTTCGCCCATTTCTTCGTCTCGTCCGCGATGAATGTGCGAAAATGCTCCGGCTCATCGCCGACCAGCGTCGCGCCCTGGGCAGCGAGCTTTTCCTTCACCGCCGGATCCGCCATCGCCTTCGTGGCCAGATCATGTAGCGCGGTGACGATCTCCTTCGGCGTGCCCTTCGGCGCGACCATGCCGTACCAGTTCTCGATGCGCAGATCCGCAAAGCCCGCTTCCGCGGTGGTCGGCACGTCAGGCGCCGTCGGCGAACGCTCGGCGGAGCCGACCGCGATCGGTCGCAGGGCGCCCGCCTTGACCTGCGGCAGCAGCACGGGGAGGTCCAGGAACGTCATCTGCACCTGCTGGCCCAGCAGATCGTTCACGGCGGGCGCCGCGCCGCGATAGGGCACGTGCACGATGTCGATCTTGGCCGTCAGCTTGAACAATTCACCGGCGAGATGCGGCAGGCTGCCGGGTCCGGAGGAGGCGAAGTTGAGTTTTCCCGGCTGCGCCTTGGCGAGCGCGATCAATTCCGCGATGTCCTTTGCGGGGACGTTGGTGGCGACCACCAACATTTCCGGCACGGTTGCGACCAACGTCACGGGCGTGAGGTCGTTGAGCGTATCGTAGGCGACCCTTTCCATGCTCGGGCTGATCGCCAGCGCGCCGGCGCTGGAGATCGCGATGGTGTAGCCGTCAGGTGCAGCCTTGGAGACGGCATCGGTGCCGAGCACGCCACCCTGGCCGCCGCGATTGTCGATCAGCACCGGCTGCCCTGACAGTTCCGACATGCGCTGGCCGATCACCCGCGCGATGATATCGTTGGGGCCGCCGGCCGGAAACGGCACGATCAGCTTGATCGGCTTGGCCGGGAAATTCTGGGCGGAGGCGAGCGTCGGAAAAAGAAGCAAGGCCGCGAGAAGGAGCGTACGCCGGTTGGTCATGCAGGCTCCTAGATCGCCTAGCCGTTGAGCAGTTTCAGTGCTTCTTCGTGAACCCTGGCGTCGCCGGCCGCGACGATGCGGCCGCCGCCCTGGGCCGGCTTGCCTTCCCAGGTGGTGACGACGCCGCCGGCACCGGTCACGATCGGGATCAGGGCTGCGATGTCGTAAGGCTTCAGCTCGGTCTCGACCACGAGATCGACGTGACCTGCCGCCAGCATGCAATAGGAGTAGCAGTCGCCGCCATAGCGCGACAGCCGCGCGCCCGTTTCGATGCGGCCGAAGATGGCGCGGTCGCGCTCGCTCATCAGCAGCGGGCTGGTGGTGTAGGTCGTCGCCTCCGACAGCAAGGCGCAGCGCCGGACCTGGAGCCGGCGCTCGCCGGACGGGCCTTTATAATGAGCCGAGCCGCTGTCGCCGGAAAAGCGTTCGCCGATGAAGGGCTGGTGCATCATGCCGTAGACCGGCGTGCCCTTGTGCAGGAGCGCGATCAGCGTGCCCCAGATCGGAAAGCCGCCGATGAAGGATTTGGTGCCGTCGATGGGGTCGAGCACCCAGACATAATCCGAATCCTCGCGCTCGTTGCCGAATTCCTCGCCGACGATGCCGTGCTGGGGAAAGTTGGCCTTGATCAGACGCCGCATCACCGCCTCCGCGGCGCGATCGGCCTCGGTCACGGGGTCGAAATCCTTGGTCTTGCTCTTGTCCTCGATCGACAGCGAGGTGCGGAAGAACGGTAGGATGGTTTCGCCGGAGGCGGTGGCGAGCCGTCCGATGAAGGCGGAGAAATCGATCACCGTCACGGCGTATCCTCAAAAAAGCGAAAGTCGGGTGAAGCTCACTCCTGCCTAGCTCAAATCGGAAGAATCGTGCAGCGCTGTCTTGCTTTTGCACCCTGGTATTTTGGATGCCGGATGCGTCCCTCCTTCAAAGAACTTGGCTGGCCAAAAATCGATCATTGAGTTGAAACCTTAGTTCCGGATCTGCCTCGTTCGTATGCAAATGACTATCAACCCATTGAATTTCCTTATCAAAGGAACTGAATCTGGGTTTCTCTAGAAGCAACCGAGCTATGTCCTCATTGCATGGGAAACCGGTCGAAAGCCCTTGCACTTTGTGCGTCGCGGCCGCATATTGTTGCGGTGCGGTAGCGCTTCTCGCGTTACTGCTGCCCTCCTTGGGCGTTTCCTCCCTAGACTTGGGCCGCTTCTTCATTAGAAGCGGCCCTTTTTTCTTTCAGCCTCTGCTTTCTCTCGGCATCGGCTTTCATTTCGATGCTCGCCGCGAAACGCATTCGCGCTGATCGCACCCAACACAATTGTTCGAAGAAAACGTCGCGCCTATTCAGCCGCGGCCTGGAACGGGCCGAGATCGCCGAACGGGACCGTGGTCGCCAGCACGTCTGCGAGCACGCCGAAGTCCGACGCCACTTGTGCAAAGCGCGGACTGCGCTCGCGCCGCCGCTCGTCCATGTAGATTGCGCGGTTGAGCTCGAGCTGCACGGCATGCAGGCCACTGGCCGGGTTACCGTAATGCTCGGTGATGAAGCCGCCGGCGTAGGGCTTGTTGCGGCCGATCGAATAGCCGAGGCCGGCCATGGTCTCCTCGACCCGGTCGGGCAATAGCGGCGTGCAGCTCGTGCCGTAGCGGTCGCCGATGACGATGTCGGGCCGGCGCGGCTCGTCGCGGGAGACGCCGACCGAGGGCATCGAATGGCAGTCGACCAGCACGACGGTGCCGAACATCTGGTGCACCTTGTTGATCAGCCGGCGCAGCGCGCGATGATACGGCTTGTACAGCGTCTCGATCCGCCCCAGCGCGTCGTCGACCAGGATGCGCTCGCGATAGATCTCCTGGCCGTCGCCGACCACGCGCGGAATGGTGCCAAGTCCGCCGGCAACCCGCATCGAGCGGGTGTTGGCAAAGCTCGGCAGGCGCCCGGTGAACATCCGGGGATCGAGCTCATAGGGCTCGCGGTTGACGTCGACATAGGAGCGCGGAAAGTTGACCCGCACGGTCGGAAAGCCGCGCTCGCTGAGATGGCCGATCAGCTCGTCCATGAAGGAATCTTCGGAACGCCGCAGCGTCGGCAGGTCGATCCTGGAGGCGCTGAGGAATTCGTCCGGATAGGTCGAGCCGGAATGGGGCGAGTTGAAGATAACCGGCGCGCGCCATTGCGCGGGCTCAACGATCTCGAAGGCTGGCGACTTGTCGCCGTCAAACCGGGTCATCTTCTCAGGCTTCGTCCCTTGGTGTCAGGCTTCGCCCTTGGCAATCAGGCTCCGCCTCTCGGTATCAGGCTTCGCCCTTGGCGCATTGATTCGGCCGATCGGGCGGCTCTTATGTGTCGTCATTGTCCGGAATCGCAACCATCCTGCCAAGCGAAAAGATGAGATCTGCGCTGGAACATGTCTTAACCCTGCGGGCAGCGAGGTGGGGACCGGCAGGTACGGCTCGATTGCTTCGTGCCGTATTCCGGTTCACAAGAGTCCGGCAGCGCGAGCTGCGGAGGGTAAAGATTTTCACCCCAAATTTACCCTCCGTCGGGCTTAGTGACCTCCGCTGATATCCTCTGGGGATTCGACATTTCCGCCATGCCAAAGATCCTGCTCGCCGAAGACGACAACGACATGCGCCGTTTCCTGGTCAAGGCGCTGGAAAACGCCGGTTTTCAGGTCTCGTCCCACGATAACGGCATGGCCGCCTATCAGCGGCTACGGGAAGAGCCGTTCGAGATGCTGCTCACCGACATCGTGATGCCGGAGATGGACGGCATCGAGCTCGCCCGCCGGGCCTCGGAACTCGACCCCGACATCAAGATCATGTTCATCACGGGCTTCGCCGCGGTCGCCCTGAACTCCGATTCGGATGCCCCCAAGAACGCCAAGGTGCTGTCCAAGCCCGTGCATTTGCGCGAATTGGTCAGCGAAGTGAACAAGATGCTGGCGGCCTAAATCGGCCCCCTTCCGTCCTTGCACCGGCTCCCGTGAGCCGTTATAGGGACCCGACCCGATCTAGAGACATCTAGGGCGCGTAGCTCAGCGGGAGAGCACTACCTTGACATGGTAGGGGTCACAGGTTCGATCCCTGTCGCGCCCACCATCCTTCGCTCGCGATAGCCGAGTGAAGGATGCCACGCCGAAGCCCAACGGGCGCAGGCGGGCTGCCGCCGCGAGGTTCGGCTCGGCAAGCCACCAATCTCATTTCGGCGAAGCGTGTCCGGTGTAGCTCGAAGAGCGTAGACGGACTGGAGCGGCAGCCTCCTTCGCCGACACACCGCCGCTAAATCCCCTATTTCAGTTCCGTGTTTGCGACCGGAAGGATGGAGGCGACGTGCCAGCCGTCCGCATCCTGAACGTAGGTCTGGCTGATCAGAAACGTATTTTGTTGTGGCGGCTTGCCCGGAAGGCCGCGCGTAAAGACGATCGGCACGAGGATCTGCATGATCTCGTTCGAGATCACGGCGACGCGGAATTTCGACATGTCGGGTTCGAGGTGCCAGGTGCCCTCGTAATAGGTCTTGAACCGCGCGGCGACCTCATCGCGACCGCGCGTCTCGATGTTTCTGGCAAACAACAGCGTTCCGGCTGAATTCAGGAGCATGGCCTTCATGGCGTCCGCATCATGCGCATTCTGCGCCGCGATGAATTTCTCGAAGATGGTTCGTGCTTCGGCATCATTTGCGGCAGCCTGCGCGCCTCCGGCCGGCCAGAACGTTGCGGCGAGAAACAGCGCTGCGGCAAACGCCGCAACTTGAGGGCGCCGTGAAAACACTCGTGGCGTGAAATTGCCTGAAGGCATTTTAGGTCGGATCATGGTCACCTCTGGTCATTTGCCGGCGGAATTTGAATGGTGAGCGTCATACCATTGTGGCCAGGTCGATGTTTTCAGGATTGCACGATCGGCGATGACCCCGACATCACGGAAACGTAGGCTTCCGGATGCCACGGGACCAGGCAAGCAAACCCTCGCCGCGAGCAGCGAGTTGAGTTATCGTCTTGTGGTGTGAAGTAACCCGGATGAAGGTTGCCCATGAGCGTGTCCGTCATCGAGCAGGCAAAGATCCAGGCGCAGGTGCTGGTGCCCCTGGTTAAGGCGTTGCAGGCCGAACTCGGCGAGGCGCGCGCCAATGCATTGGTGCGCAAGGCGCTTGGCGACCTCTATCGCGGCTTCGGCGAGGAATTCTGGAAGGCAAAGAACAGCACGAACAACGAAGCCGATCTCGGCAAGGCCGTCGCGTCGGCGTTCAAGACCTATGCCCGAGACGACGCGCTCGCCTATGACATCATCGAGCAGACCCAGGACGCCTTTGCGTTCGACGTGACGCGATGCGCCTATGCCGAGTTCTACAAGGCGCTGGGCGAGCCGGAGCTCGGTTTCCTGCTGGTCTGCACCGCCGACTTCGCGACCGCTGATGGATTTGGCGCCGACGTCAGGCTCACGCGCACGCAAACCATCATGCAAGGCGCGTCCCATTGCGATTTCCGCTACTGGCGCGACGAGCGCGGATCAAAATGAAGGGAATGCGGGTGATGCGGGCGAGCTATGTTGCCCTGATGGTGCTGGCGCTGATGTCGTCGCGCGCCGCTGCTGCGGTCATCGACTGGCAGGCCGAACTGCAGCGCTGCCGCGCATTGCGCGAAAGCGTGGCGCCGCTGCTTCAGGCCGGCGAGGGCATCTCGGCCGTCGGCCGCTCCAACAGATCCATCCGCCGCTGCATCTGGATCCAGCGCATCGCGGTGCGCAGGAAGATTCCCGGCGCGGAGGTTTGGTAGCGTAGCTGGTCATGCAGCGCTGCTGTCTCACACTCCGTCATCGCGAGCGCAACGAAGCAATCCAGACTGTTTCCGCGGAGGGGTTCTGGATTGCTTGGCCGCGCTCGCAATGACGATGTGGAAGCAGCAACGTGTTCAGCTCATCGCCTTCACGATGGAGATTCCGATACCGAGCTCCTCGTGGAACTTACGCACCAGCGCGGCCTGCCAGCTCTCGCCGAACTCGATCTCGCCGCCGATCGCGACGACGCGATGTGCGAATGAAGGCGCCATGTGGTCATGGGGGATCGTTATCGTGCACCACCTCGGTGCAATGCGCAGCTTGATCCGCGACTCCCCGCCTGCCATTGTCCGCCCACCACGCCAGCGAGAAATGAAGGCAGGTTATCGATATGAGCAGCGTGAACAAACCAGGTGGCAACTACTTGCCGGTGATCATCCATGGTGGAATTGCGTATGTCAGTGGTCAGCTGCCGCGTCGCGGCGAAGCCCTGCTGTGCTCCGGTAAAGTCGGCGCAGGTGTCGATGTCGCCGCCGCACAGGGGGCGGCGGCCCTCTGCGCAGATCTCTGCATTTCGGCCATCAATCACGCAACAGGTGGAGAGGACAAGATCGTCCAGGTCTTGCAGCTCGTTGGATACATCGCCTCGGCCCCTGGATTCACTCAGCAATCGCAAGTCATGAACGGCGCTTCCGACCGGTTGATCGAGCGCCTAGGCGATCGCGGTCGTCACACGCGTACATCTGTCGGCGTCGCCGAGTTGCCGCGGGGTGCACCGGTCGAGCTGAGTATGATTGCCGCTGTTCAGTCGTAGGAAGGCATGCCGTTCGCTGATCGTCAGCTTCGACGTTCGCACTTCGATACGTCGCGACGACACGCGGTCTATTCGACCAGATACTTCTTCACCGCAGCCTCGTCCCACGCGATCCCGTTGCCGGGCTCCTCGTTCGGCAGGGCAAAGCCGTCCTTGATGATCAGCCGCGTTGAAAGCACTGCGTCGGCCCAGTCGACATATTCGAGCCAATGCGCGGTCGGCGTCACGCACAAAAGATGCGCGCTGACTTCCGAGAACAGATGCGTCGACATCTCGATCCCGGCGGCATGCGCCAGCGCGGCGGCGCGCAGCCAGCCGGTGACGCCGCCGATGCGCTGCACGTCGGGCATCACGTAGTCGCAGGCTTCGGCTGAGAGCGCGGTCTGCATCGCGAAGGCGCTGTCGAAATTCTCGCCGATCTGGACCGGCGTGCGCAGCGCATCCGCGATGCGGGCGTTACCCTCATAATCGTCGTGACGGATCGGCTCCTCGATCCAGGTCAGGCCCTCATCGTCGAGCATCTCGCCACGGCGGATCGCCTCGGTGGCCGTCAGCGCCTGGTTATAGTCGCACATCAAGGTCACGTCGTCGCCGACGGCCTTGCGCACCGCGCGCACCACCTTCAGGTCTTCCCGTGCATCGGGACGGCCGACGCGGATCTTTGCGGCCTGAAAGCCCTCGGCCAGCAGCTTGTGGGCTTCCTCCACCGCGGCACCCGCCGGCATGATGCCGAGCCCCTTCGAATTGTAGGCCCTGACCGGTCTTGGCGCGCCGCCGAGCAGCCGCGCTAGCGGCAGGCCGCGTGCGCGCGCCAGTGCGTCCCATGCCGCCATGTCGATGCCGGATTGTGCCAGCCGCTGCAGGCCGGCGAGCCCCAGCAGGGTGAAGCGCTGGGTCAGCTTGCGCTCGATCTCGAACGGTAGCAGCTCGTCGCCCGCAAGCAGCTCCGACATTTCCGCGACCATCGCCGTCAGCGGCTTCAAGGCCGATGGCGTGATCGAGAACAGATAGGCGTGCCCCTGGACGCCCTGGTCGGTCTCGCAGTCGATCAGCACCAGCGGTGCCTTTGCGACAGCCCCGGTCGAGGTCTGGAGCGGGAGGTTCATCGGCACGATGACGGAGCGCGCATTGAAGCGCTTGATGCGGATGGTCTCGGCCATTTGGTGGATCTCCTGGCGGAGTGAATGCAGATAAATGCCGATCTTAAACATTCGCCATGAAACGAAAAGCCGCTTGGCGCGACCACCATAAAATGGGGTTGCGCGGGAGCGCGTTTATTGGCTCTGTTCCGCAAATCGCCCCGAGTTCGAGACAGGAACGCAATCACGGAGCCAAAGAGTGAAGCAAGAGATCTCCGCAGAACAGCGCAAGAGCGGCATCCTGACCGGTGCCGCGATCGCCTTCCTGCTGCTCGCCTTGCCGCTCGCGGTGTGGCTGGACCTGACCGAACTCAGCAAGACCGCGCTGCGCCGGCAGGCGATCGACCTGAATTCGGTGATCACGAGCGTGCGCAGCTACTACGCGACCAACGTGGTCGGGCGCATCATCGCCAATCCGAACGGTACGACCAGGGTGATTCACAACTACGAATCCATCCCCGGCGCGATCCCGATCCCGGCGACATTGTCGCTGGAGCTAGGGCGGGTGATCGGGGCGCAGCAGGAAAACATCACCTACCGTTTCGTCTCGGACTTCCCGTTCCAGAACCGCGCCCCGCACCAGCTCGACAAGTTCGAGAAGGACGCGCTCGAATCGCTTCGCAACGATCCCGAGCAGAAGATCGTCGACACCGAGACCTCGCTGTTCAACGACAAGGTCCGGCTGATTGCTCCGGTGACGATGGGCCCGGCCTGCGTCAGCTGCCACAACAGCCACCCCGAGAGCCCGAAGAAGGACTGGAAGGTTGGTGACGTCAGAGGCATCCAGGAGGTGATCATCGCCCAGCCGATCGCCGCCAACATCTTCTCGTTCAAGTTCCTGCTGGCCTATTTCCTGATCGCCGCCGGCAGCGGCCTGTCGTTTCTCTCGCTGCAGCGCCGCCAGGCGAGCCGTATCAAGGGCATGAACAAGGAGCTCGAATCCGCCAACGACTTCCTGGCTTCGCTGTCGATGAAGATCTCGCGCTACATCCCGCCGCAGGTCTACAAGAGCATCTTCTCCGGCCAGAAGGACGTCACCATCCACACCGAGCGCAAGAAGCTCACCATCTTCTTCTCCGACATCCAGAATTTCACCGCGACGGCGGAGCGGCTCCAGCCGGAGTTGCTGACCCAGCTCCTCAACGAATATTTCACCGAGATGTCGGCGGTCGCCCACGAATTTGGCGGCACCATCGACAAGTTCATCGGCGATGCCATGCTGATCTTCTTCGGCGACCCCGAGACCAAAGGCGACCGCGCCGACGCGCAGGCCTGCCTTCAGATGGCCTGGCGCATGCAGCACCGGCTCACCGAGCTCAATGCGAAATGGCGCGCCTCCGGCATCGAGCTGCCGTTCAAGGCCCGCATGGGCGTCAATTCCGGCTATTGCAATGTCGGCAATTTCGGCAGCAGCGATCGCATGGACTACACCATCATCGGTGCGGAGGCGAACCTCGCCGCGCGCCTGCAATCGATCGCCGAGCCCGGCGGCATCGTGCTGAGCTACGAGACCTTCGCGCTGGTCAGCGACATCGTCCGCGCCCACGCGCTGCCCGCGATCACGATGAAGGGCATCAGCCGCGAAATCATTCCCTATTCGGTCGACGCGCTGAACGACGCGGCCGCCGAAAGGAGCGGGATCATCACCGAGCGAGCGCCGGGGCTGGAGCTCTATCTCGACCCCGCCGTGGTCAAATCCGGCGACGCGGCGCGGGTGCGCTCGCTGCTGGAGAATGCGCTGGCCTCGCTGAACCCGGCGTGAGGAGCACGCGCGTTGCCGTCTCCCATCGAGAGAGTGTGCCGTGTGGCACCCCCTCCCTAGCCCTCCCCCACAAGGAGGGAGGGAAACACATCTTTAACGTGGCGACGTTGTCCAACTTCGCGGAAAGTCGATCATGGTGCGACGCTGCTCCGTTCTCCGCTCGGCTCCCTCCCCCCCCTTGTGGGAGAGGGCGGGGGAGAGGGGTAGCCCAGCAATAGGTGGGCCCGAGTCAACTCACCGCGCCGCGCCTTCCGTGAAGGCGGTGTCGATCACGTCGCCGAAGGGTTGCCAGGAGCGGCCGTCGAACTGGACCAGCCGCATCTGCCGGATCGGCAGGTAGCTGTTCGGCGAGGTGTTCATCCTGATGTTGGGCAGGGCGACCGAAGGCTGATAATTCCTCAGCGAAGCCGCCTGACGCATGATGTTCTCGCGCGAGAGGTCGTCGCCGCATTGCTTCAGCACCTGCGTCAGCGCCTCTGCCGCGGCGTAGCCATAGAGCGCGGCGCTGCTGTTGGTGCTTTCGTCGTGATGGTATTTGTCCATGAAAGTGAACCAGTCCTTCATGGCGGGATCGTCCTTCCATGCGGGATCGCTCGGGTCCTTCAGAAAGGCCGCCGAGATCACGCCGGAGGAATTCTCCAGGCCTGCGGGCGCCATCGCATTGGCGATTGAGGCGGAGGCGTCGTTGACGATGAAGACCGGGCGCCACTTGAGCGACGCCGCCAGCTTGATCACCTTGGACGCCGTCGACGGTACACCGAGAAAGACGAAGATATCGGCGCCGGCGCGCTTGAGGATCGAGACGTGTCCGTCGAGATGCTCATCGGCAATGTCGAAGGCGATGTCGACGAGGACGAGACGGTTCAGATCGCCAAGACCTTCCTCCAGGCCCTTGAGAAGCGCACGCCCGAACTGGTCGTTCTGCCAGAGCACCACGATCTTCTTCCTGGGATAATAGGCCTGGAGATAGTTGGCGTAGATGCGCCCCTCCGACCGGAACGACGGCTGCCAGCCCATGGTCCAGGGAAACGCCTTGGCCTGGCTCAGCTCCTCGTCGCCGGAGGCGACGAACAGTTGTGGGATCTTCTTCGCGTTCAGATACCAGCGCGTGGCGAGATTACCGGGCGTGCCGAACGATCCGAACATCAAATGCACGTCGTCCGTCTCGACCAGATTGCGCGTCAGCTCCAGCGCGGTCGTCGGATCGGAATTGTCATCGCGCGTGATGAAGCGGATCTTGCGGCCGTTGATGCCGCCGCGCGCGTTGACCATGTCGAAATAGGCCGCTTCCGCCTGGCCGATGGCGCCGAATTCGGACAGCGGTCCCGAATACGGCATGACATTGCCGATACGGATTTCGTTGTCGGCGGTGGGTTGATCGGCGCGCTCCTGCGACATCGCCCCGAGCGATGCCAGGGCAACCATCAACACGAACAGCATCCTGCCGGAGACGCGCATGCCCGATACCTTGACGTTGGCCCCTCATCGAGGTCGGCTCAATCCGCACCAAGGCTGCTTGATCTAGGTCAAGCGTTTGTCAAAGCTGTGGCGCGGTGCGCAGCTGGAGGGCCGGACGAAACGGCAGGCGTGCTGACGCGCCGACTGGGGCGCGCCGCTAGGGCAGCCCGCGGACTTTGAACTCCATCTCGACCCGGCGGTCGTGAAATCGGGCGATATAGCCCGGGTGCGCTCGCTGTTCCGCACTCGTCCGATGAAAAATGAATCGATCTGTGAAAGATCATGTTTGGGATAGCGGGCCGTAATTTGGATGGTGGTCTATATTGACCGGTGGCGGCAGAGCTCTCGGTTCCATGATGGTCCATCACCGCCCGCATCGGCGCCCATCGGTGACTGAGAGTATCGCGCTCCCGCCGGATTCAGGCGAGCCTCATGGCCATTCAGCGACCACCTTGTCCTACATGCCGGATAACAACGACGCTGGCGCGCATCACGCCAAGCTCCGCCGGTTCTGAGATTTGGACCTTCGAATGTCCCGCTTGCGATTTCGTCGACCAGATCGCGGTCGTGCTGGTCGACCCAATGAGATCGTCTGATACCTTGGCTTGGTTTCAGGGCGAATTGCGGGCGCCTACATAGGGCGCGCGCTACCTGGAACGATCGAGCGCCGAAGGCCTGGACGTAGGCATTGGTCGAGAAGAACCGGTTGCAGCGCTCGGCTTGGCAACGACGGTGACGTTCAGCGAGCTTGGTGCTGCGCTTCATCAGCAGAGGTAGTCACCCGAAAATCCGCATCATTAATGCTTTGCCGATCGGGGCGGCGTGGATGCCGCTGAATGCGCTGACGTAGTCACCGGAATAGAAAGCGCGAATGAGAGCGATGCGGGTGTTGAGGGTTTCATCAAACCGGATTGCAAAGCCATTCCCCGTGCGTCGCACGACCAGGGCCGCGACGTTTCTCTCCTGGAGGGTGCAGCGAACCGCGGTCCCGACAGGTGGTGGATTGTCGCTCACGAAGCGAGCGCCCGTGATCGACATGTCTGCCAAACGGTAGATGCACTGCCGGGAACCGATATTGAAAAGGACAGGCTCATCTCGCTCGAACCGCTCGGCCTTCCGTCGCCGCGGCTGCTCGATGGACACCAGGCAGACGATCAACAGAATGATGGCGTTGTACAAACTCCAGGCGAGCGCCAGACCGCCATAGGCGATCATGTCACCTTGCACATGAAGCACGAAGGCATAGACGATACCCGCGAGCGTAATCGCCAATGCGGTGCCGTATATCCTGAGCAGTGGCCATTCGACGAAGCGTTGGTCGCGATCCCCGCCCTTCGCCGTGACCTTGAATGTGTGTCCCTGCGTCTGGAGCAGTCCCGCCGCCACGGCCTTGAGAACCGCCGGCAGTGCAATGTATTGAGCGACATCCGACATCACCGCCATGGAGCGTCCGCGGGAAATCCAGGCCATGGTGAGCGAATACCAGACATAAAAAGGCAGGAAATATCCGAGGAGTTCGAAAAGATCGGCCTGGACCGCTTTGATGCCGAAGAGAAGATAAAGGCTTGGAACGACGAGACCGAAGACCTTGACAACATAGGTCGAGGTCCAACTCATGAATGCTTCGATGAGAGAAAGCCTGTCGACAACGTCCAGCTGCGATCTTCGGGAAAAGGGACCACTGCGCCCCCGAAAGATTTGCATGAAGCCAAGACACCATCGGCTGCGCTGAGTGATGTACTCCTTGAGTCCCTCCGGGGCCAGCCCCAAGGTCAGACGCTCGTTCAGGTACACCGTGCGTGATCCAATTTCCGTCAGCCGCAGCGTCAGCAAGTAGTCCTCCGTCACGGAATCGGTCGGAAAGCCGCCGATCTTCACGAGGGACGAGAATCGGATGACCGACGACGTGCCGCAACAAAACGCCACGCCCCAAGCGTCCTTCGATGGCATCAGGATATCGAAGAAAAAGCGCTGCTCGTCCGGCCAGACCTTGGTCGCGGCCAAATTGGTTTGGATCGGATCCGCATTGATGAAATGCTGAGGTGTCTGTACCACGCCTACGCCCTGGTCGCGGAACAGGCACGTCGCGCGGCTGAGAAATTCGGGCATAGGCACGAAATCGGCGTCGAGAATCGAAATGAAATCTGGGGGATCGGCGAGCTCCGCCACATGCCACAGGGCGTGATTGATGTTGCCGGCCTTGGCGTCCTTGTTGTCCGGGCGCGCCAGATACCGGCAGCCGAGCTGGCCGGCAAGCTTTTCGAGCCAGTCACGCCGTCCGTCGTCCAGAACCCAGACGCGGTAGTTGGGATAGTTCATTCCCGTGGCGCCGATGATTGTGCGCTCCAGAATCGACGTTTCCTCGTTGTAGGTGCAAATGAATACGTCGATCAGCGGAGCTTGCCGTCCGGCAAGCCACCGCCTGTTGACTTCGACTTGCGGCGTTCGATTGGTCGAGCGGCTGAGAAACACCAGTGTCAGTGCACCCGCCGCAAGCGATACAGCCTCGACGAAGAGGAACACGGATCCCACGGCGAAGTCGGCGGTCCAGCCGACGGGCGGCACCGTGGCTGTCATGCGCCATCCAAAATAGCGGATCATGAGCAGCAATGCGATTGAGATCATCAGCGAGCGCGCCGTGGAGTTCTCGTGCCGCAACCAGGGAAGGACGGCAACGCAGAACCCGAGCGCAATAAGGCCGGGTGTCAGCGCGGCGATCATGGCTTTCTCGCAGTGTCTGGCGAGAAGATGACGCGTCCGGTTCGCCCGACTGGACAATCGTTGGAGCCATCGTTGAGGTCGGGGACCGAAATCGTCGCACGATACGGTTCCTTGCTCAGCGCATCGGGATTAATGGCGAGGTTCGCTGCGACCCCTGCGGAGCCGGTGAGATTGACGACGGTGCCAGTCAATTCGGGGCCGCCGGCGCTCGGCCGGAAATGTGCGAGAGATCCCAGTTGCAGCCCGTTATACACGCTCTCAGTGACGTTCGCCGTCACTACGGCGCCGGAACAATCGAGTAGACGAATGAGCGGTTGTCCGGCCCGGACGTCCTCTCCAGGTGCCGTCATGACCTCCCATATTCGGCCGGCGACGGGGAACTTGATGTCCGCCTCGGAGCGGCCGATGTAACGAGATCGCTCTGATTCTATCTCGCCGACGAGCCACGAGATTTGCGCATCGGCGTGCGCTACGTCCGCGGTGAGGCCTTCAGCCCGCTGCCGCATTTCCTCCTCACGCTGCACCGAGCTCGGACGATCGTTGTAGCTGTCGCCGAGGAAAGTGCCCTCGCGCGCGGCGGTGAGCTCGACCTGGGTTGCATCCAGACGGCGTCGCGCGCCGATTTCGGTCTGCTGAGCAATGGTTTGATCCCGCGTCAGGCGCCCAAGCTCGACAGACGAAACGCTGCCCGATTTGATGAGCGATGATGCTCGTTCCACCGCGGCTGCCGCCTCTTCACGACGCGCTGCGGCCGCTTCGATTGATGTTTGGATTTCTGCGATGCGCGCCTCGAGCTGACGAATGCGCCCCGCTGTGAACAGGGCCGCCTGACGCGCCAGATCCTTCTGCCCCGCCTGGGCTGAAGCTATCTTCGAAACGAGGCTCGGCCTTTCGTTTTCGAGGCGAGACATCTGACTGCGCAGGTCATCGAGCCGCACGCGGTCGCCGCGCGGATTGACGACACGGAGGATGAAAGTGCCCTCACCGACGGTGCCTAAATCGCCTGACAGACTGGCCCCGGCTGAAATCTTCCCGTCAATCGGCGACCTCAACGTCACGAGCCTCGAATTGACGACGGCTTCGACGCTTGACGTCTGGAAAAGCGCTCTGAGCGGCAGCCAGCCGAATACTGCGACGATGGCGATGCCCGCCGCGGCCTTCACAAATCGGAGAAGCGTCCGGCTCGGCTTGGATTGCGCTACATCCGCGGCGGCATCGCCGCCGGTTGCGGGGGCATCGGCATTGCCGGGACTGAGACGCGCATCCAACGCGCGTTGCAAACCGTGCGCGTCATGGTTTCCGTCCACCGCGAGAGGTTTTGCGATATCTGGACCGCCGCCGCCTTCGAATGTCGAATCGAAACGCGTTTTGTTTTGCATCATACACCTGAGAGTCAACGCGCAACCTCCGCGCGAGATACGGCCGGCCGAATCCAAATGCGATGTTGGTGTTGCAAAGGCTAACTGAAACATGAGAATTGTCTGCGATAGCGGATCGCCAAGAGTCGCATTGGGCCGATAGAGGCACGGGTCCGTGCTACCGTTCAGCCGATGTGTTGACGAGGTGCAGCTTGGTCGCGGGCGAAGCCCGCGGCATTGCTTTCTCAAACTCCGCGAGAATGCTGGCGCCGAGCTCTGAGGCGGGGATCGGCCGGCCGAAGAAGAAGCCCTGGACCTGATCACCGTTGGCCGCGTCGAGGAAAGCTGCCTGGTTGGCGGTCTCGACGCCTTCGACCGTCACCCGCATGCGCAGTTCCCGTCCGAGCGCGATGATCGCTTTTACTACTGTCCCGACCTGACAATGAGGGCCGTCGAGGCTCTGCATGAAGGCTCGATCGATCTTGATCTTGTCGAACGGAAAGCGCCACAGATAGCTGAGGCTCGAATAGCCAGCCCCGAAATCGTCCATCACGATGGCAACGCCCATCGTCTTGAGCGTCCGGAGCTGAGCCATGATCGTTTCGGTGTTGCCGAGCAGCAGGCTTTCGGTGATCTCCAGTTCGAGTCGGTGCGCCGCGAGTCCGGCGTCTTTTAGTGCGGCGGCGACGATGTCACCGATGTTGCCCGCCACGAACTGCACGGGTGACAGGTTCACTGCAACGGTCAGGTGCGCCGGCCAGGTCGCGGCCGTGCGGCATGCCTCCCGCAACACCCACGCCCCGATCTTGTCGATAAGCCGCAAGTCCTCGGCGACCGGAATGAAGGTCAATGGCGGAATGAGGGTTCCGTCCGCCGCGGGCATCCGGATCAGCGCTTCGAAGCCGGCAAGGCGGCGCTGGGATATTTCGAAGAGCGGCTGATAATGCAATTCGAAGCGATCATTCAGTACCGCGTCGCGAATCGCCCTCTCGAGCTCGATGCGCGCTTGTAGCTCAGTGTCCATTTCAGGCAGGAAAAACCGGATGCAGTTGCGGCCGGCTGCCTTGGCCGCGTAGAGCGCGAGGTCGGCACTCTTGAGCAACCGCTCGGCGGTGGTGTCTTCCCCCGTCGCCAGCGCCACGCCGATGCTAGCGGTGGTGAGGATCTCGTGCTGCTTGAATTTCACGGTCGCATTTACCGCGGCGGCGAGATGGCTCGCAAACGACTCGGCCTGAGCTTTGCCGGCGATCCCGCTCTGCACGACCACGAATTCGTCGCCGCCGAGCCGCGCCACCACGTCGTCGATCCTGGCCGCGGCGCGAAGACGCTTGGCGATGGACTTGAGCAGAAAATCGCCACTGTCGTGACCAAGCGAATCGTTGACCTCCTTGAAACGGTCGATGTCGATGAAGTGTACGGCAAGGCTGCCGCCCCGCATCGGCAGGCGAGCGATGGCGCTCTCCAGTTTTTCGATCAGCTGCGGGCGATTGGTCAGCCCGGTCAACGCGTCATGATGGGCGAGAAACCGGATGCGCCGGTCAGCGTGCTTCACCTTTGTTTCCCGATACCAGGCAATTGCGGGAATGGAGAAGGCGAGACCTGACAGCAGGCAAAGGAACACGGCCGCGGTCAGGAACGTATTGTGGACATTCTTGCGTTGCTCGGTTTCATCCACGTAGGCCGCAACGACAGCGGTGAGGCGACCGTCGGTCTGGACCGGGACATAGGCGCGGGCGAAGAATGCCGGTCGGTCGGGCGAATTTCCCTCCCTGACGTCGACGATCGGGAGACCGTCAACCGCTGATCGCGCCGCATCGGGGCTATATTCAGACAAGTCGACGAGCGCGATCTTTTCGCGGGTCGAAACGAACTGGGAGTAGCCATTACGGTTGAATATTTCGTAGTGAAAGACCTCGCCGGAATTTCGCGCCGACAGGAAGAACGCCATGCTCGCGGCGGAAGGCTGCTCGCCGCCGGCGATCTGCTCGAGATCGGTGACACTGGCCGCCAGGAACCTCGCCCAGCTACGAGCGGTCGACGTCGCATCTTGACGGAGAAGATGATCGGTCGTGATCTTCAGGGTCGTCCCGGCGCCCAGCAACAGAATGGCAAGCGCGGCGACGATGGTGACGATGTTTCGCTGAGGCCAGATACTGGCGAGTGACGGCATCAGTGCTACCGGGTCGATCGCATTTTCGTGAGCTCGGCCCGAACCGTTTTTAGCAGTTCGGCATTGCGCTCACTTTTCGAAGCCCAATCGTCGGCAACGGCCGCGAACACGGCATTGGCCGCATCGAGGTCCGACGGCGTGGGTATGGTCACCTGGCGTTTGGGATCGGACTTCAGCTCCCCCATAATGCTGTTTTCAACGGCTTCGTAGGTATCCATGAAACGTCCGGCAGACCACGCACCGCTGTATTTGAGGATGGTCGCCTGTGCAGGTTTCGGCAGCCGGTTGAATATTTTCCGGTTCATCAAAACCATCAGCGGTGCGCCGCTGATGCCAAGAAGGTAATGATAGGTCGCAACGCGTTTGATGCCGTAATCGACCAATGGAGATGGTGGTACCAGGGCGCCATCGATGCTGCCGCTGCCAATGGCTTCGGAGATCTTGGTGACCGGCAGAAATACGGGCCGCGCTCCGAGCTTTTCGAGCGCTGCGGCTTCGCCCGGATTGTTGACGCGAATTCTCTTGTCCTTCAGATCATTCAGCGACGTGATCGGAATGTTGCTGTGGATCGTCTCGGGCTCGGTGACATAGGCGCCGATCACCACGTAGTCGTCGTATCCTTGCAGCGCGCCGGCGGCCATAAGCCGGTTGAACACCGCAACGGACTCCCGCATGTTCGTAAACAGGCCGGGCATCTCGATGATTGCATTGTCTGCGAACCGGTTGCGAGTCAGTCCCGTCACGACGTAGGCGATGTCGGCCGTACCATCGAGCACGAGCTGGGGTTGCTCAGCCGGATCCTTTCCAAGCACGCCGCTGAAATAGGTCTCGATTTCGATCTGGCCTCTTGCCTCGGCGTTGACCGCGTCGACGAATGGCTTGACCGCAGCGAGATAACTCGTCGAGCGGTCGGAACTGGGGAAGGCCAATTTGAGCTTGACCGGTTCGGCGGCGGAGGCCGAAATCAACGCAAAAGAGATCACCGCGCATCGTGCAAGCAAACTAAGCATCGGTTTTCCGATCGTGGCGGCGGCGCGTCGAAACGCCGATTTGCTCGGTCCCTAACGAACCCCCATAGATAGAAATGCTTCAGAGAACTCTCCTAGATAGCACGCGGCGATCCGGGCGGCGACCAGATCGCGAATCGTAGTTTGAAGCGTGCTAACGCCGGCGAGACAATTGTCTGAGAGCGCGCGGCCGCGAGAGGGCAACCCAGCTAAAGGTGGACGTTATCAGCGCGCTGCCGGCAACACGCCGCTACGGCAGACCGCGCGCCTCGAGCTGATGCACCAGCAGCAGTGTCGGCTCGGCGAGGCTGTCGCCGGAGCCGTCGAGGCCGAAGGCGCTCGCGATGCCGTCGCGGCTGCGCAGCAGCGCGCTACGCGGACAATGGCCGGCGCCGCAGAGCGTCTTCTTCAGGGTTTCGCCCTGCGCCGTGATGCCGGCGGAATCATCCGCGGCCCAGGCCAGCACGATCGGGACGTCCACATTGAGGATGCCGGGGAAGACCGAGCGCTTGTTGTACTGGCTGGCGTCCCTGCCGAGATAGGCCTTCTCGCTGTCGCTGGCGTCCTTGCCGGCGCGGTAGATCCCGGACACCAGCACGACCGCCGCGACATCGGCGCGGTCGGTCTGGAGTTCGGGATGGGCCAGCAGGGTGGCGACGTGGAAGGCGCCGGCGCCGTAGCCGACTGCGACGATCTCGCGGGCATCGCCGTTGAATAGGTCGATATTGCCGTAGACCCAGGACAGCGCCGCCGCCACGTCGCTCGCACCCGCCGGCCACGTCGCCGAGGGCGCCAGCCGGTAGTTGACGCGCACGCCGATCATGTCGTTGCGCGCGGCAAAGCACATGGCCTGGTCCTGGATCTGGCGCGACAGCTCCGGCGCGGCGCGGTCGCCAGTGAAGGTGTCGCCGGTCACGAACAGCAGCACCGGCCGCGGCGTATCCGCCTTGGTCGTGGCGGTGGCGACATCGAGCACATTGGCTTCGCTCTCGCCGTAGCGCAGGCCGCGCGAGAAGGTGACCTGCTCGCATAGCCGCGCGGTGCCGCCTGCGGTGGTGTCGCTATCTGTGAGGCCGACCTGGACAAGATCGGACGGCGCAGCCGGCCGCGGCGGCAAGGGGCCGTGCGCGGAGGCTGCCGTCAGGCCCAGAATCAGAAAAAATGCGAGAAAATTCTTCATGTCGGTGGTGGCCCTGCGTGCCCGATATGGGCTCGCGCGTTTGGCCCGTCTTTTCAATTCGCCTTATTAGTTAGTTGGTCATGAGGCGATTTCGCGGCACCCATGGTTCTCTCGGCTCGTCCTCCACGCGTGGTTCAATTCCCCGGCTGGAACGTGCAATCCGCCCCGCTGCCGTCCTTCCGGCGGATGGCATTGGGGTCGATCGTGCAGCTCAGCTTGGTCAGGCTCTCGAAATTCGATCCTGCGGCGCCGTCGGCCGGAATGCCGGCCAGAGCTTCGGTGGCGAAGATCTCGTTGGCCGTGGAGCCATTCACCGTCCGGGTCTTCTTGCCGAAGGTGACCTCGCAGTTCCGGACGGTGATGTCGACATTGCCGGCGCGACAGACGATTCGATCGGCGGTCACCATGATCGGCTTCTTGTAGGGAATGTCGCTGTTGGCGGCGAACAGCATCGCCATTGCCTTCTTCTCGGCGCCAGACAGGACCGACGACAGCGGCGCGATCACCCCCGCGAGCGCCAGCGCCGTCGCGCCCGAGACTTTTGCGGGCGTCGCGTCGGAGGCTCCCGCGACGCCGGAGGCGGCTGCGAGGACGAGGGTGCAGGCGAAGATCAATCGACCGGCTTTCATCTTCCCTCCCTGGACCTGCAATCGCGGCTTCCCTCCGAGAAGCGCGCGGAACCAGATTAGCATGTAAATCCGAATTGGAAGGCAAGTTCGCCTCGCCTCGCGCCTTCGCGCGCTACGGCTGTTTTGCTCCGAGGTGTCAAACGGTTACGCCGCGGGGCCGAGCCCCGCGCCGAGACGGCCGTTCTACTGTGCATGGGGTTGTTTTCGCGTTTTTTTGTTTGGCCGACCTGTCAGGCCTGCTTCATCGTCCGGAAGGTGATGGAATAGCGGCGCGCCTCGACCGGCGGGATGCTGTGCTCCCATTGCGACCGCGCCTCGCCGTCCATCATGTAAAGCGAGCGCGGCCGGGCTTCGAGCGTGTGGCGCTCCCATTTGTCGCCGCTACGGCGGCGGAAACGGAATTTGCAGGACGAGCCCAGCGACATGCCGAGGATTTTGTCGAAATGCGGCTTGTCGCGATGCCAGCCGATGCCGACGCCGGCCTCGTATTCGGTGCAGAGCACCTGCCGCACGCTGCCGCCGGCAAGCCCAGCCCATGCCTCGACCTGCCGCGCGACGGGCAGGACCCAGTCCGGGATCGGCTCGGCCTCGGCCAGCCGCTGCAGCGAATAGTCATAGCGATAGCCGAAGGACGCCACCCGGCGGTTGCCCTCGAAGGCGCCGAACTGGAAGCGCTGGAGCGGCAATGCTGCGATGCGGCCGATGAGCGCCTGCTCGACGGCGGTCTCGACGAAGTCATCGGCATAGCGAAGGCCGGCGGGCCCTGCGTGCGGATCGTCGAACAAGCCAAGCTGCGTCATTCCTCGCATTTCCGTGATGGAACCTAATGGTGGCTGATGCGACTTACATATGACGCGGAAAGTAACATGCGAGGCTGTCATGGCAGAGAAGCATACCGCCGATCCGGCAGAGATCATGCGGGCGACCGGTCATCCTGAGCTGGAATACGCAGCCGGCTGGACCATCGCCGGTCTGGTCACCATCGGCACCATCGTCGCCGCCTGGGTGTTCGCGATCTAGCCATTGGAAACTGCAGCTCGAACGCCGCGCCCTGATCGGTCGGCGTGAGCCTGATCGAGCCGCCATGGCTCGCCATCACCGCGCGCGCGATCGCCAGCCCCATCCCGGTGCCGCCCTGGTCGCGGCGCGTGGTGAAGAACGCGTCGAAGATCCTGTCACGGTTCGGCGTCGAGATCGGCTCGCCGTCATTGCTTACCGTCACACGCAGGGTCGTACGCTCGTCGATCGCTTTCAGCCTGATTGTCCCAGCCTTGTGTCGCATCGCATTATCGGCGAGATGCGACAGCACGATGAGCGCCTTCTCGGCCGACATGCCGATCATCAGGTCGAGGCTGCCGCTGGCCTCTATCGAGCTCGCCGGAAATCGGCTCCTGAGGTCGGCAATCACCGGCGCCAATTCCGTGCGCTCGTTTTGCGGCAGGCTTTCGGCACGCGCGAGTTCGCGCAGCCGCTGCGCCATCGCTTCCAGCCGCTTTGTGTCGGACAGGATGTTGGCGATGAACGTCTCCTGCTCGGCCGGCGTCAGGCTGCCCGCTTTGCCCTGAAGCGTCCGCGTCGTGTAGATCACCCCCGCGACGTGGTTGTTGACGATGACAGGCATTGCCGAAAACACGTGGACGCCGAGGCCGCGGCCATCAATTCTACGGCGTCACCGCTCCGCGGGGCACGGCGCGTGGGGCGGTCAGCTCCTTCCACGTCGAATTGGCGACATGCACGGGCGAGAACGCCGGGCGCTCGACATAACGGCCGTCGCCGGCCTCGGCGCGCAGATCGCCGTCTTTCCAGACGATTCGGCCGCGCGACAGCGTCGCCGCCGGTCCGCCGGTGCAGGAAAACCCCTCGAACACGTTGTAATCGATCCGGCTCATCTGCCGCTTCGCGCTGATGGTCTTGCTCGCCTTGGGATCCCAAACCACGATATCTGCATCCGAGCCGACGGCGACCGCGCCCTTGCGCGGATAGATGTTGAGGATGCGGGCGATATTCGCCGAGGTGACTGCGACGAATTCTTCCTTCGTCAACCGTCCCGTGGCGACGCCCGCGGTCCACAGCAGGGCGAGGCGATCTTCGAGGCCGCCGGTGCCGTTCGGGATCTTTCTGAAATCGCCGAACCCGAACCGCTTCTGCTCGGTGGTGAAGGCGCAGTGGTCGGTCGCGACCACCTGCAGCGAGCCGGCTTGCAGACCGGCCCAAAGACTATCCTGATGCGACCTGTCGCGGAACGGCGGCGACATCACGCGCTGCGCGGCATGATCCCAGTCCTTGTTCTGATATTCACCGGCGTCCAGCAACAAGTGCTGGATCAACGGCTCGCCATAGACGCGCTTGCCCGCCGCACGTGCGCGCGCGATCGCCTCATGCGCTTCGCGGCAGCTCGTGTGCACGATATAGACCGGCGTCCCCGTCATGTCGGCGATCATGATGGCGCGGTTGGTGGCTTCGCCCTCGACCTCCGGCGGCCGTGAATAAGCGTGTCCCTCGGGCCCGGTGACGCCGCCCGCGATCAGCGCCTCCTGCATCAGGGCGACGACGTCGCCGTTCTCCGCATGCACGACAGGCATGGCGCCGAGATGGGCGCAGCGGGCGAACGAGTTGTAGAGCTCGTCGTCGTTCACCATGAGCGCGCCCTTGTAGGCCATGAAGTGCTTGAAGGTGTTGATGCCGTAGGTTTTGACCACGGTCTCCATCTCGTCATGGATCTGCTTCGACCACGACGTTACCGCCATGTGGAAGCCGTAGTCGGAGGCCGCCTTCTCGGATTTGTGTCGCCACTCCTGATAGGCCGCGAGCATCGGCTGGCCTGGATCGGGCAGGCAGAAATCCACCACCATGGTGGTGCCGCCGGCCAGCGCCGCCTTGGTCCCCGATTCGAAATCGTCGGCGGTGACAGTGCCCATGAACGGCATTTCGAGATGAGTGTGCGGATCGATGCCGCCCGGGATGACGTAGGCGCCGCCGGCATCGATGACCTCGCACCCCGTCGGCGCATCGAGCGATTGCCCGACCGCGACGATGGTCTCGCCGTCGATCAGCACGTCCGCGCGGCGCGAATGATCATGATTGACGACGGTGCCGCCGCGGATGAGGAGGGGCATTGGATGCTCCGGAGAGGAAAGTGGACCTCGCGAAGCTAAGCGCGCGGCACACGACGCGACAGGTGAAATTTTAGTCAGGCACGCCGACAGTTGAGCCGTGCTCTCTCGGCCCCTACGCCGCCCGCGCGATCAGCCCGTCAATCATCGCGCGCACCAGGCCCGCGATTTCCTTCCGGAGCGCCGGCAGCGGCACCGCGACCAGTTTCTGCTCCAGTCCCAGCGCCACCATGCCATGCACCGCCGAGAACAGGCTGCGCGCGGTGATGCCGAGCTCCTCCCGACTGCGTTTTGGAAATAGCGCGGCCAGCGGCTGGTAGACGTGGCGAAACAGCTGCAGCTGGTCGTCGATGGACCAGTCGGGGAGGGGCTTGTCGGCTGCCATGCGGTGCTCGAACAGAGCGCGCCACAGTTCGAGATTCTCCGCGGCGAAATCGCAATAGGCGAGAGCAATGCGGACCAGGGTCTCCTGCGGCGACGGCTCGCGCGCGCTTTCCGCCGCGCTCAGGGCCCGGTCGAGCCGAAGCAAAGTGCGCGAGCCCACGCGCAGGATCAGTTCATCGACATCGGCGACGAGATTGTAGACCGCGCCGTTGGCGCAGCCGATCTCGCGGGCGAGATCGCGGGTCTTTAAACCCGCCAATCCCCTGTCGGCGATCATTCGTTCCGCCGCCAGGATCAAATCGGATCGAAGTTTCTCTCGGCGTTCCAATGGCTTAGTCATCTGCAAACCAAATTCTTGAGCGTCGCTCAAATATTCCTTGAACGATGTTCAAGTTTCTTGCTACAAACCATCCGTGAGCAACGCTCATAACAGGGAGCTTCAGATGTTCAAGACCGTAGTGACACTTTTCCGCGGCAGCGTGGCCGCCGCCAGCGAGGAGCTGGAAGACCGGACGGCCCTTCTGATCCTCGATCAACAGATGCGCGACGCGGCCGCGGCCGTCGAGCGCGGCAAACGGACCCTTGCGCTGGCGATTGCGCAGGACCAGCAGGAAGCTCGCAAGCTCGAGGCGACCGTCGCCCGCATCGCTGATCTCGAGATGCGCGCGGTCGCGGCGCTCGACGGGGACCGCGAGGATCTCGCCAACGATGCTGCCGAAGCCATCGCGGGCCTGGAGGCCGATCGCGATGCGGCGCTGACGGCCCGCGCACTGTTCGCAACCGAAATCGCGCGGCTGAAGCGGCACGTCGCAAGCGCGCAGGCCCGCATCACCGAGCTCGACCGCGGCCGCCGCGTCGCCCGTGCCTCGGAAGCGGTGCGCTCGCTTCGCCGCAGCGGCATCGAGGCGGCACGCCCCTACGAATCCACGCTGCCGGAGGCGGAGAGCACTTTGAGGCGTCTTCGTGAGCGGCAGATGGAAGCCCAGGCCGCCGACGACGCGCTGGTCGAGCTCGATGCGGCCACCGGTCCGCTCGCCACCGCCGAAAAACTCGCCGAGCAGGGTTTTGGCCCCAGGCTCAAGACGACCGCGGACGACGTGCTGGCACGGTTGAAGTCCAAGCGCACGCCGACGGTCTGATCCCAAACCCATCATCATTCGAACCAACAGGAGACCATCATGAACCAGAATGGCCAGCCCCACAGCGGCGCCTGGGTGACTTTCACTTACGTGTCCTTCGCAGCCTCCGCCTTCCTCATCGCCATCGGCATCTTCTTCCTGCCGATCGACCTCTGGATGAAGGGTTATCTCACCATGGGCATCGTCATGTTGATCCAGACTTGCATCACCCTGACCAAGACGGTCCGGGACAACCATGAAAGTAGCCGGATGGTGAACCGCATCGAGGATGCCAAGGCGGAACGTCTGCTGATGGAAGTCTCCAAGGCGGCCTGAGAGGCATGACAATACGCAAGGAAGCAGCGGAGCAATTTGTTCCGCTGCTTCGCGCCGGATGCATTCCGTCAAACCTTATCGCGCCAGCGAAATGCAACCGAGCCATGACGGATCGCGCGGGCGTGCGCTCTTGCGCACCGGCAGCGGCCGGAGCACTCTGCACGAGCGGCACACAAAGAATGCCGCCAAAAAGATGTGCTTACAAGATCTCGGCGAGGAACTTCATGGCGGTGACGCGGATCGACTGCGACATCCACCCGGCGGTTGGTGGCACGCGCACGACGCTGCTGCCGTATCTCAGCGATCACTGGAAAGAGCAGGTCGTGAGCCGCGCCATCGACGGGCTCGATCTCACCTCCTATCCGCCCAGCATGCCGCTGGCGGGCCGCGCCGACTGGCGTCCGGCGAACGGCGCAAAGCCTGGTTCCGATCTTGCGATGGTACAGAAGGGCGCATTCGAGCAGTTGGGTGCCAGCCACGCGATTCTCAACGTGCTCTACGGCGCTCAGGCCGTGTTCGATCCCTACATGGCGGCCGACTTCTGCAGGGCGATCAACGACTGGATCGCGACTGAGTGGCTGTCGCGCGATGCGCGCTTGCGTGCCTCGATCGTGGTGCCGATGCAGGATCCGGATCTGGCGGTCGAGGAGATCGAGCGCCGCGCCGGCGATCACCGCTTCGTGTCGATCCTCGTGCTGGCGCAGGGCGAGACGCTGCTGGGACGCCGGCATTTCTGGCCGGTCTATCGGCTCGCGGAAAAGTACAAGCTGCCGCTCGCGATCCACGCCGGCACGCAATATCGGCAGGCGCCGAGCTCGGCCGGATGGCCGTCGCACCGCTACGAATATTACTTCGTCGAGGCGCAGGCATTTCAGGCGCAGATCCTGAGCCTGATCTATGAGGGCGTGTTCGGCAAGTTTCCGGACCTCAAGGTCGTGCTGATGGAATCCGGCGTGAGCTGGCTCCCGGCTTTCATGTGGCGCGCCAACAAGACCTGGCGCGGCGTGCGCGTCGAGGTGCCCTGGGTCGAGCGCGAGCCGGCAGCGATCATCCGCGACAGTTTTCGTGTCACAATGCAGCCGTTCGACGCGCCGGGCGACGCCAAAAGCGTCGAGGAGATCATCGACCAGATCGGCTCGGACAAGATGTTCCTGTTCGCGTCCGACTATCCGCACTGGCAGTTCGACGGCGACGATCCGATCCCGCCGGACCTGCCGAACAGCATCATCTCGAAGATGTGCGTCGACAACCCGCTGGAGACGTTTCCGCGGCTGTCGCTCGCCAACTAGACCGGAGTTTCGCATGAGTGACGTCATCGACCGCCCACTACGAGAAGACGAAAAGCCTGCCGCTTCGCGGCTGCGCATCGTCGATTGCGACGTTCATCCGAGCCTGCATTCGTTCGACGATCTCAACGAGTTTCTGCCAAAGCGCTGGCAGCAGCATCTGAAGGAATATGGCAGCCATTTGCGCACGCCCTATCTGTTCACCACGCCCTATCCGCGCTCTTCGCCGCTGATCGCGCGGCGCGATGCCTGGCCGCCGACCGGCGGGCCGCCCGGTTCGGATCTCGCCTTCATGCAGAAGCAGCATCTCGATCCGCTCGATGTCGAGTTCGGGATTTTGCAGGTGCTCGATCTCTTCATCTTCTCGCAGCAGAACCTCGAATTCGGCGCCGCGATCCAGCGTGCCATCAACGACTGGCAACTGGCGTTCTGGTCGCATCGCGACCCGCGCCTGAAGGCTTCGATCCTGGTCGGGCAGGACGGCGTCGATCTCGCCATTGCCGAGATCGAACGCTGCGCGAAAATCGGCGAATACGTCCAGATCAACGTCTCGCCGCGCGCCAACGAGCCGTTGGGCCGCCGCCGCTACTGGCCGATCTACGAGCGTGCCCAAGAACTGGACCTGCCGCTCGGCATCCATGTCGGCGGCTATGGCGGGCATGCGCCGACCGGTGGCGGCTGGCCGTCCTATTATGTCGAGGAGCACCAGTCCAACGCGCACACCATTGCGGCGCAGCTTGCCAGCCTCGTGATCGAGGGTGTGCCGGAGCGTTTTCCGAAATTGAAGTTTGTCTTTATCGAGGGCGGCTTCGGCTGGATCCCGTCCGCGGTGTGGCGAATGGACCAGCATTTTGAGCGGTTTCGCAGCGAGGTGCCGCATCTCAAGGCAAGCCGTCGGAATATGTCCGCGAGCATTTCTGGTTCACGACGCAACCGATCGACGAACCTGACGAAGCCCGGCACCTGCGCTCGTTGATCGAATGGGTCGGCATCGACCGTCTCCTGTTCTCGTCGGACTATCCGCACTGGGATTTCGACGATCCGCGCTTTGCGTTCAAGACGCCACTGACGGAGGCCGAGCGAAGGAAGATCTTCAGCACCAATGCCCGCGCGGTCTACAAGTTCTGAGAAGGTCTGCACGGATGGCCCGTCACATCGTCGCGTCCACCTCGGAGATCCCACCCGGTGGCAACAAGGTCGTCGATGTCGCCGGCCGCGACATTGTCGTGTTCCACGTCAATGGCGAGTTCTTCGCTTTGCTGAACCGCTGCCCGCACGAAGGCGCGCCGCTGGAGAAAGCGGCCTGTGTCGCGCGACTGACCTCGCCCGAGCCCGGCATCTATCAGCGCTCGCGCGTCGGCGAGATGCTGCGCTGTCCCTGGCATGGCTGGGAGTTCGACATGCGCAACGGCCAATCCTGGTTCGACCCGAAGCGCGTCAAGATTAAGTCATATCCGGTCGCGGTGGAGCGAGGCGAGGAACTCCAGAAAGGCCCGTATGTTGCCGAGACCTTTCCGGTGCATGTCGAGGACAGCTACGTGATTGTCGAGGTCTGAGCAGCCGTTTCGGATTGTGATTTCGCCGCAGGTGGGATAAGCCTCGCCCGCATTTATGGCGGAGACGAGCTTTGTCGAAACAATCACTGCGTGAGGAGGCCGAGCGCCTGATCCGCGAATCGATGGAAAAGAAAACCGTCGTCGTCAAGCAGGGCGATACTCGCATCGAGGCCGTCTGTGGTAAATGCGGCGCCCCGAACCGTGTGCAGGCGCCAAAGGGCCAGACCCGCATCAAGTTCGCCTGCAAGAATTGCGGGCATCAGCAAGAGACGCTGTAGGTTTCTTCGCCCTCTCCCCCTGTGGGAGAGGGTGGCTCGCCGCATAGCGGCGAGACGGGCGAGGGGTTTCTCTCTGCGAGAGACACTGCTCCTGAATTTGCGGATGCAACCCCTCATCCGGCGCTTCGCGCCACCTTCTCCCACAAGGGGAGAAGGAAAAACGCCTAATCCCCCTTCACGAACTTCGCGAATGCATCCGCATGGTCCGGGTGCCAGCGTGACAGCGGCGGGCGGTTCTCCACGATGTCGCCGGCGGCCCACAGCATGCGCTTTTCATCGAGCGCGCGCGGGACATCGTTGTCCGGGCACAGAATGTAGAAATCCCCGGCCTCCAGCCGCGCCAACATGAAATTCACGGTCTGCTCGGCCGTCCAGGCGCCGGCCGGCTTCTCTGTGCGGCCCTTCGCGGTAAGGCCCGTAAAGACGAAGCCGGGAATCAGCAGATGCGCGGTGATGCGGCAACCCGCAGTGTTGCGCAGCTCGTGCTGGAGCGCTTCCGTAAAAGCTTTCACGCCTGCCTTGGAGACGTTGTAGGCGGGATCGCCGGGCGGGGTGGTGATGCCCTGCTTCGACCCGGTGTTGATGATGAGCCCCGCGCTGCCGCGCGCGATCATGTTGGGCGCGAAGGTGCGCGAGCCGTTGATGATGCCCCACATGTTGACGCCGATGATGCGCTGCCAGTTGTTGGGTTCGCCGAACAGCGTGCTGCCGGGCTGGATGCCCGCATTGTTCATGAGGATGTCGGTGCCGCCGAAGCGCTCGTGGACGGCGCGCTCCAGTTCCATCACGCTCTCGGCCTTGCTGACGTCAATCGCGAAGGTCATCACATGTGCGGCGGACGTGAGGGATGAGAGTCTTGTCGCGGCGTCCGCCAGCCGCGCCTGATCCACATCGGCGATACACACCTTCACGCCGTTTCGCGCGAAGGCTGCGGCGGCGGCGAATCCGATGCCGGACGCGCCACCGGTGATCACGGCAACATTGTCTTTGATGATCGCGGGATGTGGCATGGATCGGTCTCCGGGGAGGGGCTCGGTCGTGCTATAACATGGCACTCGCGCGACCCCGCACAAGTCGGCATGGGAGGTGTTCGTTCCGCGCCGACTCTACGCCTCTACTTTACGCCTGTCCGGCATCGCAGTATTCTATCGATCAACGATCCCACCCAGATCGAACCAATCAATCATTGACAGGGAGTTCAGCCATGGCTGTGTCGCAGGCTATTCCGATCGCGCGCCATCCATTCGCCAACGGATCCTACAAGCAGATGCTGATCGACGGGAAGTGGGTCGATGCTGCCTCAGGCAAGCGCTTCGAGACCCACAACCCCGCGACCGGCGAACTGCTCGCAACAGTGGCCGAGGGCGACAAGGAAGATATCGATCGCGCAGTTGCTGCCGCTCGCCGCGCCTTCGAAGGGCCCTGGAGCAAGGTCAAGCCGTTCGAGCGGCAGAATCTGCTCCTGAAGCTTGCCGACCTCGTCGAGAAGAATTTCGACGAATTGTCGCAGCTCGACACGCTCGACATGGGCGCGCCGCTCAGCCGTACCCGTGCCTATCGCCTGCGCGCCGTCGGCATGCTGCGCTATTATGCCGGCCAGACCACCGCGATCCATGGCGAGACCATCGAGAACTCGCTGCCCGGCGAAATCTTCTCCTACACGCTGAAGGAGCCGATCGGCGTCGTCGGCGCCATCATTCCCTGGAATGGTCCGCTGACTGCGACGATCTGGAAGATCGGTCCGGCGATCGCGACCGGCTGCACCGTCGTGCTCAAACCGGCCGAAGAAGCGCCGCTGACCTCGCTGCGCATCGCCGAGCTGGCGATGGAAGCGGGCGTTCCGCCCGGCGTCATCAACGTCGTGCCTGGCTATGGCGAGACTGCGGGCGCGGCGCTTGCCGCACACCACGACGTCGACAAGGTTGCCTTCACCGGCTCGCATGTCACGGGCCAGTCGATCATCCGCGCCTCGGCCGGCAACCTCAAGCGCGTCTCGCTCGAGCTCGGCGGCAAGTCGCCGGACATCGTGTTCGCGGATGCCGATCTCGATGCGGCCGTGCCGGGCGCTGCGATGGCGGTGTTCGCCAATTCGGGACAGATCTGCAGCGCCGGCACCCGGCTTTTCGTCGAGCAGTCGATCTATGAGGAGTTCGTCGGCCGCGTGGCCGAGTTCGGCAAGAAACTGCAGGTCGGCAACGGCCTCGATCCCAACACCCAGATCGGACCGCTGGTGTCCGAGCAACAGCTCGAGCGCGTCACCAGCTATCTCGACATCGGCCAAAAGGAAGGCGCGCGGGCGCTTGCCGGCGGTGGCCGCGTCACCGAAGGCGCGCTTGCAAAAGGCTTCTTCGTCTCGCCGACAGTGTTCGCGGGCGTCCAGGACAATATGCGCATCGCGCAGGAGGAGATCTTTGGTCCCGTCATTTCGGCGATCGCGTTCAAGGACATGGACGAGCTGGTCAAGCGCGCCAACGCCACCACGTTCGGTCTCGGCTCGGGCCTGTGGACGCGGGACGTCAGCAAGGCGCATGCGGTCGCGAAGAGGCTCCGTGCCGGTTCGGTGTGGGTGAACTGCTACCAGGCGATGGACCCGGCCGTGCCCTTCGGCGGCTACAAGATGAGCGGCTACGGCCGCGAATCCGGCAAGCAGCACGTCGAGGAATATCTCAACGTGAAGGCGGTGTGGATCAAGACGGCGTAACACTGGTCTTTCCCGCGTTCCGCGGGAGGGAATATCTGCTTTTGCAGGGGCGGCGCCTTCTCTCGGTAGCCGCCCCTCGCTATATGATGCGCATCCTTCCTTCGCCATTAGAGGCCAGCATGAAATTCGAGGCGTTGTTTCAACCGTTGCAGGTCGGTCCGTACACGCTCGCGCATCGCGTCGCGATGGCGCCGTTGACGCGCATGAGGGCCGAGCGCGAGAGCTTTTCGCCGCGGCCGCTCAACGCCGAATATTACGGCCAGCGCGCCACCCAAGGCGGCCTGCTCATCGCCGAGGCCTCGCCCGTGCTCTCGCACGGCCGCGGTAATCCAGCGACGCCCGGCATCTATTCGGAGACGCAGATCGCGGGCTGGCGCAAGGTGGTCGACGCCGTGCACGCCAAGGGCGGCATCATCTTTCTCCAGCTCTGGCACGTCGGCCGCGTCTCGCATTCCTCCTTCCACGGCGGGGAGCTGCCGGTCTCGGCCTCCGCGATCCCGATCAAGGCCGAAGGCATGAAGGCGATGACTGCCGACGGCAAGATCTCCAACTATGAGACGCCGCGCGCGCTGGACACGGATGAAGTCAAGGGCATCGTCGAGGCCTTCAGGCAGGGTGCGAAGAACGCGCTGGCCGCCGGCTTCGACGGGGTCGAGATCCACGGCGCCAACGGCTATCTGCTCGAGCAATTCCTGCAATCACGCAGCAACCAGCGCACCGATCAATATGGCGGTTCGATCGAGAACCGCGCGCGGCTTCTGCTCGAAGTGACCGAGGCCGCGATCGACGTCTGGGGCGCGGGCCGCGTCGGCGTGCGGCTGTCGCCCCACGGCATCGCCAATGATTCCGGCGAGCCCGATCCGATGCCGCTCTACACGCACGTGGTCAACGCGCTCGACAAGCTCGGTCTTGCCTATCTGCATTTCATCGAACCGCGCTCCAGCGGCTCGGGGCGCGCCGAAGTCAACTGGCAGAACGTGCCGTCGGCGATGCTGCTGTTCCGCCCGCTCTACAGCGGCGTGCTGATGACCGCCGGCGGATTTACCGGCGAGACCGCGAACGCCGCCATTGCGGAGGGGCATGCTGACATCATCGCCTTCGGCCGCATCTTCATCTCCAACCCCGATCTGCCGCTCCGCCTGCAGCACGATTACCCTCTCACGCCGTATAACCGTGCGACGTTTTACGGTGGCGAGGAGAAGGGTTATACGGATTATCCCGCGTACGACGAACTGACGCCGGTCTGACACTGCTGTAGCCCGGATGAGCAAAGCGATATCCGGGGTTCACTCAAGCTCTGGTCTTCCCGGATGTCGCTTCGCTCATCCGGGCTACAGAGTTATTGTGTTGCCCCGACTGACACCACGAACTCCGTCATTGCGAGCGCAGCGAAGCAATCCAGACTGCCTCGGCGGCAAGACTCTGAATTGCTTCGCTGCGCTCGCAATGACGAGAGGAGAGACAATGGCCAAAGCCGCAGCCGCCGCAGGTATAGCCACCGGCCAGTGCCTCTGCGGCAGGGTTACCTTCGAGATCGACGTTCCCGCACGCTGGGCCTGGCACGATCACTCCGCCGCCAGCCGTCGCGCCCACGGCGCCGCCGATGCAACCTATGTCGGAAGCTGGAAGAAGCGGTTTCGCATCACCGCAGGTAAGACGGCGCTGACGCGCTACGAGGACAAGGCAACGAAGACCGCGCGCAGCTTCTGCGCGCATTGCGGCACGCCGATCGCATATGAGCGCCCGCGCGGGCCGCATATGGTCAACATCCCCCGTGCGCTGTTTAGGGAACGCACCGGCCGCCAGCCGCTCTATCACATCGCGATCGAAGAGCTGCAGGAATGGACCTATACCGGCGAGCCGCTGGTGCCGCTGAAAGGCTTTCCCGGTGTGGTCTGGCAGCGCTCGAAAAAAAAGAAGCGGGCGAGCGGCGAGGATCCGTTCGAGTTGGGGCGCGAGGAGATGTAGCGCTGTCCCACGCAACGCAGCCATGACCGCGCTTCCTTGCGCGCCTCCCGCGATTTCGGCCATCATGCTTTTTGCCTTGCGGCAACGTCCGCCTCTGGAGGAAACATGAAGAACAAGATCACCGGCCGCTCCGCCTTTCTCGCGTTGCTCAAGGACGAGGGCATCACGCATCTGTTCGGCAATCCCGGCACCACCGAGCTGCCGATCATGCATGCGCTGAAGGATCACCCTGACCTCGCCTATGTGATGGCGATGCAGGAGAGCCTGGTGGTGGCGATCGCGGATGGCTATAGCCGCGCCTCCGGAAAGCTGGTCGCCTGCAACGTCCATGTCGCGCCCGGCCTCGGCAACGCGATGGGCTCGCTCTACAACGCCCAGTTCACGGGCACGCCGATGATCCTGACCGCGGGCCAGCAGGAGCAGGGCCACGGACTGATGGAGCCGGTGCTGTATGGGCCGCTGGTGCGCATGGCCGAGCCGCTGGTGAAATGGGCGGTCGAGGTGACGCGGCTCGAGGATCTGCCGCGCATCGTGCGCCGCGCCGCAAAAGTCGCAACCACCCCGCCGACCGGGCCGGTGTTCATTTCATTGCCCGGCGATATCCTCAACAGCGAGGCAGGGATCGATCTCGGTCGCTCCACCCGCATTGACGCTCGCACAAGACCATCGGATGAGGCACTGAAGGCGTTCGCCGCCCGACTGCTCAGGGCCGAGCGTCCCGTGATCGTCACCATGGACGAAGTGGTCAAGAGCGATGCGCTGATGGAGGCCGCCGAACTCGCAGAACTACTCGGCGCGGCTGCCTACCAATCCTCGACGCCCTATGGCTCGCACTTCCTCTCGGAGAGCCCGAGCTTCGTCGGCACGCTGGCACGTGTCCAGAAAGTCGCGCGCGACACGCTTGCGCCCTTCGACCTCTTGATCGCGCTCGGCGGCGATCCCTTGCGGATGTCGGTCTACAGCGAGGTCGACGCGCTGCCGGAGGGCCTTGGCATCGTGCAGATCGGCCTCGGCGATTGGGAGATCGCCAAGAACTACGGGGCTGAGATCGCGCTGAAGGCGGATTTGAAGGAAACGCTGCGCGCGCTGATCCCGGTGTTGAAGGAGATGGGCGGCGCTGCCCTGGCGAGCCGCGCGAAGCAACGGCTGACCGAACTCGCGCCGAGGAACTGGACCGCGCGGCGCACCGCGCTGGTCGAGCAGATCGGCAAGGCCGCGGACCGCAGCCCCATCGATCCGGACTGGCTGGTGCTGCAAATGGTCGAGGCCATGCCCGCTAATGCCATCCTCGTGGACGAAGGCCTCACCTCGAGCCGCCAGATCACGGCCTTGCGTGCGCACCGCGATCGCTTCGGCTATCACGGCCTTGCCTCCGGCGGCATCGGCTGGGGCCTGCCGGCCTCCGTCGGCGCCAGCATCGCCAATCCCGATCGCCCGGTGGTCTGCTTCTCCGGCGACGGCAGCGCGATGTATTCGATCCAGTCGCTGTGGACAGCGGCGCATCACAAGCTGCCGCTCAATGTGGTCATTGCCAACAATGGCGGCTACCGCATCATCAAGCAGCGCCTGCTCGCCTTCCACGGCGACGACAATTACGTCGGCATGGATTTTGTCGATCCGCCGGTGGATTTCGCGGGCGTGGCTAAGGCGCTGGGATGTGAGGCAATCAAAGTCAGCGATCCCCGAGAGTTGAAGGCGACGCTGGCGTCGGCGTTTGGCCGGCCGGGGACGAAACTGATCGAGGTGATGGTGGACGGGAAGCTGTAGGGCAGCGTCACCTGCGGCATTGGTGCCGCCACATTATCAGTCGTGATCACCCGCGAAGGCGGCTGATCCAGTATTCCAGAGCCGGCGGTGATTGAGTCGAGACGCTGCGGCGTACTGGATGTCCCGGTCAAGCCGGGGCATGACAGCGTACCTAGCGGCGCTACCCCTTTCTCCCCACTCTGAACCCTGCCGCCGGATGCGGCGCACCTAGCCGCGCCCGCCCCTCGCCGAACAGCTTCTCGCGTAGCGTGCCCTGCGCGTACTCCGCCTTGTACCGCCCGCGTCGCGTCAGCTCCGGCACCAGCATGTCGGCGATGTCCTCGAAATCGCCGGGTGAGATCGCGAAGGCGACGTTGAGGCCGTCGACATCGGTCGCCTCGAACCACGCCTCGATCTTGTCCGCGACCATTTCCGGCGTGCCGACCACGACGGGACCTGCGCCGCCGACGCCGACATGCTCGATGACGTCGCGCACGGTCCAGACGCGATCGGGATCGGCGCGGGTGACGTTATCGAGTGCGCTGCGGCCGGCATCGTTCTGAACATGGCGCACCTGCTGATCGAGCTCGTAGCCGGAGAAGTCGATTCCGGTCCATCCCGACATCAGCGCCAGCGCGCCTTCCGGGCTGATGTGGCGGCGATAGTCGGCATATTTTTCGTTCGCTTCGGCTTCCGTCCGCCCGAGGATGATCGTCATCATCGAGAACATCAGGATTTCCGCCGGATTGCGGCCGAACGCGGCGGCCTCCTGACGGATCGCCGATACGCGCGGCGCGATCACCTTGGCTGACGGCCCCGACATGAACACGCATTCGGCGTGCCGTGCCGCGAACTGCCGTCCGCGCGGCGAGGTGCCGGCCTGATACAGCACGGGCGTCCGCTGCGGCGACGGTTCGCTCAGGTGGATGGTGTTGTTGATGCGGTAGTTCGCGCCCTCGTGGTTGACGCGATGGACCTTTGTGGGATCGGTGAAGATGCCGCGCGTGCGGTCGCGCAGCACGGCGTCGTCCTCCCAACTCCCTTCCCAGAGCTTGTAGACGACCTCCATATATTCGTCCGCGATCTCGTAGCGGTCGTCGTGCCCGATCTGCTTGTCCTTGCCGGCGCCGCGCGCGGCGCTGTCGAGATAGCCGGTGACGACGTTCCAGCCGATACGCCCCTCGGTGAGATGATCGAGCGTCGACATCCGCCGCGCGAACGGATAGGGCGGCTCGAAGGAGAGATTGCTGGTGACGCCGAAGCCGAGATTCTGCGTCACGGCGGCCATTGCCGACAGCAGCAGCAGCGGATCGTTCGAGGGCGACTGGGCTGCGTTGCGCAAGGCTGCGTCAGGACTGTTGCCGTAGACGTCATAGACGCCGAGCACGTCGGCCAGGAACAGTCCGTCGAAACGGCCGCGCTCCAGCGTTCTGGCAAGATCGATCCAATAGGGCAGGCGGTTATATTCGGCAGCGCGGTCGCGCGGATGGGTCCACAAGCCCGGTGATTGGTGCGCGACGCAATTCATCGCAAATGCATTGAGCCTGATCTGCTTGGCCATGATGGTCCCCCGGCGCCCTGTACCGGGCGCTCTTCGAATGATAGAGCTGCGCCCGAACTTGGCGAAGTTCTTGCATATAGCGCGACGTTGGCAAGGCCAAAATCAGCGGCGCTGCCGCGCTTGGCAAGCCAATCTCAAGAGAGCAAGAACGAAATCCCAAGACTATCGAAGTCCCCGCCACTTTCGGAGGCCTGCCCGTATCGGGTATGCTCCTTCGCCTCGCAACCTAAAAAAGAAAATAATGACCAGAGCCGATGCCATCGCCCGCGCCCGTGACGATTTTGAATCGGGCGCGTTCCTCGCCGAACTCGACCGCCGCGTCGCCTACCAGACCGAGAGCCAGAATCCGAACCGGAGCGTCGAGCTGCGCGCCTATCTGGAACAGGAGATGGTGCCCGCTTTTGCCGCGCTCGATTTCGAAAGCCGGATGATCGAATCTCCCAGCGGCAAGGCGCCGTTCCTGTTCGCCGAACGCCGCGAAAGTGAGACGGCGCCGACCGTGCTGATCTACGGCCATGGCGACGTCGTTGACGGGATGGAAGGCGAGTGGCGCGACGGCCGCGATCCCTGGCGCACCACGGTTTCGGGCACGCGTCTCTACGGTCGCGGCACCGCCGACAACAAGGGCCAGCACAGCATCAACATGGCGGCACTCCGCGCGGTGCGCGAGGCCCGCGGCGGCAAGCTCGGCTTCAACGCCAAGTTCATCCTCGAGATGGGCGAGGAGATCGGCTCGCCGGATCTCGGCAAGGTCTGCGATCTCAATCGCGATGCGCTCAAGGCCGATCTGTTCGTGGCCTCCGACGGGCCGCGCCTGTCCGCCGACCGTCCGACCCTATTCCTCGGCTGCCGTGGCGGCATCCGCATTCATCTCGATGTGAACCTTCGCGACGGCGGCCATCACTCCGGCAATTGGGGCGGTGTGCTCGCCAACCCAGCGACCATTCTGGTCAACGCGATCTCGACGCTGGTCGACGGCCACGGCCGCCTTCAGCTGGACGCGCTGAAGCCGCCGCGCCTCACCAACCAGATCCGCAGCTATCTTGCGGACGTGCAGGTGGTGCCGACCGAGGACGAGCCGGCGTTGGCCGAGAACTGGGGCGAGGAGGGTCTTTCGGCGGCCGAGCGGCTCTATGCCTGGAACACGCTCGAAGTGCTGGCGATGTCGTCGGGAAACATCGAGAAGCCGGCCAACGCCATTCCCGGCCACGCCAATGCCGTGCTGCAACTGCGCTTCGTGGTCGGCACCAAGGTCGACGGCCTGATCGAAGCCGTCCGTGCGCATCTGGTCGAAAGGGGTTTTCCGATGGTCGAAGTGCGGGCCGCACAGAGCTTCGCGGCATCGCGCACCGATTTCGACAGCCCCTGGATCGCATGGGCGGCGAATTCGGTGAAGGAGACCACCGGCAAAGTGCCGGCGGTGCTGCCGAATTTCGGCGGCTCGCTGCCCAATGACGTGTTTTCCGAGATATTGGGCCTGCCGACGATCTGGGTGCCGCACTCCTATCCCGGCTGCTCCCAGCATGCGCCCAATGAGCACATCCTGCTGCCATTGACCGAAGAGGCCTTGACGGTGATGGCCGGCCTGTTCTGGGATCTCGGGGAATTGCCAAGCCCGCTAACAAGCCCGCTAACGCGCCCGCCGGCCTGAGCCGTTAACCGGAGCCGCGATCCAGCCAAAAGTCACATTCTATTCCAACCCAATTTGTGCTTGCATCCCGCCGGCATCATCCTGAAAGGGGACCAAAACGTGAAACATTTCCGTAGCATCGGCCTCGCGCTCGCCGCGACCTTCGCCGTCGGCCAGGCCGGGGCCGAGGAGCTGACCGGCACGCTCAAGAACATCAAGGACACCGGCGCCATTACGCTCGGCTTCCGCGACTCCTCGATCCCGTTCTCTTATCTCGACGACAACCAGAAGCCCATCGGCTACGCGATGGACATCTGCTACAAGATCGTCGACGCCGTGAAGAAGGAGCTCAAGCTCGACAAGCTCGAGGTCAAGCTCAATCCGGTGACCTCGGCGACCCGGATCCCGCTGATGGCGAACGGCACCATCGATCTCGAATGCGGCTCGACCACCAACAATGCCGAGCGCCAGAAGCAGGTTGCCTTCACCAACACCCATTATTTGACCGCCAGCCGCTACGTCTTCAAGAAGTCGAGTGGCCTGAAGGCGATTGACGACCTCAAGGGAAAATCGGTGGTTTCCACTGCCGGCACCACCAACATCAAACAGCTCACCGAGGCCAATGTTGCAAAAAGCCTCGGCGCAAACATCATTCCGGCCAAGGACCACGCCGAGGCCTTCCTGATGGTCGAGACCGACCGTGCGGTCGCCTTCGTGATGGATGATATCCTGCTCGCGAGCCTCGTTGCCGGCTCGAAGTCGCCCGATGACTACGTCATCTCCAAGGACGCGTTCTCCAAGCCTGAGCCCTACGGCATCATGCTGCGCAAGGACGACGCGGCCTTCAAGAAGGTCGTCGACGCGGCGACCGCTGCGCTCTACACCTCCGGCGAGGGCCAGAAGATCTACGACAAGTGGTTCACGCAGAAGATCCCGCCGAAGGGCCTCAATCTCAACACGCCGATCTCGGCCGAGCTGAAGAACGAGTTTGCCAAGCCGACGGACTCGCCAAACCCGGACGATTATAAGTAAGCTATAACCTCGATCTTTCGATCGGGATCGTGTCCGGCCATCTTGACTCCAGGATGGCCGGACATTTGCATAGGCGCCAGGACATCGATGACTGGCGCGTTCGCGCGGGGGACACGTGAACTACAACTGGAACTGGGGAATCTTTTTCCAGCCGAACCCGATGGGGACCGGCACCTATCTCGACATGCTGTTGTCGGGCCTGGTGCTGACCCTCAAGACGGGTGCGCTCGCCTGGATCATCGCGCTGATCACCGGATCGATCGTCGGCGTGATGCGCACACTGCCGTCGAAGGGAGCGTACTGGTTCGGCTTTGCCTATGTTGAATTCTTCCGCAATATGCCGCTGCTGGTGCAGCTCTTCCTGTGGTTTTTCGTGCTGCCGGAAGTGTTGCCAAGGTCCGCGGGATTGTGGCTGAAACAACTGCCGAACGCGCCGTTCTGGACGGCCGCGATTGGCATCGGGTTCTTCATGTCGGCGCGCGTCGCCGTGCAGTTGCAGGCCGGCATCGGATCGCTGCCGCGCGGGCAGAAGATGGCGGCGACCGCACTCGGCCTGACGACCCTGCAGGCTTATCGCTACATCCTGCTGCCGATGGCTTTTCGCATCATCCTGCCGCCGCTGACGTCCGAGTTCCTCAACACCATCAAGAACACGGCTGTGGCCATCACCATTGGTTTGCTCGAACTGACCGGCCAGGCGCGCTCGATGCAGGAATTCTCGTTCCAGGTGTTCGAGGCCTTCACCGCTGCGACCATCCTCTATCTCCTCGTCAACGCCGTCGTCGTGACCGCGATGCGCTTCCTCGAGCGCTGGGTCGCGATCCCCGGCTACATCACGGGGAAGTAGCGCCATGTTCAGCAATTTTGATTTCGGGGTCATCATCCGCACGCTGCCCTATCTATTCTATGAGGGCATGACGTTCACGCTGATGCTGACCGGGCTTGCTGCACTCGGCGGCCTCGTCTTCGGCACGGCGATCGCGCTGATGCGGCTGTCCGGCTACAAGGTGCTGGGCCGCATCGCGGGCGTCTATGTCGACTTCATGCGCTCGCTGCCGCTGGTGCTGGTGATCTTCTGGTTCTACTTCCTGGTGCCCTATATCGGGCAATGGGTAACTGGCGCGTCGCGTCCGATCAGTGTCGGCGCGTTCGCGTCCTCGCTCATCACCTTCATCATGTTCGAGGCCGCGTACTTCTCCGAGATCATGCGTGCCGGCATCCAGTCGATCTCGCGCGGCCAGCCGGCCGCAGCCAACGCGCTCGGCCTGACCTACGCCCAGACCATGCGCTACGTCGTTCTGCCGCAGGCCTTCCGCAACATGCTGCCGGTCCTGATCACGCAGACCATCGTGCTGTTCCAGGACACCTCACTGGTCTATGTGCTGTCGATCACCGATTTCCTCGGTGCGGCTAGCAAGGTCGCGCAGCGCGACGGCCGTCTGGTCGAAATGTATCTATTCGCAGCGATCGTCTACTTCACCATCTCCTGTATCGCGTCCTTCGGCGTTCGCCGCCTGCAGGCGCGCATCGCCATCATTCGATAGAGTTTGCCATGATCGAGATCAGCCACGTCGACAAATGGTACAGCCCGGCCTTCCAGGTGCTGACCGACTGCACCACCAGCGTCGCCAAGGGCGAGGTGGTCGTGGTCTGCGGTCCGTCGGGATCAGGCAAGTCGACGCTGATAAAATGCGTCAACGCGCTGGAGCCATTCCAGAAAGGCGACATCAGCGTCGATGGCACTAAGGTCAACGACCCCAGGACCAATCTGCCCAAGCTGCGCGCGCGTGTCGGCATGGTTTTTCAGCACTTCGAGCTGTTTCCGCATCTGAAGATCATTGATAATCTCTGCCTCGCGCAGCAGAAGGTGCTCGACCGGTCGCGCGACAAGGCGGTGGCGAAAGGCATGCAGCTGCTGGAGCGGGTCGGCCTGAAGGAACAGGCGCAAAAATTTCCCGCGAACCTGTCCGGCGGCCAGCAGCAGCGCGTGGCGATCGCCCGCGCGCTCGCGATGGATCCCATCGTCATGCTGTTCGACGAGCCGACCTCGGCGCTCGACCCCGAAATGGTGAGCGAGGTGCTCGACGTCATGGTAGACCTCGCCCATGAGGGCATGACCATGATGGTCGTGACGCACGAGATGGGCTTTGCCCGCAAGGTCGCCAACCGCGTGATCTTCATGGACCGCGGCGAGATCGTCGAGGACGCCCCGAAGGACGATTTCTTCGGCAAGCCCCGCAGCGACCGCGCGCAGAAGTTCTTGTCGAAGATTCTGTCGCATTGATCCCACTGTCATTCCGCGACGTGCCTCCTGGCGCCGGTCGGGAATGACGGGTTGAGGGTTTCGTGGCACCGACAAATCCCTTATACCAGCGGGTAATCCCTATTCCCGCCAGGAGACCTGCCTTGGATCCGATCGCCTATGTCAACGGCTCATTCGTCCCGCTTTCGGACGCCAAAATTTCGGTCCTCGATCGCGGCTTCCTGTTCGCCGACGGCATCTATGAGGTCTCGGCCGTGCTCGACGGCAAGTTGGTCGACAATGCCTCGCATCTGGCGCGGCTGGAGCGCTCGGTCGGCGAGATCAAGCTGAGGCTCCCGGAGACGGTCGAGCGCATCACCGAGATCCAGCAGGAGCTGATTGCACGCAACAAGGTCGAGAACGGCCTCGTCTATCTCCAGGTCACCCGCGGCGCCGACAAGGGCCGCGACTTCGCCTTCCCCAAGGGCGACGTCAAGTCGAGCCTGGTGATGTTCACGTCGGAGAAGGACATCATCAACGCCGCCTCGGCCAAGACCGGCATCAATGTGATCACCGTGCCCGACATCCGCTGGGAGCGGCGTGACATCAAGAGCGTAGCATTGCTGGCGCAAGTGCTGGCAAAGCAGGCCGCGGCCGAAGCCGGTGCGGGCGAAGCCTGGATGCTGGAAGACGGTTACGTCACCGAAGGCGGTTCGTCTTCAGCGTTCATCCTGACCCAGGACGACGTCATCGTGACCCGCAAGAACTCCAACGCGATCCTGCCGGGCTGCACCCGCAAGGCGGTGGTGGCGCTGGCGGAAGAGCGTCAGCTCCGCGTCGAAGAGCGTTCCTTCACGGTCGCCGAGGCGCTCGCCGCCAAGGAAGCCTTCGCCACCTCGGCGTCGCTGTTCGTCCAGCCGGTGGTTGCGATCGACGGCAAGAAGGTCGGCGACGGCAAGCCCGGCCCGATCGCCATGCGGCTGCGCGAGATCTACGTGGAGTTCGCGAAGGCGACGGCGGTTTAAGCTACCTACCGCCGTCATCGCCCGGCTTGACCGGGCGATCCAGTACTCCGTGACGGGAGTGCTGGACTCGAGAAGCCGCGGCGTACTGGATGCCCCGGTTAAGCCGGGGCATGACAGGCGAATGTATTGAGGCAGTTTGGCCTCCACACATCAGCACCTCACGCCACCGATGCCTTCACCTTCACCGGATGAACCGCACGGAACGCGATCGCGATTCGGTTCCAGGCATTGATGGCGCCGATCAGCATGGTCAGGTTCACCGTCTCCGCGTCGGAGAATTGCGGGCGGACCTGCTCGTAGACGTCATCAGGCGCGTGCGTCTCGGAGATCAGCGTCACTGATTCCGTCCAGGCCAGCGCCGCGCGCTCGCGGTCGGTGTAGAGCGGTGATTCGCGCCAGGCGTTGAGCAGATAGATGCGCTGCTCGGTCTCGCCGCGCTTGCGGGCGTCCTCGGTGTGCATGTTGATGCAGAAGGCGCAGCCGTTGATCTGTGACGCCCGGATCTTGACGAGCTCGATCAACGATTTCTCAAGGCCCGTCGACTGGATCTGCTCTTCCAGTGCCATCAGCGCCTTCATCGTGTCGGGTGCGGCCTGGTAGAAATTCATGCGGGGTTTCATGGTCGTTCTCCTTGCTGGCTGGGTTGACGTCAGTGGGCGCCGCCGGCCGAGGCGTGGCCGGCCTTCTTCAGGAAGAGGGTGGCGATCAGCGCGACGATCAGGGCCACGCCGAGCAGATAAAAGGTGTCGCTGAAGGCGAGGATATAGGCCTGCTTCTGCACGATATGGCCGATCGCAACATAGGCGCGATGCAACGCGTCCGCCCGATCGAGAATGCCGTGATTGACGAAGTATTGGGTGAGCTGTTCCAGCCGCGTCCGCGTCGCCTGCTCGAACAGCGAGACTGACTGCATCAGCACGTTGGAGTGATACTGCTCGCGCTTGGTCAGCAGGGTCTGCAACAGCGCGATGCCGACGGCGCCGCCGAGGTTGCGCATCATGTTGAACAGGCCGGAGGCCGAGCCCGCGTTCTCCGGTTCGATGCCTGAGGTCGCCACCGCAGACAGCGGCGCCATTACCAGCGCCTGGCCGATCGCACGAACCACATTGGGCCAGAGCAATTGATCGGCGGCATAGTTGCCGGTCATGTAGATGTTCATAAAGTTGGAGGCCGCGAACAGGACGAAGCCGACGCCGATGATGAGCCGCGCATCGAGCTTCTGCATCAACCGCGGGACCAGCGGGATCAGCACCAGCTGCGGCAGGCCGGTCCAAGCCAGCACCATGCCGATCTGCTCGGCATTGTAGCCCTGGATGCGGGCCAGATATTGCGGCAGGATGAACACCGAGCCGTAGAGCGCGATTCCCAGCAGGAAATTCGCGAGCATGCCGAAGCCGAAATTGCGGCGGACCAGCAGACGCAGGTTCAGGAGCGGCTTCTTCACGGTGAGCTCGATGATCAGGAAGGCGCTCAGCGCCACGGCCGCGATGACGGACAGCTTGACGATGAAGGGCGAGCCGAACCAGTCGTCTTTGTTGCCTTCCTCGAGCACGGTCTGCAGCGCCGACAATCCGATCGCCATGGTGATGATGCCGGCCCAGTCGCCGTCGCGCAGCAACGACAGCTTCATGGGCTTTGCATCGAGCGCGTACCAGAGCATGCCGACCATGATCGTGCCGGGGACAACGTTGACATAGAAGATGTACTGCCAGCCAAAATTCTCGGTGAGATAGCCGCCGATGGTCGGGCCGATCGCGGGCGCGAACGTCGCCGACAGCGCGAACAGCGCAAGGCCCACGGGTTGCTTGGCGCGCGGCAGCAATGTGATGATGAGTGTGAACGCCATCGGAATCAGCACGCCGCCGGTAAACCCTTGCACCGCCCGCAGCACGATCATCTGCGGCAGGTCTTGCGCCAACGCACAGGCGGCTGACAGGACCAGGAACAGGACCGCATTGGTGAGGAGATAGATGCGGATCGAGAACACCTGCGCCAGCCAGCCGGACAGCGGGATCACCACGATCTCCGCGATCAGATAGGAGGTCGAGATCCAGCCGCCGTCATCAATGCCGGCGCCGATCGCGCCCTGGATATCGGCGAGTGAGGCATTGACGATCTGGATGTTCAGCACCGCCATGAAGGCGCCGAGCGTCGCGCCGATCACGGCGATCCAGGTCTTGGTCGAGACGGCGGGCGTTGCGGGGGCCGCGACGGGAGCGGGGATATCGGCCGTGGTATTAACGGTCGGTTGGAGCGTGCTCATGGAAGCCTCGTCTCGGTTACGGAGACAGGATGGATCAGGCAGTTCGTTTCGATAATCGACCAAGTTTGGGAAGGATCATCCGGTAGGACTTGATAGTCCCGCCGGACCTTTCCGGCTTCAACCGCCGTTCGGACGGGCCGCGTTGTCGGCGAGATGCTTCGCCGTCTCACGCTCGGCCAGCACGGTCTGCTTGGTGTCGACGGTCGGCACCGCGGACATGCCGGGGCGCAGCAGGCCGGTCAGGCTGTGGTCGTCGAGCACGATCTTCACCGGCACCCGTTGCACGATCTTGGTGAAATTGCCGGTGGCGTTGTCGGGCGGCAGCAATGCGAATTCAAGGCCGCTCGCCGGCGACAGGCTGTCGACATGGCCGCGCAGGGTCTGGTTGCGGAAACTGTCGACGTGCAGCTCGACCGGCTGGCCGGCGCGGACATGTGTGAGCTGCGTCTCCTTGAAATTCGCCACGACATAGACCGCATCGAGCGGCACCACCGCCATCAATTGCGTGCCGGCCTGCACGAACTGTCCCACGCGCAGTGAGCGGGCGCCGACCGTTCCGTCGACCGGCGCGGTAATCTCGGTGTAGGAGAGATTGAGCGTCGCCTGCTCCGCGACCGCACGCGCATGTTCGAGCTGGGCAGTAGCCTGCGCGCGCTGGGTCGTGAGCACGTCGACCTTGCGTTGCGCGGCCACGAGGCCCGACCTGGCATGTTGCAGTTGCGCGTTGCTGGCGCGCAACGCGGCGTCAGTCTGTTGCGCGCGCTGAATCGTGCCGGAGCCCGACTTCATCAGGTCGTCGTAGCGGGCGCGCTCCTCCTGCGCAAATTTCAGATTCGCGTCCGCAGCAGCGACATCGGCTGTGCTCTGCTCGATGATCGGCTGCTGGAGTTCGAGCTGGGCGTCGAGGTTCCGCACTGCCGCTTCCGCCGCAGCGACATCGGCGCGGGCCTGATTGAGCGCCGCCTTGAAGTCGCGGTCGTCGATCTTCGCCAGCAGCTGGCCCGCTTTGACCTTTTCGTTGTCGCTGACCAGCACCTTGGCGATGTAGCCCGAGACCTTTGGCGCGATGATCGTGGAGTCGGCCTTCACATAGGCGTCGTCGGTTGTCTCGAGATAACGGCCGTTGACCCAGTAGTCGTGTCCGTAATGGACAACCGCAGCCGTGCCCGCAAGGAACGCGAGCGCCAGCGCCGCCCGCCGGACCGTATTCCGGGCGGGACCACGCACCGGCGCCGTCGGGGTAGCTTGCGGTATTTCAGTCGCTTGCTGAAAGTTTTTGGTGCGGGGCATCTCGGACATGGCAGTCTCCTTCGGCTGACCCAGACTATCGGTCTTCCTCGTCCGATCGATAATCAGCGAAATGCCGAAAGGATTATCCGCTGACAGTGGATAGTCCCGGGATCTCGCCTTGGCCCGTATGATCTATCGAGCCGGAGGTACGACTGCCCCAGAGCGATTGCCGCGCCTGTCGAGGGATTGCGGCTAACGCATCCGCGCTGCCCGCAGGAGCGGTTTGATGGATAATCGGACGGAATTCCTTGCGATTATCTCTCAAGAGCGGATAATCAGTCGGCATGGACCGATTGACCAGTCTCGAAGTCTTCAGCCGGGTGGTCGAGACCGGCGGCTTCTCTGCAGCAGCCCGCAAGCTCAACATGTCGACCACCATGGTGAGCAATCACGTCCAGGCGCTGGAAGACCGGCTCGGCGTGAGGCTGCTTCAGCGCACCACGCGCAAGGTCAGCCTCACCGACATCGGCAAGGCCTATTACGACCGCTGCATCCAGATACTCGCCGAAATCAAACAGGCCGACGATATCGCGAGCGAATTGCAGTCGGTGCCCCGCGGCACGCTACGGATCCACGTCGCCACGCACATGGTGCCGTTCGTTGCGCCCGTGGTGGCGAAGCTCCTGTCGTCCTATCCGGAGCTCAAGATCGATCTGCGGATGGGCGAGGCCGAAATCGACCTCATCGAAGAAGGCTATGACGTTGCTCTGCGCATGACCGCGCCGCCGGATTCGAGCCTGATCGTTCGCAGCCTCGCAACCTGGCGGCACGTGCTGTGCTGCTCGCACGACTACCTCGAAAGGCACGGTCGCGTGCAGAAGCTCGATGAGCTCACCGCGCACAATTGCGCCCGTCACTTGAATTATCCGTTCGGCGAAGATTGGCGCTTCTTCGATCGCAAGGGCACGCCGGCATCGGTGCGCATCTCCGGCAGCTTTATCACCAACAGCGGTGAGGCCTTGCGAAAGGTGGCGCTGGAAGGCGCTGCCGTCTGCCTGATGGCCGGTTTTCTCGTCCAGGGCGATCTCGAAGCCGGTCATCTCGTTCGCCTTCTGCCCGAATATCGTCCCGTCGAGATGTCGATGAACGCGGTCTATCCGCACCGGCATCATCTGTCGGCGAAGGTCAGGACCTTTATCGACATGCTCGTGCATCACAGCGCCGAGCAGCAGAAGCTGATCAATCCCTATTCATGAGCGGGGTGGCGCCGGCAGCCGTCCGAACACTTTTTCAAGCGCCATGCCGAGCGCAAGCAGGCGGCGGTCGCTGCCTGCAGGGCCATCCAGCTCGAGTCCGATCGGAAGTTTGCTGACCGCGCCGAGCGCAATCGGGATCTGGATGCCGGGAATGCCGGCATTGCTGCCGGGATCGGTGTTCTGGATGAACAACCCGAAATTCTCGAGGCTGCTGGAATCCGGATTGGAGGCAATGGCGACGCGCGGCGTGGTCGGGAAGGCGATGGCATCGAGCCGGTTGTCGGCGAAAGTCCTGCTGTAAAGCACCTGGAGCGCGGGGCGTGCACTATTGATCGCGGCGTCATAGATCGGCTTGGCGTCAACCAGCGTGCCATCGGGGGCAGGCAGTTTGCGCGGGATCACCAGGCCATCATAGGTGCCCTTGACGTCGGCGCTGGAGATGTCCCTTGCCATCGCCTCGATGCTGAGGCCCGTGCCGGTGTGGTCCAGATAGGCGACCAGATCGTCATAGGCTTCGTACAGCGCGACCGGAAAGCTGACCTGGCCATTGAACTCGGCCAGTTGCGGCATTTCGATCTCGACCATCGTGACACCCTGCGCTTTCATCTTCGCCACTGCTGCCTGGAAAGCGGCGTTGGTGTCAGCGTCGAGATTTGTCAGCATCGACCTCACGATGCCGATTCGCATCTGCTTCAGATCGGCCGCCTGAACGGCTTCGCCACCTGCTATGACGCGGTCGAGGAGTTCGACATCCGCCGCGGTCGCCGCCATCGGGCCCGCGGTGTCGCGGGTGTGCGAGATCGGCGCGATGCCAGCTTGCGGATAGCGTCCGACCGTCGGACGCAGCGAGGCACATCCATTCAGTGCGGCGGGGACCCTGACCGATCCGCCAGTGTCGGTGCCGAGCCCGCCCGCGACGATCCGCGCGCCGATCGCGACGCCCGTTCCTGAGGAGGAGCCGCCCGCGATCAGGGTGCGGTCATAGGCGTTGCGCACGCCGAACTCCGCGCCGGTCTTGAATGCGGTGTTGTAGCCGGAGATGCCGAAAGCGAGCTCGTGCATGCTGGTCTTGCCGATGATGACCGCGCCCGCCGCGCGCAATTTTGCGACCACCGGCGCGTCGGCCCTCGGAACGTAATGCTTCAGCGCCGGCGTTCCTGCGCTGCAGGGGAGCCCCGTGACCTCGATATTGTCCTTGATCACGATGGGAACACCGCCGAGCGGCTTGTCCTTGTTGTCGTTCGCGTCGAATGCGGCCGCAGCCTTCAGAGCGCCGGCCTCGTCCAGGGTGACGAAGGCATTCAGATCGGCATTGGCCTTGGCGCGGGCGAGAGCTTCCGTCGTGAGCGCGGTGCTCGTGACTTTTCCGGCGCGGAGGTCGGCCACAGCCTGGGTCAGGGTCAACTGGTCGAAATCCATGAGGCGTCACCCGGTTGCAGGAGCGCCATCAGGGCGCCCCTCGGCTCCAGAGGCTGAAGTCTCGTCGGCGCTCCGTCAACCGTAGGCGCGCATCCTTGCAGGTGATGGCGCATTGAGCTCGGCGAACAGCCGTTCGACCTCGGCCTTCACCTTCCCGATCGCGGCGTCCTTAACCGGCCCGTAGCCCCGGATATCCATCGGCGCTTTTGCAATGGCGACCAGGCTTGGCAGTTGCGCCGCGTCGAGTCCGCCGAGCAGCCGTTTGATGACGCCATCGTACCAGGTGATGAGTTCCCGCTCGGCGCGCCGCTCCGCCGTGTAGCCGAACGGATCGAACGGCGTCCCGCGCAATCCCTTCACCCGCGCCAGCATGGCGAGCGGCATCTGGATCCACTGTCCGAAGGCGTGCTTGCGCGGACGTCCGCGGGCATCGCGCTTCGACGGCAGGAACGGCGGGGCAAGGTGATATTGGATGCTGAAGTCGCCTTCGAATTCGCCTTTCAACTCGTCGAGGAAGCCGGTCTGCATGTGCAGGCGCGCCACCTCGTACTCATCCTTGTAGGCCATCAGCTTGAACAGGGCGTGCGCGACCGCCTGGGTCAATGCCTCGCTATTCAGGCTGGCTTCGGCATGGCGAACACTTGCAACGCGCTCTCGATAGCGCGCTGCGTAGGCATCGTTCTGATAAGCCGTGAGGAAGTCGGCGCGGCGGTCGATCAGCTGGTCGAGCGTCTCGGCCTTCGGCGCTTCGTCCACCTTCGGCAAGAAGTCGGGATCGGCGGCTGCAATCCGGCCCCAGGCGAAAGCCTGCTTGTTGCTTTCGACCCCGACGCCGTTGAGCTCGATCGCGCGCAACAGCGCCGACAGCGAGACCGGCAGCAGCCCGCGCTGCCAGGCAAAGCCCAGCATGACGATATTGGCATAGACGGCATCGCCGAGCAGGCGCTCGGCCAGCGCATTGGCGTTGATGGTGTCGAGATTGCCGTCGCCGATCACCTGGCCGATCGCACGCAGGCGGGCGGGTGAGGCGAGATCGGCGTCACGGAAGCGGACGACGTCGCCGGTCGGCATCTCCGCGGTGTTGACCGCGGCGCGCGTACCTTTTCGATAGGTGCCGGACGCCTTCGGCGAGGAGCTGACGACGAGGTCGCAGCCGATCAGCGCATCGGCCGCGCCCTGGTCGATACGGACCTGGTGCAATGCGTCGGGGGATGCGGCCAACCGGATGTAGCTCAGCACCGGCCCGAATTTCTGCGCAAAGCCGGTAAAATCCAGCACCGAGACACCGTTTCCTTCGAGGTGGGCCGCCATGCCGATCAGCGCGCCGACCGTGATCACGCCGGTGCCGCCGACGCCGGTGACGAGCAGATCATAGGGACGGTCGAGCGTTGCGGGCGCGGGCAGGGGAAGCGTGGCCGCGTGGCCGACCGCGTCGATCCGACTCGCGCCCTTCTTCCGGCGCCTCGCGCCCTCGACGGTGACGAAGCTCGGGCAGAACCCGTTGAGACAGGAAAAGTCCTTGTTGCAGGATGAGAGGTTGATCCGGCGCTTCCGGCCGAACGGCGTCTCCTTGGGCTCGACGCTGAGGCAGTTGGATTCGACCGAGCAGTCGCCGCAGCCTTCGCAGACGAGATCGTTGATATAGGCGAAGCGTTTGGGATCGATCATCTGTCCACGCTTGCGGCGACGCCGTTTCTCTGTCGCGCAGGTCTGCTGATAGATCAGCACCGAGACGCCGGGAATATCGCGCAGCTCGCGCTGCACGCTGTCCATCTTCTCGCGCGGATGGAGGGACACGCCGACCGGAAGATCGCCTGGCGGAAATTGCGCCGGATCGTCCGACACCAGCGCGATGCGCGCAACGCCCTCGGCGCGGACGCTGTGCGCGATAGCGTGGACGCTGATTGGGCCGTCGACGGGTTGGCCGCCGGTCATCGCCACGGCATCGTTGAACAGGATCTTGTAGGTGATGTTGGCCTTGGCGGCGATCGCCTGCCGGATCGCCATCGAACCCGAATGATAATAGGTGCCTTCGCCCAGATTCTGGAACACGTGCTTGTTGCCGGTGAAGCGTGACGAGGCGGCCCAATTCACGCCTTCGCCTCCCATCTGGATCAGGGACGATGTCTCGCGGTCCATCCAGCTGGCCATGAAATGACAGCCGATGCCGGCCAGCGCCTTCGAACCCTCGGGCACTTTCGTCGATGTATTGTGCGGGCAGCCCGAGCAGAAATAGGGCGTACGCGTCGCACCGCTGACGTTGATCGTGCGCGAGGCCTCAGGCATCAAGCCGGCTGCGCGTGCGGCGAGATTGAGGCCTGGGAACATCGGATCGAGACGGCGTGCGAGCACCCCAGCGAGCGCACGCGGTGACAATTCGCCGATCCAGGAGATCAGCCGCGCCCCTTGCTCGTCATGCTTACCGACCATGCGCTCGGGTTTTTCGCCCGGATAATCGTAAAAATATTCCTTGAACTGGCTTTCGATGATGCCGCGCTTCTCCTCGACGACAAGGATCTCGCGCTTGCCCCTCACGAACGCCATCGCGTCATGCAGCGCCAGCGGCCAGACCATGCCGACCTTGTAGATGTCGATGCCGATGCTGCGGCAGTCCGCTTCGTCGAGACCCATCAGCCGCAGCGCTTCCATCAGATCGAGATGGGCCTTGCCCGTGGTGACGATGCCGTAGGTGGCGTCCGGGATGTCGTAGATGTGACGATCGATCGGATTAGCCTTTGCGAAGGCGTAGACCGCGTGCTTCTTCGCCTCCAGCCGCTCCTCGATCTGCGGGCCGGGCAGATCGGGCCAGCGATAGTGCAGGCCGCCGGGTGGCGGCGTGAAGTCTGGCGCGTGGAAGGCCCGCGGTGGGCGCAGCGCGACGGACGCGCCGGATTCCACGATCTCAGAGATCGCCTTGAAGCCGACCCACATGCCGGTGAAGCGGCTCAGCGCGTAGCCATATTCACCGAATTCGAGATATTCGCTGACGCTTGCGGGGTGGAGCGTCGGCATGAACCAGCTCATGAAGGCGACGTCGGACTGGTGCGGCATCGAGGACGAGACGCAGCCATGGTCGTCGCCGGCGACCACCAGAACGCCGCCATGCGGTGAGGAGCCGTAGGCGTTGCCGTGTTTCAGCGCATCGCCGGAGCGATCGACGCCGGGGCCCTTGCCGTACCAGAGAGCGAACACGCCATCGACCTCGCGGTCGGCTTGCGTCTCGACCTGTTGTGAGCCGAGCACGGCGGTCGCGGCAAGATCTTCGTTCACTGCGGGGAGGAATTCGATGCGGTCCCGCTTCAGTCGCTCGTGGATGCGCCACAGCTCGAGGTCGATCCCGCCGAGTGGCGAGCCGCGATAGCCTGAGATGAAGCCCGCCGTGTTCAGCCCCGCGGCACGGTCGCGCCGCACCTGGTCGAGCGCGATGCGGACGATGGCCTGCGTGCCGGTGAGGAAGACGCGGCCCCGTTCGCGAACGTAGCGGTCGGAAAGCTCGTAAGGATCGAGAGACGAAATGGCGGCCATGCGGACCTCCCCACGGCATCCTTGCCGGATGGGAGAAGGGTAAGCCTGGGCAACTGGTAGGTCTTACCTTTCTTTCCGAATGGCGTACCTATTATGGTAGAGTTATCCAAAACGATCTACGGGAAGGTAGATTAATCCATTTTGGTGGTTTCCATGATCGAAGACCAGGACGCGCGGATTCTCGCCTATCTTCAGAAGGACGGCCGCGCCACCAACCAGCAGCTCGCCGACGCAGTCGGCATGTCGACTTCGGCATGCTGGCGCCGGGTGCGCGCGCTGGAGGAGAGCGGTGCCATCCGGGGCTATGCGGCCCTGGTCGCGCGCGAGCAGGCCGGCTTTGCGATGTCCGCGATCCTCCACGTCTCGCTGGAACGGCACGACGCAAAATTCGTCGACGAGTTCGTCGCGCGGGTGACCACGCGGCGTGAGGTGCTGGAGTGCTTTGCGACCACGGGCGATGCCGATTACCATTTGCGTGTCGTCGTGCAGGATATGGCGGCGTACAACAGATTCCTCGACGACTTCATGTTCCGCATTCCCGGCATCCGCTATGTCAGAAGCAACGTGGTGCTGAAGGAGATCAAGACGGGCGTCGCGCTGCCGTTTTGAGCTTGTGCTGAGGAGGCCGCGTAGCGGCCGTCTCGAAGCGCGACGCCACAACCGGGCCTTCATCCTTCGAGACGCTTGCTTCGCAAGCTCCTCAGGATGAGGATCACCGCTCCTCCCGCACGAACCTGTTCCGCAGCGTGCCGATGCCGGTGATGTCGATCTCCACGACGTCGCCGTGCTTGATATCAGGCGAGGCACCATCCGTGCCCATCCAGATCACATCGCCCGGCCATAGCGTAAAATACTTGGTCAGCTCGACTAGGAACGGCACCACGCCAAAGATCATGTCGTTGGTGTGGAAGCGGTTGGTCTCCTTGCCGTTGACCCGGACGATCGTTTCCATCTTGTCGAGGTCGGCCTCGGTCTCGATCCACGGGCCCATCGGCTTGAACGTGTCGGCGTTCTTCGAGCGCCACAGGCTGCGGTCGGCCTTCTGCCAGCTGCGCTCGCTGACGTCGTTGCCGATGGTGTAGCCGAAGACGCAATCCATCGCATTCTGATTGGTGAGATGCTTCACCTTCTTGCCGATGACGACAACGAGTTCGCCTTCGTAGTGGATCTTGTCCGTCGCAAAGGACGGGATCGCGACGTCCTCGTCATGCGCAATCAGCGCGTTTTGCGCGCGATAGCCGATCTCGGGGCGGTCGGGGACAGCAGGCACTTCGCCGCGCTTGTCGGCGGCTTCCTTCAGATGCTTGAGGTAATTCAAGCCGACGCAGTAGAAGGTGCGCGGAATCAGCGGCAGTTCGATCTTGACCTGCGAGAGCTGATACGTGCGCGAGGTGCGTTGCCATTCTCCGAAGGGATCGCCCTCGATCGCGATGACCTGGTCACCCTCGACGATCCCCCAGGACGTCTTGTCCGCAGCGGTGAATTTCAGCCAGCGCATGCCGTGTCTCCGTTGTTATTCCGCGGCATCGCGCGGCTGCACTTTCCAGTCGCCGGCAGCCGGCCGCTTGAGCCCGAGATTTTCCCGCAGCGTCTTGCCGCGATATTCCTTCTGGAACAATCCGCGCCGCTGCAATTCCGGGACGATATGTTGCACGAAATCGGCATAGGAGCCGGGCACATAGGTCGCGGCGATGACAAAACCGTCGCAGCCGCGCTCAACGAACATTTCTTCGAGCTTGTCCGCGATCTCCTTGGGACCGCCGACCATCGCATCCTGGACCTGGCCGCGGCCGGAGAAGGTGACGAAGTCGCGCGCGCTCGGATTGCTTTTGCCGGAGTTCTTGAGCACGCCGTCGCGGATGCCCAGAATGCCCTGCATGCTCTTCAGCTCTGCAGTCGTCAGCGGCTCGTCGAGATCCTTGGAGGCGAAATCGTAGTTGAGCGCTTCGGCCAGCAGCGACAGCGCGTCGATCTGCAGCGGCAGCTTGTTGATCAGCGCCATCTTGTCTTCGGCCTCGGCTTTGGTCGCGGCGCAAACCGGTGTCGTCAGGTTGCAGAGGAACATCGCCTCCGGATCGCGGCCGGCTTTCGCGGCCTCGTTACGCACCGACGCATAGCCTTCCTTGGCGGCGGCGAGATTGCGTGCAGCGGTGAAGATCACCTCACCCCATCGTCCTGCAAAGCGCTGGCCGCGGCCGGACGCGCCGGCCTGGATGATCACGGGATGGCCCTGGTCGGAGCGGGGCACCGTGAAGGGACCGCGGGACTTGTAGAATGGGCCCTTGTGATCGAGCCGCTTCACCTTGGCCGGATCGGCAAAGCGGCCGCTCGTCTTGTCCATGATGAGCGCGCCGTCTTCCCAGGTGTCCCAATGGCCGAGAACGATCTCCATGAATTCGTCGGCGCGGTCATAGCGGGCGTCGTGCTCGGGATGAGAATCCCGGCCCATGTTGAAGGCCTCGCCGTCATTGAGCGAGGTCACGACGTTCCATCCGGCGCGTCCGCCCGACATCAGGTCGAGCGTTGCGAAGCGGCGGGCGATGTCGAAGGGCTCGAAATAAGTCGTCGAGCCGGTCGCACCCAACCCGAGCTTCTCCGTCACCATGCCCATCGTCGTCAGCACGATCAGCGGATCCATCTTCACGCAGCGGATGCCGTATTCGACGGTGTGGGCGTGATCGTTGCCGTAGCGGTCCGGCATCGCCAGCCGGTCGTCGAAGAAGGCCATGTGGAACTTGCCGGCTTCGAGGATTTTGGCGATCTCCTGATAATAGTCCGCCGACATCGAATCGTCGCGCGAGTCCGGATGTCGCCACGAGCTCGGCAAATTCGTGCAGTTCTGGGCCTGAAGGAAGCCGACCAGTACCATCTGCCGCGTCATGCTGCTGTTCTCCGAATTGCGTCAGGCCGAAATCCGTCAGGCCAGGTCGAGGACCGTGTCGAGCCTGTACTCGCGCGCCAGCGCGCGCAGTTTTTCCCAGGTCGCATCCTCGATCTCGATGCCGTCGCGCAGGCGCTGCTGCTCACGCAAGCCCTCGATCTCACCGGGATAGAACACGCCCTTGCTGCCCTCGGAGGGCGGGGTCGATTTGAGATAGTGTGCGAACTCGGCGACCTCGCGCTTGAAATCCTGCAGCGGGCGAAACGCGGCGACGTTGAACACGGCCATGAAGCAGCCGTCATTGTGCCGGCCCGTGGGCTCGACGCCGAAACCGAGGCCGGTGAGCAGGCCGCACAGGACCTCGACCATTGCGGCGAGGCCGCTGCCCTTGTAGCCCTCGGTGCCGCCGAGCGGCAGCAGCGCGCCGCCCTTGCGATACTGGGTTGGATCGGTAGTGTGCCGTCCCTCGGCATCGATGATCCACCCCGGCGGGATTTCCTCGCCGCGGGCGACCGCGAGCTGGATCTTGCCGGCCGCGACCGCAGAGGTCGCCATGTCCAGGTAGAACGGCGCATCGAGGTCGGACGGCACCGCGATCGAGATCGGATTGGTGCCGAGCCGTGCCTCCTTGCCGCCGAATGGCGCCACATGCTTCGGCGAACGGCCGGAATCCGCCGTTGCGATCCCGATCATGCCTTCGCGCATTGCCATCAGCGGATAGGCGGCGAGGCGGCCGACATGGCTTTGCCGGAACACGGTGCAGGCGGCGACATTCGCCGTCTTCGCTTTCTCGATCGTCAGCGCCATCGCCTTGGCGTTGACGTGGAAGCCAAAACCCCACTGGCCGTCGATCACGGTCGTCGTCGGCGATTCCTGCACGATGGTCCATCTGGCGCCGGGCACGATGTGGCCGGCCTTGATCCGGTCAACATAGGTGGGAATGGCGATCACGCCGTGGGAATCGTGGCCGGCGAGATTGGCGTTGACGCAGCCGTTTGCGACCGCGTCGGCCTCTTCCTCGGAAGCCCCGGCAACCCGAAGCAGCGCTGCGCTGATGCGCGTGAGGCGGTCGGCATGGACGATCGGCATGGCGCTTCCCCGGCATGGTGCCCTTAACAGGCTGCTTGTTGGGCGCCATGGTCTCAAAGCGCGGCTGCGATATCAATCTCCTGTAAACCAATACAGGGCTGCAAATTCGCAGCGAGCAGGGCCGTCGGGCGAAGATTCGTCCCGCGCGGTGGCATTTTCGACAGATTGGCGCAGGTCGTTCGCAGCTCGTTCACTTTGATCGATGGTTTGCAGCGCGCAATAACGACCACTTAGGCGATCGCCGGTCATAACGTCATCCGGGAAAAAAAGGCAGAAATGCCCGGGAGCTGAGATCGTGCCGACGACACTCGCGCGCACCTTTGCGGCGTTGAGCGCCATCAACGAAGCGATCCTCTACGCGAAATCGCCGGATGAGCTGTACCAGAAGGTCTGCGACGCCGGGTTTGCGAGTGGAGACTTCATGGCCGTGGCCGTGTTCCTTGTGGAGCCGGATGGCCATAAGCTTCGCTTTGCCGCTGGTCGCGGCGATGACGTGGCGCGGCTGAGCGCGATCGAGATCACCACGCAGGCTGGCACGCCGGAAGGCTTGGGCGTGGGCGGCGAGGCGTTCCGCAGCCAGAAGCTCTGCATCAGCAACGATTTCCTGAACGATCCGCGTTCGCTGGCATGGCGCAACGGCGCGGTGGCGGCGGGTGTCGGCGCGGCCGCGGCGCTACCCCTGGTCTGCATGGGACGCAGTATTGGGGTGTTGTATGTTACGCGGTCGGGCGCCGGCTCGCTCGACGAGGCGATGGTCTCGTTGTTCGAGCGGATGTCGGCCAATATCTCTCACGCGCTGGAGAGCTTCGCGACCGAGGGAGCCCGCCTGGATGGCGAGCGGGCAGTGCGGCGGCTCAACCGCATGTTCGGCGCGCTCAGTGCGACGAACGAAGCAATTCTGCAAGCCAGCACTGAGCTGGACTTGTACCAGCGGGTCTGCGACGCCGCTGTTTATAGCGGCAAATCGCTTGCCACTTTCGTTCTGCTGCACGAGCCGGATTCCGAATGGCTGACGCCGGTGGCAGCGACCGGACATAATCTGGATCTGATCAGACAGTCGCGCTACTCGATTGATCCGGAGAGTCCCTACGGCAAGGGCATCTCCGGCGAGGTGTTCCGGACCCAGCAAGCGATCGTCGAGGACGACCTCGTCAATCGCACCAAGGGGACCACCTGGGAGCAGGCCAACGTCAATGCCGGCGCCGTCGCCTGCGTGGCTGCTCCCTTGATCAAGCGTGGCACCAGCATCGGCGTGCTGTTTTTCTTCGTGAGCAAAGCCTGGGCGAAAGACGAAGGCATCGTCGCATTGTTGCTGCGCATGACCGAAAACGTGTGCTTTGCGCTCGAGAACTTCGACCGCGACAAGGAGAAGGCCCAGATCGCCTTGGAGGAGGATCGGCTGGCGCGTATGTACGCAGCGCTAAGCGCGACGAACGAAGCCATTCTGCGGGCAAGGTCGCGCAGCGAACTGTTGGATCTGGTTTGCGAAGCCACGGTGCACGGCGCCAAGTTCGCCTCGACCTCCATTGCATTGCTTGACCGCGATGCGGGACTGCTTCGTGTTGTTGCGTCCTTCGGACCGAACGCCGAGGAAGTGCGATCCTTCAGGCTGTCGGTCAGCGACAAGGAGCCGGAAGGACGAGGGCTGACCGGCACCGCGTTCCGGACGCGGCGGCCCTGTATCAGCAACGACGTCCTGGCAGACGCCCGCCTCAAGCCTTGGCACGCCAGCGCGCGTCGCAATGGCATTAGGTCCTCAACCGCGATGCCGCTATTCAACGGCGACAGCGTCGAAGGCGTATTCCTGTTCAATTCGCCCGAGTGCGGCACTTTCACGGACGAATTCGTCGAGCTATTGCGCAAGCTCCAGGCCAATGTCGCCTTCGCGTTGGAGAACTTCGACCGTGCCGACGAGAAGGCGAAGGCCGACAGGCAGCGTGACAGGTTGAGCGGCATGTTCGAGGCGCTGAGCGCGACGAACGAGGCAATCATGCGCGCCAAGACGCGCGAGGAGCTGTTCGAAGGGGCGTGCCAGGCAGCCGTGCTCGGCGGCGTATTCGCCTCGGCGACAATCGGCATTATGGACGACCAGCGTGAACTCGTTCGCGTGGTCGCCGTGAAGGGGCGCCTCCAGGAGCGGATGGTGGGACGCACCTGCTTTGTTTCCGCCGACCATCCTGAGGGTCGCGGAATCATAGGGATGTCGCTGCGGACCCGCGGGCCCAGCGTCATCAACGACTATCTCCACGACCTCCGAGCGGCGCATTGGCACTCTAAGGCGATCGAAGATGGAACGCGAGCGGCTGCCAGCTTCCCGCTGCTGCGCGCCGGCCAGGAGCCGATCGGCATTCTGCTTTTCCTCGCGCCGGAAGAGAATACGTTCACACCCGATATGGTCGAGTTGCTCGGGCGCCTCGCCGAGAACGTGTCATTTGCACTCGATAATTTCGATCGCGCCGAGGAAAAGGCCCGCAACGAGGCGCGGACGGAGCGTTTGGCTCGCATGTTCGCGGCGCTGAGCGCGACCAACGAGGCGATCATGCGGGCGAAGTCGCGCGCCGAACTGTTCGACCTCGTCTGTCTCGCCGCATCGAACGGCGCCAAGTTCACCTCGACCACCATTGCGCTGGCGAGGGTCGATAGCGATCAGCTGGAGATCGTGTCGAGCGCCGGACCGTCGTCTGACACCACGCGCAATGTCCGCCTATCAATCGACCCCGAGCGCCCCGAGGGGCGCGGAATGAGCGGCACGGCGTTCCGCACCCGCCAGCCCTGCATCAGCAACGACTATCTCAATGACGATCGCGTTCGCGCCTTTCATTCCATTGTCCGCAACGACGGCGCGCGGTCGGGCGCGGCTTTTCCCCTCGTCGCACACGATCGGGCCGTCGGCGTCATGATCTACATGTCGACCGAGCCCGGCACCTTCACGGCCGAGTTCGTCGAGCTGTTGCAGCGCCTCGCCGACAACGTCTCCTTCGCGATGGAGAATTTCGACCGGGCCGACGAGAAAAACCAGGCCGACGAGCGAATCGAATACCTCGCTTCGCACGACAGCCTGACCGACCTGCCGAACCGCGAGACCTTCAACGGGTTGCTGCATGAGGCGATCGACGAGGCGCAGCGCCACGATCAGCGCTTTGCGGTGCTGTTCATCGACCTCGATCGTTTCAAGGTCATCAATGATTCGCTGGGCCACGAGGCCGGCGACCTGCTCCTGCTCGAAGTGGCCAACCGGCTGCGTGGTGCCCTGCGCGCAAGCGACGTGGTGGCGCGGCTCGGCGGCGACGAGTTCGTAGTGATCCTCGATCAATGCGGCGAGGTCGACGACGTCCAGCGCATCGCGACCGGGCTGCTGACGGCGCTTGCCGAGCCCATGGAGCTAGCGGGGCACGAGTGCCACACCACGGCCTCGATCGGCATCGCGATGTATCCGACCAACGGCTCCGACGTTCAGATGCTAACAAAGAACGCCGACATGGCGATGTATCTCGCCAAGGAAGATGGCAAGAACGGCTATCGCTTCTTCTCCAAGGAAGTGAAGACGCAGTCGATCGAGCGGCTGTCGTTGGAGAGTGCGCTGCGCCGGGCGCTGGAGCGGAATCAGTTCACTTTGAACTACCAGCCCAAGGTGGACATGGAGACCGGCCAGATCACCGGCGTGGAAGCCCTGCTGCGCTGGAGGCATCCCGATCTCGGCAGCATCTCGCCGGCGCAGTTCATTCCGCTTGCGGAGGAGACCGGATTGATCGTGCCGATCGGCCGCTGGGTGGTGAAGGAGGCCTGCGCGCAAGCCATGGCCTGGCAGCGCCGCGGCCTTTTGCCGGTATCGATGGCGGTCAACCTGTCGCCGCGCCAGTTTGTCGACGAGCATCTCTTGCAGGACGTCGACGAGGCGCTCGCCGCAAGTGGAATGTCGCCGGTGCTGCTCCAGCTCGAAGTCACCGAGAGCATGATGATGCGCAACGTCGGGCGCGCGCTCAAGGTGCTCGACGCCATCCAGAGTCGCGGCATCCGTCTCGCCATCGACGATTTCGGCACCGGCTATTCGTCGATGTCTCTGATGAAGCATTTCCCGATCGACACCATCAAGATCGACCGCTCCTTCGTGCGCGACCTGCCGCAGGATTTGGAAGACCAGGCGATCGCGCAGGCGATCATCAGCATGGGCAAGGCGCTCGGCATGACCGTGGTGGCGGAAGGCGTCGAGAATGCCGAACAGGAGGCATTCCTGCGCGCCCATGGCTGCGACGAGATGCAGGGCTTCCTGATCTCCAAGCCGCTGCCGGCGCGGCAGATGGCCGAGCTGCTGCAGCCCATGGAGCTGCCCTACGCGCCGCCGCTCCAGCCGGAGCCGGACCATGCCGCCACCGCGGCCGCGGCGCTACGGTTGAAAAGCGCTGTCGTCTGACGGCTGCGGGTGCAGCTCGCGGGCGTCGTCTTCCTTGATTTCCGCCTTGCGCGGAAAATCATCCGGCCAGGTCGGCGAGGTTTGCTTGGCGAACAGGGCGAGCAGGGCGTGCGCGCCTTCGGCAAAGCTCGAGTCGTGGCTCAGACCGAGTTCAGAACACCACGCGTGTGGCATCGGCTCGTGCGCGTCGAGCACCGCCATTGCCGGACCCCACCACCAGGCCGGCGCTGGCGATCGTTCGCCCTCCGGTACGGCCTGCCAGAGGACGAGCTCGTCCATCATGCGCTCGAATTGCAGGTTTGCGGCCTGATGCATTCGTTCCGTGCTCCCTTGGGTCGCGCCTGAAAGCAGGCCGATGCGCGGACTCGATCGTGGCCTTCGCTGTGAAAAGCTGGCTCGCGCAATTGGCTGAGCCGATTGTGCCGCTTGTGTCGGCGGCCATACAAAACACGCGGCGGCCGGGAAAGTTGCCGACACCGACTGTGACAGTCTCTTTAGCCGCTTATGAGCCCGGCCCGCAAGGCGCAATACCGGCGCCGCTGGCGTTGAAATAGCGCAGGCGGGGCTGGCAACCGGCGGCGATCATGTCGTCGTCTACTCAGCGATTATTAAAGGGCCGATGGCGGCTGAACAGCAGATAGATTGCGCGTGGGTTGGTGGTTAAATAGCGCCAGAACAGGCGGCGGGGCTCGAGCAAGGTGCGCCAAGCCCATTCCAGCCCGATCTTCTGCATCCATCGCGGCGCGCGGGCGCGGCTTCCCGACAAGAAGTTGAACAGGCCGCCGGATGTCTTGATGACGCCGACATTGGTGAGATGCGGGGTGAATTCCTCGACGAACGCCTGCTCGTTTGGCACGCCCAGCGCAACCCAGAGATAATCCGGCGCAAGCGCGTTGATCTCGTCGACCTTCGCGCGCAGCGCGTCGCCACGGAGATAACCGTGGCTGTAGCCAACGATCTTGAGGTTTGGATACATCTTTCGGACGTTCTCGACCGCAAGGGCGTTCTCGTCCTCGCTGGCGCCGAACATGTAGAAGGTGCGGCCGACCGCTTCAGCCTTGCGCGCGACGACGTGAAACAGGTCCGTCGTGGCGACCCGCTCGGGCAACGGAAACCAGGATTGTAGCCTGGACGCCGCCACCAGCGGCTGGCCATCGGCGTTGATCAGGTCAGCGCTGCGGAACAGGCGCTCGGTCTCGGGTTCGGTCGAGCACCGCGCCAGCACCTCGCCATTGGCCGAGGTCAGGTGCAGCGGACGGCCGATGCGATGGCGCGGATCGGTCGCCTCGATCATGAAATTTGCGGTCGCTTCCAGATCGAGTGCGGCCATGCGAAGGCCGCCGATGGTGATCCGCGGCACGTCGGCGGTTGCGGCCCGGCCATCGAGATTGATGCGGCGCTCAAGCATATTGTCTGCCTCGTTGGCGAGCTTGGGCCATAGGGGTGAGTTCGTCGAGCACGACGCCGACGAGCTTGCGCTCCGCGCGGCCGAGTGTGCTCAAGATCTCCTCCAGGCCGTCGTTGATGTCGAGGCTGGTCGGCAGCACCGCCACCAGCGCGTCGGCATCATCGAGCAGCTTACGGCTGCCGGCCGTGAGTGGCGCCGCGGGGCCGTCAAGGATCACAAGGTCATAGCCGCCGGCGGAGCGCGCCTGCTCGATGGCCTTGCGGATGGCGTCAGTGGCCTTGCCGGCGTCGCGTTCGGCGGCCGGCAATATCGAGATGCCGTTGAGTGTCTTGATCTCGCGCGCGGCCTTGCTGCCGATCGAAAGCCATCCGACCTTGCTGGGCTCGCTCTTGACGGGACGGCTGACCTTGTTCGAGAGCGGGTGCGCCTGATGGTCGGCATCGATCATCAGGACCCGGGCGCCGTCGCGCGCGGCCGCGAGCGCGAAATTCAGCGCGGTCACGCTGCGCCCGGTGGTCTCACCGGCACCGACGAGCGCGATGACCGGCATTGTCTTTCCGCCGGCGCGCCGGGCCGCCGTAGCGCGCATGTCGCGCCAGGCGTTGAGCAGCGTCGTCAGTGGAAAGCAGGGGCGCAGCGTTGGCCAGCCGAGCCGGGTGAGGTCGATGCCGCCGCCGGTGGCGAGAATGGCACCGAGCGTGTGGATGACGTCGGCCTCCTGGAGGCGCGCGATCAGCGGCTTTTCGATCAGGGGCTTCTCGACCATCGAAGGTTGCAGCGGCGGGGCGGCGAGTTCCGGCAGTGCCTCCGCGACTTCCGGGGCTCGCGAGACCGGCTGGGACCGGGCAGTCTCCGGCGCCCGCGAAGGCTCTGGAGCTCGCGGAGCTTGCGGCAACGGAGTGCGATTGGGACGGGCCGGCGCCGGTGCGAACGCACCGGCCACCAGCAGCTCTGCCGCGACGAACCAGCTCGATGCAGCGATTGCGCCGAAGATGAAGCCGATCATGGCGAACAGGCTCATCGCCGGCGGGAACGAGCGCCGCTGCGGCACCGTCGCTTCGCCGATGATTCGGGCCGCCGAGGTGTTCAGCGTCTCCTGCTCCTCGGTCTCGCGCGAGCGCTTGAGGAAGGATTGATAGACGTCACGGCTGGCATCGGCTTCGCGCTCGAGTTCGCGCAGGCGCACGGCGGCCTGGCTGAGCTGGACGCTCTGCCGCTTCTGCGCCTCCAGCGCCCGGCTGAGCGAGGCTTCAAAGTCGCGGGCGCGCGTCAAATCGTTCTTGGCGGACTGGGCGAAGCGGTCGATCTCTTCGTTGATGGTGCGCTTGAGATCCTCGACCTGCTTTTCGGTCTGGCGCAGCGCTGGATGACGCGGGCCGAGTTCGCCGGCCTGCTCCGCATATTTCTTGCGCGCGTCGGCATATTGCGCGCGCAGGTTGGCGATGGTTGGCGATTGCAGCGCCTCGGAGTTCGCGCCTGCATCTGCCGTCGTGCGCCGGCTCGCCTCGATCTGGTCGAGGCGCGCCTGCGCGTCCATCGTCGCGGCGCGGGCGGCGGAAAGCCGCTGGTTGCTGGCGGAAAGCTGCTGGTCGCTGATCAGCGCGTCCTGGGTGCCGACGAAATTGTTCTGGGCCTTGTAGGTCGCGAGCACGGTCTCGGCGTTGCGCAGCCGCTCGCGCAGTTCCTTCAGGCGGCCGGAGAGATCGTTGGTGGCGCGCCGCGCGGCTGACGCCTGCGAGTTGCGGGACTCCGCGAGGTAGGCGCTGGTCAGCGTGTTGGCGAGCATTGCCGCTTTCGCCGGATCGGTCGACCAGACTTCGATATCGACGATGAAGCTCTTCTCGGTCTTGCGGATCGTGATGTGCCGGTTCAGCGCCTCGAGGGCGGCGAGCTGCACTTCCTTTTTCTCCGCGGCGGAGGGCGCGTGGGGCTGAAGGCCGATCAGGCCGAGCAGCGACGACATCACGCCTTTGCCGTCGGCGCCGCCGCCGAATTCGGGATCCTTGTCCAGATCAGCCTGCTGGATCACCTGGAGCAGCACGCTGTTGGAGGTGATCAGGCGCGCCTGGCTCTCGACCACCATCGACATGCCGGAGACGTCCTGCGCGCGGGGCGTTAGCTCGCGGTCGACGAGCTGAAGCTCGCGCGGGTCGACATAGAGCTGGGCGGTGGCGGTGTAGCGGGGCGTCAGGCTCTTGCCCACGGTGACGGCAAGCGTCGCACCGAGCAGCGCGGCAACGGCAATCGCGATCTTCCGCCGCCAGAGCAGATTGACCAGCTCCAGCACGTTGAAGCCGGCCTGAGGCCGGTGCTGCGGGGCCTCCGGTCTGGCCCGATCTATCGGCTGGTTATAGTCAAGCATGATCCCCAGCTTTCATTCCAAGTGCCGCGAGCTGAGGGGGTACTCTTCGCTCTACGCCACGCACCTCAGATATAGGTGCCCACTCAACGCAACAGGGAAAATTAACCATACTCATTGAGGGACTATTCACCGAAATGGCAAACAAAGCGTTTAAGCGCGTGCCTCTCTTCGACGCGTCGTCGTGACGCGTGCGATGGCGCGGTCCTTCAGAGATTAACGGTTCGTTACCCCGTGCGGCGTGGCCGCGAGGCTTCGCTGGTCTTGCGATCGGCCGCGCGCGCACCATGGCCGTCAGCTTTTCCGCAGGATGACGTGATAATCGCCGCGGCGGACGTCGGTCCCGCGCGGGAGCACGGCGTTGAGAACGGCGGCGCCGGCGTCGACCAGGGCTGCGAACAGCGGCTTGCGCCGGCGCATCTCGGGATAGCGCGGGCTCTCGACCTCACGGCGGTAGATCATCTCGAGGCCACTGGCGGCGGCGAACGCTTCGAGCCTCGGCAGCGACACCAGGGGATGGAAGAAGGTCGGGAACGGCGGCTCGCCCGGCAGGCCGGCATCCTTGATGCCTCGAATGTGCCGGTAGAACCAGACGTGGAACCAGTGCGGCGAGTATTTGGTGACGACCCCGGACAATGAGCGCGGATTGGGCGCGCCGATCAGAATCATCCCGCCGCGCTTGAGCGCATCGCGGAAATTCAAGAGTGCGGCGTCGACCTTGGGAAGATGTTCGATCACGTTGTAGCAGATCACCAGATCGAAGGTCTCGCGCCCGAAGCGGTAGGTCTGGACGTCGCCGAGGATCGCTTCGTCCGCGTAGCTGTTGTTGCGAACCTGGTCCTCGTCGATGTCGACGACGGTGACCTTGCTGCGGTTCAGCAATTCCGGTGGCAGGACGCTGCACGAGCCGCCTCCGGCTTCGTAGGTGGCGAGCTGGCCCCGTGGCAGTTCGCGGCGCAGTACGTCGTGAACGGCGAGCAGGCTGTCGCGGGCTTCACCGGGGACGAGATCGTGCAGCGCCTGAGTGTGTGCAATGGCCGCGGGAATTTGGACCGCCGTGGTTGTCGCGAAATCGATCGTGGCTGGCTTGTTCATTTTTTTCGGACCGCGCTTGTTCGACTTAAATTTACAGGAAAAATCTCGTGTGCCCGTAGAGCAAATCCGATGCCGCGACGCTTCACCCGCCGCGGTGCTTACGATGGGGTTAATGAGCATGTGCGTTAACTACGGCATCCTCCGCGCCAGCCGCCGTCGGCACGGTGGACCGCGAATTGCAGTATCACGCGTGCAAGGTTTCGCGGCAGAAACACCCGAAAGCGGTTAAGTGCATGGATGGCGGAACATCGGCGGCCTTGGCGCCGTCGTCAGGCTCAAACCGGCCGTTCATTTTGGGACGCATCCGTCCCGGGGCGATGTGCCGTCGCGGGACGGCGCTGATCCCGGGATCGAAGCAGGGCTTTTTCAATCTATCTCGGACATCTAGAACGTCATGACATTGATCCCGACAGACCTGTCCGCCACGCGTATCTCGCATGCCGTGCGCGATCCCAACCGGGAGATCGCGGCCAGCTCCCGGATCATCGACCTGTCGGTTGGTATCGTCGTCTGCATCCCCTGCTTCCGCCGCCCGCAGCATCTGCGGTTGACACTGGACTCGCTCGCCAGCCAGCGCACCCCGCGCTCTTTCGCCGTCGTCATGGCCGAGAACGATGCGGTCCGGCGCGAAAGCGCGCCGGTGGCCGCGGAGTATCTCGCCGATGGCAGACTTCAGGGTGTCTGCCTGGTCGAGAAACGGCAAGGCAACGTCCAGGCGATCAACGCCGCCTTCGAGACGGCGCTGGCGCTGTTTCCCGCCGCGACCCGGTTCCTGATGATCGACGACGACGAGATTGCCTCGCCCGATTGGCTCGAGCTGATGGTCCGCACCGCGGAGGCGACCGGCGCCGATGTGGTCGGCGGGCCGGTGCTGCCGGTCTTCGAGGACCACCGCATGCCCTGGCTTTCGCGCCACCCCGTTTTCTGTCCCGCCTATGATTACAGCGGCGCTGTGCCCTTGATCTACGGCTGCGGCAATTGCCTGATCACGCGTGCGGCGTTCGAGAGCTTTGCCCGTCCCGCCTTCGACCCGCGCTTCAACTTCCTCGGGGGCGGCGACTGCGATTTCTTCGTGCGCTGCCGCGACGCCGGCATGACCTTCCACTGGACGGCGGAAGCAGTCATCACCGAGACCGTGCCGCAAAGCCGCACCAGTTTCGGCTGGATCGTGAAGCGAGGCCTGCGCATCGGCGCGATCAATTATCGTGTGCAGTCCAAGGCCGCGCAGGGCGCTGCGGCGCGAGTGTGGGTGTTTGCGCAGATGCTCGGGAGGTTGCCGCTGTCGCTGTTGCGCGCGGCCGCTCTGCTGAAATCGTCGAAAGCCGTCGTCGCGATGCATCCCGTGATGGTCGCGCTCGGCTCGGCGCTCGCCGCGTTCGGCATCGAACCGAAGCCCTATGAGGCCTCGAAGATCGTGTCCTGACGCCGAGGCGGCGGGCTAAATACCGAAGCAGGCGAGGGCGACCCTGACCGCGGAACGCGGCAGCGATTTGAGCGAGCGGCGCCCGACTATCCCGAGATAGGCGAAGGCCTGGCGATATCTACCGAAGCGGACCGCTTGCATTGCCGAATACGTGACGAGATGAACCTCGGCGGCCTGGCGCAGCCCGGCCGCCATGCCCGCGGGCAATCGCGCCATGATCAGCCCGTCGTCGAACACCCGCGCGATCGCCGGAAAGAAATCCTGTGGCGTCCGCACCGCCGCGTTCATGGTGTTGGCCGTGTGAAGGCGGTAGTCGAGCAGAAGGTTCGGCGCAAATTCGAATTCGCCGATCGCGGCAAGGCGGCACCAGCAGTGCCAGTCCTCGCAATATCTGAGCGAGACGTCGAACCCGCCGATGGCGCGGAAGGCCTCTGCACGTGCGAGCGCAATGCCGCCATTGACGATGAAGTTGCCGGCGGCGAGCCGCGCCAGCACGTCGCCGGACGGTTTGCGGCGGCCCTTGAGCAGATCCCGACGGCCGATCTGCCGTCCCTCGCTGTCGATCGTATTGTAGTCGCCGTAGACCAGAACCGCTCGCGGCGCGCCACGCGCAGCCGCCAGCAGCGCCGCGACCGCGCCGGGCCGCAGGCGATCGTCGGCATCGAGGAAGAGCAGCCATTGGCCGTTCGCATGCTGCGCGCCGAGATTGCGCGCTGCCGATACGCCGGCGGCGCCGTTGGTCATCAGGCGCAGTCGAGGGTCACGAATGGCGCGGACGATGGCGGGGGTATCGTCGGTCGAGCCGTCGTCCACGACGATCACTTCGGTGACCTCGGTTTGTGCCAGTGCGCTGGCGAGGGTTTCGCCGACATAAGCCGCAACATTCTTGGCCGGAATGACGACGGACACCGACGTGGTTGAGCCGACCTGCAGCGGGACGCGCGCCGCTGGAACGACGCGCGATGTGGCAGGCAATTCGAGAATGTCTTCCGCGGTGATCAAGATACGGCTCGCCTTTAACGGTCTGTTAACCAGGGCGCATCTGCGCTTGGCAATGCGATCGATCGCAACCCTGGCCGCCCTCGATGATACTCGCATCGGGAAAAAAGCGTCGCCACGAAGGCTGCCGCAGCGTTGGTTTCGTCAATTAGCGTTAAGCCGCCGGCATTAAGCCTGTGGCAAATTAGGAAGAGTGCGACAGCCGGTCCCATGCGAGAATGCGCATCAGGCCGCCGCGGATGGACACCAGTGCCCGCAAAGACATTCGACTACGATCCCGACGATATGGTCCTCAACCTGTTCTACGAGGACAAGGATGATCGCTGGTTTCCCGGCGACCGGCATCTGCGGCGCATGGCGCGTCGCATGCTGCTTGGCGAGCCGCGCATGAGCGGGCAGCTGCGCGTGTTCCTCAATCTCTGTGCGGGGCTCGATCGGCTCGGTATCCGCTATCGCGTCAACGACTATGGCTACATCGCGCGGCATCCGGGCGAACTCGCCTGCATCATCGGCCGCACCTTCTTGCTCGACAAGTTCGCCTGGAAAAATCCGATCCTGCTCGGCGTCGCCGCCCACAATCATCCGCTCGACGATCCCGACCTGTTCAAGCGCCTGCCGGTGAAGAAGGTCGTGGTGCCCGGCCCGTGGTACGCCGACATGTATCGGCCGCATTGGCCCGACACGGAGGCCTGGCCGATCGGCATCGACACGGATCTCTGGGCACCGCCGGCGACGTCGCAGAAGAGCGTCGACGTCCTGATCTACGACAAGGTGCACTGGGACCGCGATCGCTACGCGGCGGAGCTGATCGAACCCGTCCGCGCCCGGCTCACGAGGGAAGGCCGCTCGTTCGCCGAGCTGCGTTACGGCAGCTACAAGGAAGAAGACTATCGGGCCGCGCTCGCGCAATCGCGTGCGATGATCTTCCTCTGCCAGAACGAGAGCCAGGGCATCGCCTATCAGCAGGCATTGTCTTGCGGCGTGCCGGTGCTGGCCTGGGATCCAGGCGGGCCGTGGCGAGACCCCGACTACTATCCGCATCGGGTCCAATTCGCGCCGGTGTCGTCGGTGCCGTACTGGGACGATCGTTGCGGCGCCAAGTTCGTCGACATCGCCGGGTTTGAGGCGGGCTGGGATGATTTCTGGGCCGGGTGCGCCGCCGATACGTTCGATCCCCGCGGTTTCGTGCTGGACAACCTGACGCTGGAACAGCGCGCGCTTCAATATTACGAGATCGCGCGGAGCATCGTGCGGCAGCAGGCGGTGCCGCAGCGCCCCGCTGGACTGGTTGACGGATGCTTAACAGGGATCGGCTAAGACTTCGAGCTTCCCCCGGGCTTCACCACCAGCCTTGAGCCATGGATCGCAGCGCCATTGACATGACCGACGTCGAGGCCCGATCGTTCGGCGGCGTCCTGCGCGATGGGCTTGCAGGGGTCGACGCCGTGCGGGCGGCGCGCTGCCTCGTCGCAGTCGCAGCGCTGCTCCTCGTGCTGGTGACGCTCGATCCGTTTCCCGACCTGCGCAGCGAGGATGTCACCACCGTCGTCGGCGGACGAATGGCGCTCACTTATGTCGCCTGGGGCCTGCTGGCCGCGCTCGCAGTCCTGTTGGTCGCCGCAACGGATGCGCCCGCGCTTAAGACGCTGGTGACGCCGCTGCATCTCTGCCTGGTCGGCTGGCTGTTGATCAGCATCGTCTTCTCCGAGAATCGCGGAGTCTCGATGCAGCGCTTCATGCTCGCAGCCAGCGTGATGTCGCTCGCGGTGCTGTTGCCGTTGCTGCCGCCGACGCAGCGCAGCTTCAACCTGTGCCTCGGCGGCGCCGCCCTCGTACTGCTTGCGCTCTGCTATCTCGGCGTCTTCGTGGCGCCGCAATACTCGATCCACACCGCACTCGACGTCACCGAGCCGCAGTTGGCCGGCGACTGGCGCGGCAGCTTTGGTCACAAGAACATCGCTTCGCCGGTGATGACCATCCTGATTTATGTCGGCATTTACCTGTCTGCCATTGGTTCGTTCTTGATGGGGCCGGCCATCGCCGCGCTGGCTGGAATCTTCCTGATCTTCACCGGCGGCAAGACGTCGTCGGTACTGTGCCTTGCGATTTATGCGCTCGCCTCGCTGGTCTGCGTGACGCCGGGCCTGTGGCTGAAGCGGATCATCTGCTTCGTGCCGCTGATCGCGATGAACCTGCTGACGGTCGGCAGCGTCATGAGCCCGGCGCTCGGAGCGATGACGCGGCTGCTTCCGCTCGATCCCACCTTCACCGGCCGTTCCGCCATCTGGGAGTTCGCGCTCGCAGCTGTCGCGGAGAAGCCGATCATCGGTCACGGCTACGCCGCGTTCTGGGACGACGTGACCGCGCGGCAGACCGCCCAGGGCGCCGAATGGGCGACGAGCGCGGCGCACAGCCACAACAGCTATCTCGACCTCGCGGTCACCATCGGCCTGCCGGGGCTGTTGCTGGTGATCCTCGTCTTCGTGCTCGCGCCGCTCGGCAATTTCCAGACGGCCCGAACTCACAACCGCAGCGGTGCGTTGGCAAAGCTGTTCCTGACCGTATGGCTGTTCGGCCTGTATTACGGGGCCACCGAGACCTTCTTGCTCGAACGGCAAAATCCGATCTGGTTCATGTTCACTGTTGCCGTGGCCGGCCTGCACTTCCTGGCCAGGTTCCAATGCGTCGCGGAAATGGAACCGGACGACTTGTCGCAGCCGGTGCCGCCGCAATGGCATCGGCTTAACGATAAGCTGTGAGCTCACTTGTGGCCGCGACAAAACATAATCTATCTGGAAACGCCCAGTAATCGTATGTCCCGCGGATGACGATCCTCAGCGTCGAGCAACCAGATGGTCTTGTGTCCAGCGCGTCGGCAATCGCGGTCGATTTCGTGCGTGATTGGCCGCGGGCCGCATCGCGCCTGAACGCAGGCCATCGCACTGCATTCCAGCATGGCTACTGGCTCGGCGCCTGGTACGAGGCGTTCCACGATCTCTCGCCGCTGATTGCATTGATCTCCGATGCCACGACCGGCAGGGACATCGCAATCGTGCCGATGATCAGCCACCTCAGGCGCGGCATCCGCATCGTCGAATTCGCCGATCTCGGCGTTTCCGACAACAACGCGCCGATCCTGGCGCTCGATGCCGCGTTGGACGCGGCGGCGGCGGATGCGATCGGCACGGCGCTGATCGACGCATTGCGCGCATTGCCGGACCGCTTCGATTTGCTGCGCCTGAAGAAGATGCCGGCCCAGATCGGCGGCAACCCGAACCCGCTGGTGTCGCTCGGCCGGATCGGGTCCTGCTCGCTCAACGGCAACCTCGTGCTGACCGGCGACGACTATGAAGATTACCAGGCCTCGATCAAGCGCATGCAGATGCCACGCTGCTGGCGCGTCTTCAACCGTCACGCCGGCGCGCGATTCGAGATCGCCACCGATGTCGCGCGTGCGCGCGAGCTGCTGGACGTGATGGATGCCCAGCAGCAGGCGCGCATGCGAAAGCTCGGCTCGCGCTTCGTCCTCAACGACGAAACCCATGCGCAGTTCTATCGCGAGGTCGCGCGTCGGGGCGTCGCGAACGGTTATGCCGTCATCTCGGCGCTGGTTTGCGACGAGGCCATTGTCGCCACCGCGCTCGGCGTCAGGTTCGGTGAGACCTATTTCCTGCTGCGCATCAGCCACACCGGCGATTCCTGGTCGAACTGCTCGCCGGGGCTGCTCGTGACCGAGCGCACTATGGCGGCGCTGCATGCGGAAGGCGTGCGCCGTTTCGACCTCAGCATCGGCAACCAGGACTACAAGCGCCGCTTCGGCGCCGAGCCGGTGCCGCTGACGGATGTCAGCGTCGCGCTGTCCTGGCGCGGCATGCCCTTCGCGTGGCGCGACCACGCCGCGCAGGGCCTGCGTCGTCACCCCAGGCTTGCCGCCTTTGCGGCGCAGGCGATGGGCAAGAGGACGCGCTGACGCGCCGCCCTGGATTGTAGGGTCACTCGATTATCGCAATCGTTGTGTTATCGTCGCCTGTTTCCCGGAGGCGACATGGAAGATCGTTCGGCAAAATATCGCGCATTCTATGCACAGTTGATCAGCGCCGCGGCGAGGGCCGCGGACCCCCGTATCGAAGAAGCGTTTCGCACCGTCAGGCGCGAGACGTTCGCCGGACCCGGGCCGTGGTCGATCTCGGTTGGCGGCCACCCCTATGTTGTCACACCCGATGATGATCCCGCTTTCCTCTATCAGAACACGCTGCTCGCGCTCGACAGCGCGCGGGGTCTCAATATCGGGATGCCCGGCGCGCACGCCTATTGGCTCAGCGGTTGCGCGGTGAAGGAAGGCGAGACTGTGATCCAGATCGGCGCGGGGAGCGGCTATTACACCGCAATCCTCGCGCATCTCGTCGGCCCCGGCGGCCGCGTCCATGCCTACGAGATCGACGAACGTCTGGCAGGCCTCGCGCGCGAGAATCTGAAGGACATCGCCCATACGGACGTGCGGGATCGATCGGGCATCGCGTCCGATCTTCCCAAAGCCGACGTGATCTATGTCTGCGCGGGTGCGGCGCAGCCGGCCACCGAATGGCTCGATGCCTTGCTGCCCGGTGGGCGGCTGGTGTTTCCACTCGCGCCCGAAGGCATGATCGGCGGCATGTTGATGATCACGCGCCCCGACGAGGGGGCGGTCTGGCCCGCCAAATTCCTCGGGCGTGCCCAATTCATCGGCTGCGCGGGATTGCAGAACGCGGATGCCGCCCGGCGACTGGCCGAGGCGTTCGCAAGGGGGTGGGAGGGCGTGCAGTCGTTGCGGAGAGAGGGCGCTCCCGACGAGACCTGCTGGTTCGCCGGTGAGGGCTGGTGGCTGTCGACAGCGCCGGCGCCTGTCGCGACTGCGCCCATTAAGCCCAACGCGGACATCACGCAGGCCTAGTGGCTAGAGCATCATGACTTCGCGCAGCCGGCACAGTGAAAGCGGCCGCGTGAGGCCTTGAACAGGCTCCGGCAATACCAGCGCCGCGCCAGCGCCTGAGCGGGCCTGCGGATCATCTGCGCGATCAACAAGAGTTCGAAAGCCATTCGTATCGCTTTTGGTGAAATATCCTGGCCACAGAGATGGGGCGGCATCTCCAGAAGAGAATGCCGCCCAGATCGCACCTGCCATGCAGTGGTTCGGACGTAAAGCTTAACCGCGCTCAGCCGTGCAGCTTCCTGGCTGTCTCCGCGATCTGGCGGCCCTGATAGCGTGCGCCGGCGAGCTCGTTGGCGCTGGGCTGCCGGCTGCCGTCGCCTCCGGTGATCGTGGTGGCGCCGTAAGGCGCGCCGCCGGTGACCTCGTCGAGCTTCATCTGGCCGGCAAAGCCGTAATTCAGGCCGACCACGACCATGCCGAAATGCAACAGGTTGGTGATGATCGAGAACAGCGTCGTCTCCTGACCACCATGCTGGGTCGCGGTCGCCGTGAAGGCGCCGCCGACTTTGCCGTGCAGCGCGCCCTTGGCCCAGAGACCGCCGGCCTGGTCGAGGAAGTTCGCCATCTGCGAGGCCATGCGGCCGAAGCGGGTGCCGGTGCCGACAATGATCGCGTCGTAATTGGCGAGGTCGTCGATCGTGGCGACGGGGGCGGCCTGGTCGAGCTTGTAATAGGACGCCTTGGCGACCTCGGCCGGCACCAGCTCGGGTACGCGCTTGATGTCGACGGTGGCACCGGCTTCGCGCGCGCCTTCGGCAACGGCATTGGCCATCGTTTCGATGTGGCCATAGGCGGAATAATACAGGACGAGAACTTTGGTCATGATGTCTCCGATGGGATTGAGTGAGTGCTTTTTTTGGGTCGTCATGCCCGGGCTCGTCCCGGGCATCCACGTTCTTGTTCGCTCGTCGCGGGGCGTGGATGGCCGGGACAAGCCCGGCCATGACAGAGAGAGCCGTTACGCCGCGTCGACGAGCACGATCTCGGAATCTTCGAGTGCCGTGATTTTCAGCCTGTCCTCGTCGCGGATCGCGGCGCCGTCGCGGGCGTTGACGCGCACGCCGTTAATTTGGACTGACCCCGCCGCGGGCACCAGATAAAGGTGCCGCGACTTGTGCGGCACGTACTCGGCGCTCTCACCGGCCTTCAGCGTGGTGGCGAGCACCCGCGCATCGGCGCGGATCGGCAGCGCGTCCGTGTCATGCTCGAAGCCGCTCGCGATGGTGACGAGCTTGCCCGAGCGGTCTCCTTTCGGAAACGGCTTCGAGCCCCAGGTCGGCTGCCCGCCGCGCGCGGTCGGCTCGATCCAGATCTGGAAGATGCGTGTCTTGGTCGACTCGAGATTGTACTCGGAGTGGCGGATGCCGCTGCCGGCGCTCATCACCTGCACGTCGCCCGCTTCGGTGCGGCCTTCGTTGCCGAGGCTGTCCTGATGGGTGATCGCGCCCTCGCGCACATAGGTGATGATTTCCATGTTGGCGTGGGGATGGGCGGGAAAGCCGGTGTTCGGCGCGATCTCGTCGTCGTTCCAGACCCGCAAGGCGCCGTGACCCATGTTGTCGGGGTCGTAATGGCTTGCGAAGGAGAAATGATGCTTGGCATTGAGCCAGCCGTGATCGGCGCCGCCGAGCTTTGCGAAGGGTCTGAGTTCGATCATCTGCGTAATTCCTTGTTTTGGCGGATGGCGCCTTGATCAGGCGCCAAAACCGCCGTCGACGTTGAGCACCGTGCCGGTGACGAAGGAGGCTTCCGGACTTGCGAGGAACACGACGCCAGCCGCGACTTCCTCGGGGCGGCCGAAGCGCTGCAACGCGTGCTGCTTGCGCTGGGTCTCGGCGAACTCGCCGCCGTCCTTCGGGTTCATGTCAGTGTCGATCGAGCCGGGCTGCACCACATTCACGGTGATGCCGCGTGGGCCGAGGTCGCGCGCTGCGCCCTTGGTGTAACCGACCACGGCGGCCTTGGTGGCGACGTAGTCCGCAAGACCCGGGAACGAGGCGCGATCGGCGAGCATCGAGCCGACGGTGACGATGCGGCCGCCTTCGCCCATCAATTGCGAAGCGGCGCGGATCGCAGCGATCACGCCATGCACGTTGATGGCATCCTGGCGGGCGAGCGCTTCGGTGTCGGCATTGGCGTCACCGATCGCACCGCCGCTCGCGACGCCGGCATTGTTGACGAGGATGTCGAGATGGCCGAACTCCTTCGCGACGTCGTTGACGAGCTGCGTCACGTCCTTGGCCGAGGCCTGGTCCGCCTTGAAGGCGCGGGCATTGACGCCTCGGGCCTTCAACTCGGTGACGACGGCTTCCGCCTTTTCGGGAGAGGCAACGTAGCTGATCGCGACATCCGCGCCTTCATCGGCGAGGGCGCGAGCAGAGGCCGCGCCGATACCGCGCGAGCCACCAGTGACGAGGGCAACCTTGCCTGAGAGCTTCTTGGTCATTGGATTTCTCCATTCCTGAATTTCTGATGACCCTTGGATAAGCCTCTGTTTGTGGTATAGAAATAGAAACTGTCGAAACACATTGTTTCCTTAAACATCCCAATTGGATCCGCTTTCATGGCCAAACTCCCCGATTTCGAGGCGCTCGCGATTTTCGCAAAAGTCGTGGAATTACGGTCGTTTGCGGGGGCCGCTGGTGAGCTCGCGATGTCCAAGGCAACGGTGTCCAAGGCGGTCACGCGCCTCGAAGAGCGGCTCGGCGCCCGGCTGTTCAACCGCACCTCACGCCGGCTCGCGCTGACCGATGCCGGGCATAAGCTCGCCGAGCGTGCGACGCGCCTGCTGTCCGACGGCGAGGCGGCGGAGAACGAGGCGCTGGCGCAATCGGTCGCACCGCGCGGCCTCGTGCGGCTCGCCGTGCCCATGACATTCGGGATCAAGGCGGTGGCGCCGCTGCTGCCGGAGTTCTTCGAGGCGTATCCGGAGGTCTCGGTCGATCTGCACTTGAGCGATGCGACCATCGATTTGATTGGCGAGGGCTTCGACATGGCGGTGCGGATCGCGCGGCTGCCGGATTCCTCGCTGATCGCCCGCCGGCTCTTCACCATGCCGCGTTTCACGGTGGCCGCGCCGTCATATCTCGAGCAACACGGGCGGCCGACGCATCCGATGCATCTGGCCGAGCACAAATGCTTCAGCTACGCCTATCTCTCCACGCCCAACGTCTGGCACTACACCAACTCGGCCGGCGAGCAGGCCAGCGTACGTCCGGGCGGACAGCTCCGCGTCAACAACGGCGAAGCGGTGATGCCGGCGCTGATCGCCGGCCTCGGCATCGCCGACCTTCCGGAATTCATCGTCGGTGACGCCATCTCCTCCGGCGAGGTCGAAGTGATCCTGAAGGACTGGAAGCAGGTCGAAGGCGCCGTGCATCTGGTGACGCCACCTGGCGGCCCGCGCCCCGCGCGAGTCGAGGCGCTCGGTGATTTTCTCGCGGCGAAGCTGCCGGGGACGTGCAAGCGGCGAGTGCGCGGAAAGGCAAAGCCGTCTTAGAAAAGCCGTCGTAGAGCGAGCGGCTTCATCGACCTCCATCATTGCGAGGAGTGAAGCGACGAAGCAATCCAGAATGTCTCCGCGGAGGTATTCTGGATTGTTTCGCTGCGCTCGCAATGACGGGTTGGACTAAGACACCTTCTCACCATTACGCACCACAATTCGCAAGCTCGGCTTCAACGTCTCCTCCAGTTGCGACTTCAAATCATGAACACGCGGATCGCGCGAACGCTTCGCGCAGACCGCGTATTGGTGCACGGATTGCGCCAAGGCGCGTCGCGCTTCCGGCGTTCGCGTCACGTCCGGCTTTGAAAGCCGCAAGACGATGGCGGCGAGATTCACCAGCATCTCGTCCAGCGCCACGTCAATGGTCTGAAGTCTATTCATCGCTCCACTCCCTGGGAGGCAACGGTGAGCCCAGGGGGGCGTTCCTGACCGGGCGGAACATGGATAATGCTTCGTTAATCCCGCCGCGCGGCTTGTTCTTGCGGACGGTCACGCTAGGCTGGCAGCGAAATAAGAAAACAGGGGGAAATCTGCCATGGATCGACGCGATGTCCTGCGCGCGGCTGCCGCATTGCCGTTGTTGCCTGTGTTGTCGAGCGCGGCTTTCGCGCAAGCCTATCCCTCTCGCAACGTCACCATGATCGTGCCGTTTCCGGCCGGCGGCCAGGCGGATCTTGCGGCGCGCCCCGTCGCACAGGCGCTGGAGCGAATCCTCGGCAAGGCGGTCATCGTCGACAACCGCGCCGGCGGTGGCGGTGGATCCGTCGGCAATGCCGCGGCGGCGCGCGCCGAGCCCGACGGCTACACGCTGCTGATGACGCTGTCCTCGCTCGCGGTGCTGCCCGAGGCCGACCGGCTGTTCGACCGTCCGGTCGCCTACGAGCTCTCGCAGTTCATGCCGATCGCGCGGGTGCTGGCCGATCCCACGCTGCTCGCGGTGCCCGCCTCGGCGCCATGGAAGACCGCGCAGGATTTCGTCGAGGATGCCAGGAAGCGTCCCGGCCAGATCACCTACGGCTCATCGGGGCCTTACGGCACGCTGCACGTGGCGATGGAGATGTTTGCGAGCAGCGCCGACATCAAGCTGCTGCATGTGCCGTTTCGCGGCGCCGGACCGGCGCTCACCGCGCTGCTCAGCGGCACCGTGCAGGCGATCGCCGCCGCACCGGGAACGCTGAAGCCGCAAGTGGAGGACGGCAAGCTGCGCGTGCTCGGCAATTGCGGCGCCAAGCGCGTCGCAAGCTTCCCCGATGTGCCGACCTTCCAGGAGCTCGGTTACAAGGACGTCGAGATGTACATCTGGGCCGGACTCTTTGCACAGAGTGCTCTTCCCGCGCCGATCGCGACTCGCCTGCGCGAGGCGATGGCGCAGGTGATGACGAGCCCCGACGTGCTCAAGGCCTTCGAAACGTCGGGCAGTCTCGTTGCCTATCAGGACGCGCCGGCGTTTGCCGAGTTCGTGGCGGTCGACAGCGCGCGGCTGATTGCTGCGGTGAAGAAGATCGGCAAGGTCGAATAGGTTCCTGGCCCATTTTCACAATTTTTTGTTGGTCCAGAACCTCTCCGCGTCTCATTGATTGAACAGAATTCGAGAGACTCGCGAAGGAATCGGACATGCGAACAGAGCGGATCGCGCTGGGTGTGGCGCTTGCAATCGGCGGCATCGTCGCGCAAGGCGCTGCATCCGCTGAAGAGTATCGCGGAACCATGGAGCAGCAGATGGCCTGCACGCCGGATGTGTGGCGGCTGTGCAGCGATCAGATCCCTGATGTGAGCCGCATTACGGCCTGCTTGCGGCAGAATACGCCCCAGCTCTCCAGCGGCTGTCGCGCGGTGTTCCAGTCCAACAACCAGATGCCGCCGCAGCAGCAGGTTCCGGGCAATCGCGCCGCGCCGGCGCCGCGATACAACAATGTGCCGCCACCACCTCCGCAGGCGCAGCCGCGGCCTTATGACGATAGCGACGAGTAGTGCTGCCCAAGCATGATCGGGGCGCGCGCGCGCAGCAGTGGGCGCGAAGCGCGGTTGTGCCGCCTCGTTCAGCGCTCGCCCTTGCCGTCCGACTCAGGTCGATCCCGGAGCGCCGTCCGCATGATGGCGCCGAAGAGCAAAGCTGCCACCGGCCAATGGAACCAGATCTTGTGCATGCCGGTGAAAATATTGATCAGAATCAGAAAGGCCGACACCGTGAGGGCCGCCGCAACCGGGCGGGGCAGCTTCGCCAGTCCGTCTGAAACGAAGCCCATCCAATTGGATGACTCGGATCTGTCGCGGTGCGCGGCGTCAGTTTGCGAGCCCGCACTTGCGGTCTGAGATGTCAGGCGTTCGCCAGGCGGAAAGCTCCGTGCTTGAGCGGCTTGGCCGCTCATGGTCACACGATAGCTGGTCACGGGGAGCAATGTTTTTCATTGGACGCTGGCCGAGGCAGTCGAAGCCAACAGATAATTTGTTGTGCACCTGATCATAGGCGGAGCTGGAGATCACGATACCACCGGGTTCGGCAAGTTCTTGCAGACGCGCCGCGATATTGACCCCGTCTCCATAGAGGTCGGAACCATCCACCATCACATCGCCGAGATTGATGCCGATGCGAAACCGCATCGGGGGAGGTGGGCCCGAATCCTGGTTGGAAATTTCCTGCTGAATCTCGACCGCACACTGCACGGCTTCCACGACGCTGGCGAATTCGGCGATGACGGCATCGCCCCAGGTATTCACGATCCGGCCGTCATGGCGCTCCACCAATCGCGCGATGGCCGTGCGATAGCGGCGGAGTGTCTCCAGCGTTCCCGCCTCGTCTGCTTCCATGAGACGAGAATAGCCGTGCACATCAGCGCATAGCACGGTGGTCAGCCGCCGTTTGACCTTATCATCGGGCATGGTCCGTACATTAGCGTCCCTGACCGGCAAATGCATCAGGCATCCCCCAGCTGCCTTACGGCCTGACTTCGCAGACATCGACCCATTCAGCCCGGGTCAGCTCCGCCATCCGCTCCGGCGTGATGCGCACGGCGCTGTGGGTCGAGCCGGCGGCCGGCACCACCACGTCGAACGCTTTCAGCGAGACGTCGCAATAGACCGGCAGCGGCGCCTTTAATCCGAACGGGCAGACGCCGCCGACCTCGTGGCCGGTGATCTCGGCGACCTCTTCCAGTCCCAGCATTTTCGGCTTGCCGCCGAACGCCGCCTTCACCTTCTTGTTGTCCATGCGCGAAGTGCCGGCCGCGACGATCAGGATCACGCGCTCGCCGATCCGCAACGACAGCGTCTTGGCAATCCGTCCGGGCTCGACGCCATAAGCCTCGGCGGCCAGCGGCACTGTCGCGGAGCTGATCGGGGATTCGATAACTGATATGTCGGGGGCTTTCTCGGCGAAGAAGGCGCGAACGGATTCCAGGCTCATTCAGGTCGGCTCATTCCAGACTTACCGTTGGGCGGCGATGCCTAAGCAACTTGGCAGTTCCGAGAGCGCCCGGACGCGATGATCCGGCGCAAAGCCGAGCTCGTCCATCTGGGTGCGGATCGCCTTAAACATCGTCAGCGGTGCCACGAGTTCGTTCTCGACGCAAGCCAGCGCCATCGCTTCCGGCGTCACCCGTTCGATCCAGGCAACGTTCAGTCCGAATGCTTTCGCGCCCGCGACATCCCAGGGATTGGAGGAGACGAACAGCACCTCGTCAGGCGCGGTGCCGAGCACCTCGCCGATCAGCTCATAGGCCTCCGGGCTCGGCTTGAAGATCTTCTTCTCGTCGACGCTGATCGTGGCGTCGAGCAGGGCGTCGAGGCCGGAGTTGCGCACGAGCGCATTCAGCATGTCCGGACTGCCGTTGGAGAGGATGGCGAGCTTTCGCGGTTTCAGAGCCGTGAGCGCCGCCGTCGCATCCGGATAGAGATCGAGATGAAGGTACTTCTCGACGACGCGCTCGAATGCCTCATTCTCGTAAGCGAGCCCGAGCACGCGCAGCGTATAGGCAAGCGAGTCGCGCGTGATGGCTGCAAAGTCCTGGTAGCGCCGCATCAGCGAGCGCAACCAGGTGTATTCGAGCTGCTTGATTCGCCAGATCTGCGTGATGATCTCACCGTAGCCCGGAAACGCATCCTCGGTGGTCTCGGCGACCGACTGGATATCGTAAAGCGTTCCGTAGGCATCGAAGACAACGGCTTTGAGACTCAATTGACCTGTCCTCCGGGATCGTTGCGGTCCACGGACTATACAAGGCGCCGCGGTATCGATCCAACACGGAAACGCGAACTGAGCCCTCGCTTTTAAAGCCTGATCACGATCTTGCCGAAGTGTGAGCCGGTCCGCAGGTGCGCATACGCTTCGGGAACGTCGTCGAAGTCGTAGACCCGATCCACGATCGGGTGGATCGCGTGTTCGGTCAGGAAGCGATTCATCGCGGCAAAGTGTTCGACCGATCCGACGGTGACACCAATGATGTCGGCATTCTCCCACTGCAGGCGCGCGAGGTCGGGCTTGGGACCGAACCCCGTCAAGACACCGATCTGGACGATCTTGCCACCCGAAGCGACCGATCGCAGCGATCGGTCATAAGTGCCGGGACCGCCGAGTTCGAGGATGTGACTGGCACCTGCGCCATTCGTCGCCTTCATGAGGACGACATCCCAGTCAGGGGTGTCGCGGTAGTTGATGAGGATCGAGCCGCCCAGCGCCTTGGCGCGGGCGAGTTTTTCATCCGAGGAGGATATCACGATCGCACGCGCCCCCAGCGCCGCTGCGAATTGAAGCCCGAACAGCGCGACGCCGCCTGTTCCCTGGACCAATAGCGTGTCGCCTTTGTGCATCCCGCCGCGTGCGATGAGGCCATGGAAAGCCGTGACGCCGGCACAGGGCAGGGTCGCTGCCTCCACCGCGGACAGATGGGCCGGCACTGAGACCAGCGCGGTCGCCGGCAGCACGACATACTCAGCCAGCATTCCGTCCATCGTGTTGCCACCGAGGGATGACGGAATATAGCTGGACTTGAACGGCCCCGAGATCCAATCGCGGAAGAACGACGCAGCGACGCGGTCTCCGAGTCGCCATTGCGCGACGCCGGCGCCGATGGCGTCAACGACACCCGCACCGTCGGAGAGTGGCACGCGGCCGTTGATCTCGCCTTGGCCTGCACGGTCGAGGATCAGGAGGTCGCGGTAATTCAGACTTGCCGCTTCGACCCGAATGCGGACCTCGCCATTGGCGGGTTCGGGTTTGCTGATTTCGGCGCGCGCAAGGCGGCCAGCACCAGCATGGCCATTCAAATGGTAGGCTTTCATCGTTGCTCCCTTCACAAGTGGCATTCACTTGGACGAGCAAAGTCTTTAGGGTCTGACAGTGCTGTCAGGGTCAAGGGGCTTCAGATGAAAATCGGCGAACTCTCCCGGCGGACGGGGGTCAGCGTCCGAATGCTGCGCTACTACGAAGGCGAAGGACTGCTCACGCCGCTGCGGACGAACTCCGGCTATCGCGACTATGGCTTGGCCGAAGAGGAAACCGTACGGCGCACCAAGATGCTCGGCGGCGCGGGAATGACGCTCGAAACCATCAAGCGGTTGCTCCCATGCGTGAGGAACAACGATCCAGCTTTCACGCCGTGCAACGAGCTGCGAAAAATACTCACTCAGCAGGTCGGCCTGATCGACGAACGTATCGAGACGCTCAGCCAAAGCCGGACAATCCTGGCCGGCTTCCTCGCAGGCGTGAACTGATCGCATAACATAGCCATCAGATTCACCGCGCCAAAGTCTTAGGCCCTCAGGGCCGGAGCATGAGGGCTTCGATAGCAGCGTCGAAGCCCTCGATGCGCTGACGAGTACGCGCCTAGATCCCCAGCAGCTTGCGCGCGTTGGCCTTCAGCACCTTCGGCCGGATCTCGTCGCGGATCTCGATCTTGGCGAAATCCGACAGCCAGCGGTCGGGCGTGATCACCGGCCAGTCCGAACCGAACAGCATCTTGTCCTGCAGGATCGAGTTGATGTAGCGCACCAGGATCGGCGGGAAATATTTCGGCGACCAGCCCGAGAGGTCGATGTAGACGTTGGGCTTGTGGGTCGCGACCGACAGCGCCTCTTCCTGCCAGGGGAAGGAGGGATGGGCGAGAATGATCTTGAGCTCGGGGAAATCGGCCGCGACGTCGTCCATGTACATCGGGTTGGAATATTTCAGCCGCATGCCCATGCCACCGGGCATGCCCGAGCCGACGCCGGTCTGGCCGGTGTGGAACAGCGCGATCGCGCCGCCATTGTTGATCTCTTCATAGAGCGGATAGGCCATGCGGTCGTTGGCGTAGAAGCCCTGCATGGTTGGGTGGAATTTGAAGCCGCGCACCCCGTATTCCTCGATCAGCTTGCGCGCCTCGCGCACACCGAGCTTGCCCTTGTGCGGGTCGATCGAGACGAAGGGGATGAGAACGTCGAGATGGTCGGAGGCGATCTCCAGCATCTCCTCATTCTTGTAGCGGCGGAAGCCGGTCTCGCGCTCGGCGTCGACCGGGAAGATCACCGCGGCGATGTTCTTGGACCGATAGTAGGCGGCGGTCTCCGGCACGGTCGGCGGATGCTTGTGCGGCGACTTGAAATAGTCCGCCATCTGCGCCTGGAAGTCGTCATAGCCGTCGTCGGGATGGGTGCCGCAGGGCTCCTCGGCGTGGGTGTGGATGTCGATGGCAACGACGTCGTCGATGTTCGGCAGCTTCAGCTTCGGCATGGGTTTCCTCCCGACGGGTTGTCGAATTGATTATATGATATAACGAATTTGGCAAGGCATTGTGGGGACAAGGCGTTGTGGGATCGGCGTCGTCCGAGATGATTGAGCCCGATCCGGCCGCTTCTACTTTGCATCGGGTTGTTTTCCTGAATTTGCTGGGTGCGATCGGGCCAGTTAACATTGACATCCGGTCCTCCCATGCCTTAAGAACCGCCCCGTCCCGGGCGGTCGGTCCGCCAGCGGGAAAATCTCATTTTGCCTCATTCGCGCGTGCCGAAACGGTAGTGCCGAACACGGCCTTTCGAACGTTCAGGATTCTGCCATGAAGGTCCGTAACTCGCTGAAATCGCTGCGCGGTCGCCATCGCGCCAACCGCCTGGTCCGCCGCAAGGGCCGGGTCTATGTGATCAACAAGGTGCAGCGCCGCTTCAAGGCTCGCCAGGGCTGATCTGGGCGGCTGATTTCGCCCTGCCTGACGCTCGCGCGCCCGCAAGACCACGGTCTCACACGAGTTTGACGCCGCCCCTGCTTTGCAAGGGCGGCTTTGCGCGTTTAGACTTCGACCATGGCAGTGAGATTCCTCTTCGCGCGCACCCTGTGTCTGGCTCTTGTGCTGGGAGCCGCCGGCCTCGCTCCGGCGCTGGCGCAGGCTGATCCGCCGGCTCCGCCCGGCAAGCAGAAGAAACTTCCGGAAGCGCCGGCCAAGCTGCCCAAGGTCGACCGCACCAAGAATCTCGATTTCCTGTTCGGCGCGCTGAAAGCTGCGCCCGACGAAGCCAGCGCCAAGCATGTCGAGGCGCGGATCTGGGCGATCTGGATCCAGACCCCGAGCGACACCGCGGCGCTGCTGATGGCGCGGGCCAAGACCGCCGTCGACGCAAAGAAGATCGAGGTTGCGATCAAGCTGCTGGATTCGGTCGTCAAGCTCAGGCCCGACTACATCGAGGCCTGGAATCGTCGTGCGACGCTCTACTACATGCAGAACGATTATGGCCGCTCGCTCGCCGACATCCGCGAGGTGTTGATCCGCGAGCCTCGTCATTTCGGCGCGCTCGCAGGCCTCGGCATGATCATGCAGGAGGTCGGCGACGAAAAGCGCGCGCTCGAAGCCTACCGCAAGGCGCTCGCCGTCAATCCGCACCTCGAGAAGATCCCCGACCAGGTCAAGGCGCTGATCGAGAAGGTCGAAGGCCGCGATATTTAGCGGACAAGTCGATCATTGCTCGAGCGAATGCGGCGCAGGCGGATTAACCACGATGACACGCGCCGCGTTACAAGGGGTGTGGATGGCACCGCCGCAGGCCTACCTTCATGGCGGGAGCACAGCCATGAAGCGTTTGATCTTTGCAGGTATGTTGCTGTTGGCGTCGGGCACGGCGAGCCTCGCCGACGGACTGTTCTGGGTGGTCGGCAATCGCGCCACCGGAAAATGCAACATCGTGACCAGCAATCCCGTGATCTTCGGCGACGTCTGGTTCGGTGACGGTCCTTACAAATCGAAGGCCGACGCCAAGCTTGCCCGTTCGACCATCCGCGCCTGTCCCGCACCCACGCCTGACGAGGAAAAGGACGAGGACAGCACGAACTAGGTCGACAGCAATCTAGTGCAAAACGCTGCCTTCGCGCTCGGCGAGGCCGCGATCGACCGCTGCGGCGTAGGCCTTTGCAAGCTCCGTCTCGAGGTGCTCGTTGATCAGCAGCAGCGCGCGCACGGCACCGCGCAGGTCACCGTGGCAGCTTGCCACGATCTCGTCGATCGCAGTATCTTTGGATCTCAGGCTCATCGAAATTCTCCGGTTCAAATCAGGATAAATCCTGCCGGTCTTCCCGCATCCCTGAGGGTTGCGAGCACGATCGGCGCCCACCTGCGTCTAAATGGCGGAACCGACCATGGCGATTATAAGGAAGCCGCGATGACGAGTGCATGAAGCTGTTTCGAAGCCTGCGTGCTCCGGGGAGCAGTATTGATTTCATTGCGTTTTTCTCGCTTGAATTATGCACATATCCACAGCCCCGGCATTTCAAGTGGAGCGCGGGGGCTCCCCGGGCGAAACTGCCGGCCGCAAGCCACGTAACTGCCCTGTGACTTGGGTCGCCCGGATTCCGTCCATGATCGTGATGTCAGTCGTGACCGCGCTGGTTGTGCTGGCGCTGGTCACGCAGGCCGGCGTCCTCGCCGTGCAACGCGCCTTTCCACCGCAGGGCCGGATGATCGAGGTCGAGGGTGCCGTGCTTCACCTCGTCGATATCGGCCCGCGCGATTCGGGCCTGCCGATCGTGATGCTGCACGGCGCGAGCTCCAACCTCGAGGCAATGCGGCGGCCGCTCGGCGATCTCCTCGCCAGGAACCATCGCGTCATCCTGATCGACCGTCCCGGCCACGGCTGGAGCACGCGGGCGCGGCGGCAGGATTCGACGCCGGAGGTCCAGGCGCGAATGATCGATGAGGCGCTCGGCAAGCTCGGGATCGATCGCGCGGTGTTCGTGGTGCATTCCTGGAGCGGCGCGCTCGGCGCGCGGCTGGCGCTCGATCATCCCGGCCGCGTCGCGGGCCTTGTGATGCTCGCGCCCGTCACCCATCCTTGGCGCGGCGGCGTCGGCCGCTACAACGAGATCATCGCAACGCCCGTAATCGGCCCGCTGTTCGCCTACACCATAACCCTCCCGCTAGGCTATTTCCTGAGCGAGTCCGGCGCGCGCAACGTCTTCCTGCCGCAAACGATGCCGGACGGTTTCGTGCAGGACTCCGCGACGCCGTTGCTGCTGCGCCCGCGCGAGTTCATCGCCAATGCCTATGATCTGGTGTCGCTGAAGCAGGCGGTGGCTGCGCAAGCTCCGCGCTACGGCGAGATAACGGCGCCGGTCACGATCATCGCCGGCGAACCCGACAAGACGGTAAAGACCGCCATTCACGCCCGCCCGTTCGCCGCCACCGTGCAGAATGCCAAGCTGATCGTGCTGCCTGATCTCGGCCACATGGTGCAGAACGCGGTGCCCGATCTCGTGAAGACAGAGATCGAGACGATGATCGGGAAAATCGTCCCGGCGCAGGCGACCGCCGATTAGAGCGTTTTCGAGCGAAGTGGATGCCGGTTCGCGTGAAGAAAACGCGTCAAAACGAGAAGCTGGAGCTTCGGTTCAGAACCGAAGCTCCAGCGGCCGCCGTTCCCGCGCTTACTGCTTGATCTTTCCGTCTTTGTCGAACTGCGACACGTAGGCCCAGAGATTGTTGATCTCGGTCTCGTTCTTGATGCCGGCGAACGCCATCTTGGTGCCGGGGATCTTGGCCTTGGGGTCCTTGATGTATTCCTTGAACACGGCCTCGTTCCAGGTGATGCCGGAATTCTTGTTGGCGTCGGAGTAATTGTAGTCCGGCGCGGTGCCGGACTTGCGGCCGTCGAGGCCGTTGAGCTCGGGGCCGACCTTGTTCTTGGCGCCTTCGCCGATCGCGTGACAGGCCAGGCATTTGTTGAACGACGACTTGCCGGCCGCGACGTCCTGCGCCATCGCGGCGGGTGCGGTGGCAATCGCGGTGAGGATGGTCAATGCGCCAAAAATCAGTTTTGTCATCGGGTGCTCTTCGTCTCTTCCCTGGGGGCTGGTCAGTTGCATGCCTGATCGGCAACGGTCGGACCTGCCGGTTTTGGCAGGCCTGCTCGGATTGGACAAGCCGCCAAACCATGGCAGGTTTCACGATTTCCTACTTGTCCCAGAGCGAACTCGCGCAGGATCGTCGATCCGACTTTCGGACGGCCTACCCAAACCACCGCGGACGTGGTTGATTTACCGCGACAAATCGATCATGCGGCCTTGGCCGGAAGGATATGCCATGAAGGAAATGTTATGGCCATCATGATGCCCGCGAGCGACCAGGCCGTGCTCGCGCGCCGCGCCGAGATCGTGGCTGCATTGCGCGCAATCGTGCCGGGCGAAGGCGTGATCGACAGCGCCGCCGAGATGCGGGCCTATGAATCCGATGGGTTGACGGCCTATCGGCAGCCGCCGATGGTCGTTGTGCTGCCCGACACGACCGAGCAGGTTTCGCTGGTCCTGAAATATTGTGCAGGGCAGGGCATCAAGGTGGTGCCCCGCGGCTCCGGCACCTCGCTGTCCGGCGGCGCGCTGCCGCTGGAAGACGGCGTGCTTCTGGGCCTCGGCAAGTTCAAGCGCATCCGCGAGATCGATTTCGACAACCGCGCCGTCGTCACCGAACCCGGCGTCACCAACCTCGCGATCAGCCAGGCCGTCGCCCATGCTGGGTTCTACTACGCGCCGGATCCGTCATCGCAGATCGCCTGCTCGATCGGCGGCAATGTCGCGGAGAATTCCGGCGGCGTGCACTGCCTGAAATACGGCATGACCACCAACAACGTGCTCGGCTGCGAGATCGTGCTGATGAGCGGCGAGATCCTGCGCATCGGCGGCAAGTCGGCGGAAAACTCCGGCTACGATTTGATGGGCGTCATCACCGGCTCGGAAGGCCTGCTCGGTGTCATCACCGAGATCACGGTGCGCATCCTGCAAAAGCCGGAGACGGCGCGCGCGCTGATGGTCGGCTTCGCGCAAGTCGAGGCGGCCGGCGAATGCGTGGCGCGCATCATCGGCGCCGGCATCATTCCCGGCGGCATGGAGATGATGGACAAGCCCGCGATCCACGCCGCGGAGGCCTTCGTCCATGCCGGCTATCCGCTCGATGTCGAGGCCCTCCTCATCATCGAGCTCGACGGTCCCAAGATCGAGGTCGACGAGCTGATCACGCGGGTCGAGACGATTGCGAACGCTTGCGGCTCGACCACCTGCCAGATCTCGACCTCGGAAGCCGAGCGCAATCTGTTCTGGGCCGGCCGGAAAGCCGCCTTCCCCGCCGTCGGCCGCATTTCGCCCGACTATCTCTGCATGGACGGCACCATCCCCCGCGGTGCGCTGCCGAAGGCGCTGGCGCGCATCCGCGAGCTCTCGGAAAAGTACCAGCTTGGTTGCGCCAACGTGTTCCATGCCGGCGACGGCAATCTGCATCCGCTGATCCTCTACGATGCCAACAAGCCCGGCGAGATCGAGCGCGCCGAAGCCTTCGGCGCCGACATCCTGCGCGCCTGCGTCGAGTTCGGCGGCGTGCTCACCGGCGAGCACGGCGTCGGCATCGAGAAGCGCGATCTGATGCCGGAAATGTTCAGCGAGATCGACCTCAACCAGCAGCAGCGTCTGAAATGCGCCTTCGACGCGCAGGGCCTGCTCAATCCCGGAAAGGTGTTTCCGACCCTGCACCGCTGCGCCGAGCTCGGCCGCATGCACGTCCATGCCGGGAATCTGGCATTCCCGGACATCCCCCGGTTCTAGGCGCTTGCGCCGATGGAAGGGCTTGCGATGCACGCCTCTTTCCTCGGCAATGCCTACAGCAGTCCGTATTGCGCCCGCTCGCGCTTCGCCAGCAGCGGCAGGGCTTCGCCAGCGATCCAGGTCTTGAAATGCGCGCTCTCCTGGTGCGCCTTGAATGCCGCCTCGTCGCGGAACAGTTCGTAGAACAGGAACTGGGCCGGATTGTCCTTTGCGCGCGAGATCAAGAACAGCTTGACGCCGTCCTCGCGCTGGGCCTCCGGCAGGAAGCGGTCGAGGATCGCGGCGATCTTGTCGGCCTCGCCCGGCTTCGCTTCCCATTGCGCGACGACGAGCAGGCCGCCGCCGTCGACGGCGTCGCTGAGCGATTTCTGCGTGGCATAGTGGTTCATGATGTCGTCTCCGTCGGTTGGTCTCTCGGTGCAGATTTGTAGCGATCGGCTGTCGGCTTTGGTTCGCCGGTGATCGAAGTGTCGATGTCGTGAATGCTTCGATGAGGATCGAATCTTGGCCGTGGCTCCGAGGTCGAGCCGGATCGCGCGGCAATGGCCGCTGTCGTCACGCTGCATTTGATTTTGGCGGCGAATTTCGCTACCGCCTTTGCCCGTGGATACGCTCAAGGTACGAGACGCCAAAGACGTCGAAGAGGTGGTGCGCGCGGCGATTGCCAATGAGCAGCCGCTCGAGATCATCGGCCATGGCTCCAAGCGCGGCATCGGCCACGCGATGGCGACCAACGCCGTGCTCGACGTCTCCGCGCTGAATGCCATCACCGGCTACGAGCCCAACGAACTCATTGTCACGCTCCAGGCCGGGGCGCCGCTGGCCGACGTGCTGTCGCTGATCGATGCCAAGAACCAGCAATTCGCCTTCGAGCCGATGAACACCGCGCCGCTGCTCGGCACGCCCGCGCTCGGCACCATCGGCGGCATGATCGCGGCTGGCCTGGCCGGTCCGCGCCGGATCAAGGCGGGCGGCGCGCGCGACCATCTGCTCGGGGCGCATGCCGTCTCCGGTTTCGGCGACAGCTTCAAGACCGGCGGCAAGGTGGTGAAGAACGTCACCGGCTACGACCTCTGCAAGCTTCTCGCCGGTTCCTGGGGCACGCTGTCGGTCATGACCGAGGTCACGCTGAAAGTGATGCCCAAGCCGGAGGCCGAGCGGACGCTGTTGCTGCGCGGGCTCGACGATGCCGCCGCCAACAAGGCAATGACGGCGGCGCTCGGCTCGCCTTTCGATGTCTCCGGGGCCGCGCATCTGCCGACATCGGCGTTCCGGACCGAGATCGAAGGTCTCGGCGATATCGCAGGCCAGGGCGAGGCGCTGACCGTGCTGCGGCTCGAGGGCATTGCCGCCTCGGCCGCCCACCGTGCCGGCTCGCTGCGCGAATTGCTGGCGCCGTTCGGAACCGCAATTCTCGTCGAGGACACGGCGTCAGCGGCGCTGTGGACCACGATCCGCGACGTCCTGCCGTTCGCGGCCAGTGGCGCGCTGGGGGCCTGGCCGGTCTGGCGGATCGTCTGCCCGCCGGCGTCGGGCGCGGCGCTCGGGACCCTGCTGGCGCGCGAGACCGGTGGCGACGTGATCTACGATTGGGGTGGTGGACTGATCTGGGCGGCGGTGCCACCGAAGCCGGACGCGCATGCTCGGGCCGTGCGCGAACGTACGAATGCCGCCGGCGGGCACGCCACGCTGATCCGGGCGGCCGAGGACATCAGGCGCGCGATCGATGTATTCCACCCGCAAGCCCCTGGCCTTGCCGCGTTGAGCGAGCGGGTCCGCGCCAGTTTCGATCCGAAGACCATCCTCAACCGGGGGCGGCTGACGCGAGGCACTGCCGCATGAAGACCGAATTTTCACTCGCGCAGCTCGCCGATCCCGACATCGCGGAAGCCGACAAGATCCTGCGCGCCTGCGTCCATTGCGGCTTCTGCACCGCAACCTGTCCGACCTATGTGCTGCTTGGCGACGAGCTCGATAGCCCGCGCGGCCGCATCTATCTGATCAAGGAGATGCTGGAGAAGGACCAGACGCCGACGGCCGAAGTGGTCAAACATGTCGACCGCTGCCTGTCGTGCCTGGCCTGCATGACGACCTGCCCCTCGGGCGTGAATTACATGCATCTGGTCGATCAGGCCCGGGTCAGGATCGAGCAGCGTTACGAGCGGCCGCTCGCCGAGCGGCTGCTGCGCCGAGTGCTGGCCTTCGTCCTGCCGCACCCGCAGCGTTTCCGCGCCAGCATGTGGCTGGCGCGGCTGGCCCGCCCGCTGGCCGCGTTCCTGCCGACGCCGCGGCCGTCGGCGACGCCCGGCCTGGTTCTGCGCCTCAAGGCGATGCTGGCGCTGGCGCCGGACCGGCTGCCGCCGCCCGGGCCCGCCGCCGGCAGTGTGTTCGCGGCACTCGGCAAGAAGCGCGGCCGGGTCGCGCTGCTCCAGGGCTGCGCCCAGCAGGTGCTGGCGCCGCGCATCAACCAGGCCGCCATCAGTCTCCTCACGCGCCACGGCATCGAGGTCGTCCTTGTCAGGGACGAGCAGTGCTGCGGCGCCCTGACCCATCACCTCGGCGACGATCAGGACGCATTGGCACGGGCTCGCGCCAATGTCGCGGCGTGGCGCGCGGAAGCGGCCGGCGAGGGGCTCGACGCCATCCTGGTGACGGCGTCAGGCTGCGGCACCGTGATCAAGGACTACGGCTATCTTCTGCGCGAAGACGCTGCGTTTGCCGCCGATGCGGCGAAGGTCTCTGCGCTCGCCAAGGACATCACTGAATACGTCGCCGGCCTTGGACTCGCGGCCACGACGCGACAGGACAACATCGTCGTCGCTTATCACTCTGCGTGTTCGTTGCAGCACGGGCAGAAAATCACGGGCCTTCCGAAAGAATTGCTTTCCAATAACGGATTCGTGGTGAAAGATGTGCCGGAGAGCCATTTGTGTTGCGGTTCGGCGGGGACTTACAACATTCTCCAGCCCGAGCTTGCGGGCCGGTTGCGCGATCGCAAGGTCGCCAACATCGCGAGCGTCAAGCCGGACATGATTGCCGCAGGCAATATCGGCTGCATGGTGCAGATTGCCAGTGGCACGTCAGTTCCGGTCGTACACACGATTGAGCTTCTCGATTGGGCTACGGGCGGGTCGCAGCCGGCATTGAACGCGCAAGACTGAGCTTTCGAAGACTAAGCTTTCGAAGGCTGAGCTTTCGTCCGGAGATAACGGCTGAAGACACCCGATCGACCATTGTTCGGCGGCAACAGGAGGATCACGATGGCGAAAGCGAAGAAGAAAAAAAGCAAGAAGGCCAAAAAGGCCAAGAAGGCAGTAGCGGCGAAGAAGACCTCAAAGAAGGCAGCCAAGAAGTCCGCGAAGAAATCCGCGAAGAAGTCTGCCAAGAAGGCTCCAAAGAAATCTGCGAAGAAGGCCGCGCCAAAGAAGGCCGCTAAGAAGGCTGCGCCTAAGAAGGCCGCCAAGAAGGCTGCGAAGAAAGCGGCGCCGAAGAAGGCGAAGGCAGCTCCGAAGCCGTCAACGCCGGCAGCTCCGGCTCCCGAGCCTGCCGCCGAGACAAGCTGGGCGATGCCTTCGTCTTCTGCGGACACGACACCGGCCGAAGGACAAGGTTAGGCCCAAGGTCAGGCCAAAGGCTGGATCCAATCCGACGACCATGATCGGCAACAGGAAGGCCGCAGCCGGCGATGCTGCGGCCTTTTTGCATCGGCGCGTCGGCGCGCGGGGATGATCTCGTCGGGAAGCAGCCTGATTCGTGGCACGGGCAGCACGGTACCGCCGGACCCGTACTAACGCGGGCCTCCCAGTGCACTTTGGAATGCAAATAATGTGATCGAGAAGACACACGGGCTGACAACCTTTCGTGGAATCGTCAGAACGCCCAAAAAGTCGGCAGATGCCCGCGTTTTTTGCTTCACGGTTTGCCTCACCCCATCCAGATTGCCGCAGTTACGAAATTTGCAATCAGGTCGAGCGTTCCGGGGGCTTCCGGGATCCGGCTGGGGTCTTAGAACTGGTGATGGGGATCGAAATGAAAAAAGTGGCTTTGTTGGCAACGGCGCTGGCAATGGTGACGGGCTCGGCTTTCGCGGCAGACATGCGAGTGAAGGCACTGAAGGCCCCGCCGGTGGTCGCGTTTGATCCCTGGGATATCGCCTTCGGCGGCGCCATCATGAGCGACTACATCTTCCGCGGCGTCACGCAGTCGAACCACAAGCCGTCGGTCGCGGCCTATTTCGAGCCGCGCTACAACGTCAACAAGGACCTCCAGCTCTACGTCGGCGTGTCCGCCGAGAGCATCTCCTTCGCCAATCGCGCTGCTGCTGAAGTCGACATCTACGGCGGTATCCGCCCGACCTTCGGCGCCTTCGCCTTCGATATCGGTGTCTGGGGCTACCTGTATCCGGGCGGCAGCTGCGCCGACAACGTGCTCACCGGCGGCATTCCGGGCGGCAACGTCTGCGGCGTCAGCACGACCACTATCTTCCTCGCCGACGGCAACGTCATGAAGAAGGACGTCAGCTTCGTCGAAGTCTACGGCAAGGTGAACTACACCATCAACGACAGCTTCACGGTCGGCGCGACCGAGTACTACTCGCCGAACTTCCTGAACTCGGGTGCCTGGGGCAACTACGCTTCGTTGACCGCCAAGTACACGGCGCCCAGCACGGCCTTCGGTGCTTCCGGCATGGGCATGTACGTCTCGGGTGAGTTCGGCCGGCAGTGGTTTGGTACTTCGGACGCCTTCTACGGCACCGGCGTCGGCACCGTTTTCGCCAACGGTATCCCCTACAAGGACTACAACACCTGGAACATCGGCATCGGCTTCACCTACAAAGTGTTCACGCTGGACCTGCGTTACTCCGACACCGACCTGAACAAGGGTGATTGCAACGCCTTCACCAGCGCCTTCAACGCCACCGGCACCACCAACGTCACCGCGATCAATCCGGGCGGTGCTGGCTCCAACTGGTGCGGCGCGGCCGGCATTGCCAAGCTGTCGTTCGACCTGACGGCCATGAGCAACCTGAAGTAAGCTTCTTCCCGAAGCGACTTGATGAGGGCGGCAGGGCAACCTGCCGCCCTTTTGCTTTGGGGCTTTGGGGCGTAGGCCAGGGGCCCGCATGGTTCGAGACGGCCGCCTCCGGCGGGCTCCTCACCATGAGGGGTCACAGATCTCACCGCGAGGACAGACCTCATCCTGAAGGCCGAAAAAGGCGGGCGTCTCGAAGCACGGCCGCAACCAAGGGCCATAGCCTCAGAGCTTCGTCGGGCCGTCTCAGCGTGCCGCGCTCGGCTCCTTCTCGACCGGCACACCACCGTCACCGAGGACGTGGATCGCGCCGTGCTTCACCATCGTCACCTTGCGGGTATGGAAGGCTTCCAGCGTCGAGCGGTGGCCGATCGAGACGAGGGTGGCCTGTGGCAGCTTCTCCGCCAGCAGCCGGTACAGGCGGGCCTCGGACGGCTCGTCCAGCGAGGCCGTGGCCTCGTCCAGGAACAGATAGTCCGGCGCGTGCAGCAGCGCGCGGGCGAGCCCGAGGCGCTGCTGCTCGCCCAGCGACAGCATCCGGTTCCAATGACCGTCCTCCTCAAGCCGCTCGGCGAGGTCGGGCAGGCCGACCGCGATCAGCGCGTCCCTGACGCGTGCAGTTTCAAATGCGCCCGGCGCGGCCGGATAGACCACCGCGTCGCGCAACACGCCGACCGGGAAATAGGGGCGCTGGGGCAGCATCATCAGCTTCGCTTTTTCCGGGACGAAGATGGTGCCGGTGCCGAACGGCCAGATGCCGGCGATGGCGCGGAACAGCGTCGACTTGCCGGAGCCCGACGGTCCGGTCACCAGCACGCGCTCCGGCGTCTGGACGGAGAAGGCGTCGGTGGCGACCAGCGGCGTGCCGCTCGGCAGGTTCACGCAGAGCTGTTCGAGGGTGATATTGCGATTGCCGCCGGCGGCCTTGAGGGCGATCGCAGGCTCGTGCGGCGGCAGGTGCGCGGCCGCATCGACCGACATCTCGAAGCCGTCGAGGCGGGCGACGATCGAGCGCCATTCCGCCAGCGATCGGTACGCCGTGACGAAGAACGACAATGCGCCCTGTACGCTCGAGAAGGCGGAGGCGGTCTGCATCATGTCGCCAAGCTGGATCTTCTTGGCGAAGAAGGCCGGCGCCACCAGCACGTAGGGAAAGATCACGGCGGCCTGCTGATAGCTCGCGGTGAACGCGGTGAGGCGCTTGGTGCGGCTCATGATGGCATACCAATTGCCGATCACGAAGCCGAAGCGGTCCAGCAGCCGGCCGCGCTCGGCGCCTTCGCCCTTGAGCAGCGCGATCTGCTCGGAATTCTCGCGGACGCGGACGAGGTTGAAGCGGAAGTCGGCCTCGAAGCGCTGCTGCTCGAAATTGAGATTGACCAGCGGGGCACCGATCCAGTGCGTCAGCGCGGTGCCGAAGATCGCGTAGACCAGCGCGCCCCAGCACAGATATCCGGGGATCATGAGGTCGGCGCCGAACAGGTGCAACGGCGCAGCGTTGGAAAGCCCCCAGAGGATGATCACGAAGGAGAACAGCGTCACGATCGACGAGAGCAGGCCGAGCCCGATGGTCAGGGTCTGCTCGACGAAGTTCTTGACGTCCTCGGTGATGCGCTGGTCCGGGTTGTCGGCCGCATCGCCCTTAAGCTGCATGCGGTAGTGGGTGGCGCCTTGCAGCCATTCGCCCAAATAGTGCCGGGTCAGCCATTGCCGCCAGCGGATCTGGAGCCACTGGTTCAGGTACAGCTTGTAGACCGCCAGCGCGATGAAGGCGGAGGCGAGGCCGATGAAGATCCAGATCTCCCTGACGAAGCTATCCCAGTCACTTGCCTGCAGTGAGCTGTAGAACCGGTTCTGCCATTGATTGACCAGGACGTCGATCGCGACCAGCGCCAGCTCCATCGCGATGACTGCGGCAAGCAGGCCGCGGCCGGCCCATTTGTCCTCCGACCGGAAATAGGGGGCGGCGATTCGCCAGACGATCGCGAGCGTGGCGCTGATGTTCTTCACAGAGCTCTGTCTCCTGAGGGATGTGCACAACTGCCCGGGCCAAAGACTTGGGACGACGGCGGAAATCGGCGCGCTTAGACTAAAGTCGCAAGTCCTGCAATTTGCGTTGGCTTGTCGCAGCTTGCAACCCTAGCATGGGGCTCGACGGCGCGGGGTGGGGGCCTTCGGGATTTCGCGAGCTTGTGAGCGGACGGGAACCGCTGCATTCGCGAGGAATTCGCGTCCAGCTCGGGGGTTATCGCTTCAGCGTCAAGCAGGATCGGCTGTCCACGCGGGCCGCCTGCAGCACACATGCGTGGGGGAGGAAGATCATGTGGAATCAAGTTTATGACCCGTTGCACAGCCCCGTGCTGTCGACGATCGCGGCGGCAGTCCCTGTCGTCACATTGCTGGTCCTGATCGCGAGCGGACGGGTCCAGGCTCATATCGCAGCGGTCATCGCTGTGATCGTGGCCAATTTGATCACGATCTTCGTCTTCACCATGCCGGCGAACATGTCGATCCGCGCCTCGGTGCTGGGCATCGTCACCGGGTTCTTCCCGATCGGCTGGATCGTTCTCAACGTCATCTTCCTCTACCAGGTGACGGTGAGCACCGGGCGCTTCGAATTGCTCAAGCGCGCGGTCGGCGGCGTCACCGAGGACCGGCGGCTGCAATTGCTGCTGATCGCGTTCTCGTTCGGCGCCTTCTTCGAAGGCGCCTCGGGCTTCGGCACGCCGGTCGCGATCACGGGCGCCGTCCTGATCGGCCTCGGCTTCTCGCCGCTTGCAGCAAGCGGCCTGTCGCTGATCGCCAACACCGCGCCGGTCGCTTATGGGGCGCTGGGCACGCCGATCCAAGGCCTTGCCTCGGTGACCGGGCTTGATCCCTACATCCTCGGCGCGATGGTCGGCCGGCAATTGCCGTTCTTCTCGCTGATCGTGCCGTTCTGGGTGGTGTGGGCGTTCGCGGGCTGGAAGGGCATGAAGGACGTCTGGCCGGCGATCCTGGTCACCGGCGTGTCGTTCGCGGTCCCGCAATTCGTGATCTCGAACTACGTCAATCCCTGGATCGTCGACATCGGGGCGTCGCTGATCTCGATGGGGGCGCTGATCCTGTTCCTGAAGGTCTGGCAGCCCAGGCAGCTCTGGCTGTCGCCGGCGCTGCGCGGCCGCGATGAATCGGCCGCCACCATGGCCGCGGCAAAACCGATGGACAAGACGCCGCTGACGCAGAGCGAGCTGTTCAGCGCGCTGCTGCCGTGGATCATCGTCTGCATCGTGATGCTGATCTGGGGCAATGGTGGATTCAAGACCTGGGCGAACTCGATCTTCACCTGGAACTATCCCGTTCCCGAGCTGCATCAGATGATCAACAAGATGCCGCCGGTCGCGCCGGGGCCGACGAAAGAGAGCGCGGTGTTCGGCTTCACCTATCTCTCGTTCACCGGCACCGGCATGCTGATTGCGGCGATCATCTCAGGCTTCCTGATGGGCGTCGGTCCTGGCCGGCTCTTGACGGAATACGGGCGCACCATCCGGCTTTGCGCGATCTCGCTGATCACGATCTCGGCGATGCTCGCGATTGGCACGCTGACGCGGCTCTCCGGCGTGGACGCGACGCTCGGTCTCGCCTTTGCTGCAACCGGCGTGCTCTATCCCTTCTTCGGCACGCTGCTCGGCTGGTTGGGCGTGGCGCTAACGGGATCGGATACCGCTTCCAACGTTCTGTTCGGAAATCTTCAGAAGATCACCTCCGAGCAGCTTGGTCTGTCGCCGATCCTGATGGCTGCGGCGAACTCGTCCGGCGGCGTGATGGGCAAGATGATCGACGCCCAGTCGATCGTGGTCGCGTCCACCGCGACGAATTGGTACGGGCACGAGGGCACGATCCTGCGCTTCGTGTTCTGGCACTCGATCGTGCTGGCCTCGTTGGTCGGCGTGTTCGTGACGCTGCAGGCCTATGTCTGGCCGTTCACGGCGATGGTCCTGAAGTAGCAGGCCACGCCCGGCTTCAAGCCAAATCCCCGCGAGGTTGCTCCTCGCGGGGATTTTTGCGTGGCCCATGGGCGAACCTTCTCAACGGCGCCGCCGTCTTATAGAAGGTGCCGCAAATCACGTCGGTCGAGAGGTCTCATGGTTTCGTTCAGGCAGATGGTGTGTGCGGCGGTTGCAACGCTCGCGATGTCCACGCTCGCGCGTGCGGAGGACGGTTTTCCGTTCGGCACCGAGATGACGCTGGAGGCGCTGCCGCAGCCGGGCTCGAAGCGGATTCCGAACATCGAGATCGGCGACAATGGCGAAGTCGTGCTGGAGCTCTGGTGCAAGGGCGGCAAGGGCCAGTTCTCGGTTGCCGGCAACACCGTGATCTTCGTCCCCGGCCAGATCCAGGACCGCTCCTGCCCGCCGGCAAGGGCCCAGGCCGACGACGATCTCGTTGCAGCCCTGGGCAGTGTCGAGACCTGGAAGCGCCAGGGTGACGTGCTCACGCTCGTCGGCCCCAAGCCGCTGCGCTTTCGCGTCAACGGCAATTAGCCCCTGCTGTCATTCCCCGCGACCCGGCTACGCCAAGGCTTCGCCGGGGTTGAGGTCCAGGGGCGCCGAAGCTTTAGCACAGGCGGCAGGCGGGGAATCCAGTACGCCGCGGCTTCTCGATTCATCAAAACCTTCTCGGAGTACTGGATCGCCCGGTCAAGCCGGGCGACGACCGAGAGTTGATATGCGGGCTACATCACTTCCACACCGACTTGTCGGCGTCCCAGCGCTGGCCTTTCAGCTCCTTGGTGAGCGCCTCGACCGAACCGTTGTCGTCGGGCTGATCGCCTTCCTCGTCCGCGGTCGCTTCGTCCGAGAGATTGAGCTTGGCGCCGCTGCTCTCGTCAGTGGTCGTGGTCGCGGGACTCCCGATCCAGAGCATGAGCTTGTCGGTCGTGCCGGGCTTGTCGGGCGAGACGAGGCCCGCGACCTCGATCGTGTCGGTGAGCTCGAGCGCGGGAAAATCCTGGTTCGGTCGCTTGAACACCAGCTTGAGCTTGCCGGTCGCCGGGTTGAAGCTTTGCGAGACCGGCTTTGCCGCGAGCGTCCTGCTCAGCACGCCAGCCACCGCGGCCGCGAGCTTGTCGCGGTTGATCTTGTCGCCCTCGCGCCAATCGGCGGCGGCAATGCGGATGGTGCGGTCCATCTCGGTCATGCCCGCGGTCCAGCCCGCGGCGGTGACGCCGGGCGTCGCCTTGAATTTCGCCAGCAGCGCGCCGGCGCGCTCCGGATCGACCGACATGTTGATGGTCTGCTCGCCCGCGCGCAGCGCGTCGCAGCCGACGGTGAGACTCGCCAGCGTCACCTCGACGTCCTGGCCCTTCAGGCTCTTCAGGAACTCGGTCGCGGCATCCAGCTTGACCTTGACCGCGATCGCTTCCGGCGAGACGTCGGTGAAGTCCTTCGGCTGCGGCGTGATGCCGTCGTCGGAGGTCTGGTTGTCGAGGAATTCCTTCTCGCTGAGATCGGAATTGTCGGGCGAGGTGACCTCGGTCACGGTCTGGCCAATGCTGATCTGGCCGCGGAATTCGAACGTGTCTCCGGCCTGTTTGCGCAGCAGCTTGACTGTGACCGGCGCCTTCGCGCCGAGGCTCTGCGTCGTACCCGTCAGGTTCTGGCCCGCGACCTGGAGATTGACGACGAAGCGGTCCTTGCGGTCGGAATTCTTCGCGACGGGATAGCAGACGTCGAGCACGGCTGCGGTGACGGTCTTGCCCTGGCGTGTCTCTTTCAAGATCACGTCGGCATTGCCGTCCATCAGCCCGTCGATCGAGGTGAAATAGCGCGTCTCGACGCCGCCGGGCGCCGTGGCCTTCGGCGCCAGCTTCATCTGGGCGGATGCGACCTCTGGCGAACCTGCAAGCAGAGCCGCCAGAACGGCCGTGGAGCAAAACACAAGCGCGCGCATCGACGAAATCCCCGGGCAAAGTGGGCATGATCCGGAAAGTGTGAAGCGGTTTTCCGACGAGATCAGGCCCAAACAATTCGAATCGGCCGTCACCGTAGTGGGTTTTGGCCGCCGGTTGAATTGGAAAGCACGGGCCATGATCGGCAAAAAGAAGGCCGCCCGGAGGCGGCCTTCGCAGCACTGTCAGGCGAGGTTCGGCCTTAGAAGCCGCCCATACCGCCACCGGCCGGCATGCCGGAGGCGGCTTCCTTCTTCGGCGACTCCGCGACCATGGCCTCGGTGGTCACCAGCAGACCGGCGATCGATGCGGCGTCCTGGAGCGCGGTACGCACCACCTTGGCGGGGTCGATGATGCCCTTCTCGACCATGTCGACATACTCCTCGGTCTGGGCGTCGAAGCCGAAGGTCTCGGACTTGTTCTCCAGGATCTTGCCGACGACGATCGAGCCTTCCACGCCCGCGTTCTCGGAGATTTGGCGGATCGGGGCTTCCAGTGCCTTCAGCACGATGTTGATGCCGGCCTGGACGTCGGCATTGGCGTTGGTCAGACGGCCGACCGCCTTCTTGGCGCGGAGCAGCGCGACGCCGCCGCCGGGGACGATGCCTTCCTGCACCGCGGCGCGAGTGGCGTTGAGCGCATCCTCGACGCGGTCCTTCTTCTCCTTGACCTCGATCTCGGTGGCACCGCCGACGCGGATCACCGCGACGCCGCCTGCGAGCTTGGCGAGGCGCTCCTGGAGCTTCTCACGGTCGTAATCCGAGGTGGTTTCCTCGATCTGGGCCTTGATCTGGCCGACGCGGGCCTCGATCTCCGGCTTCCTGCCGGCGCCCTTGACGATCGTGGTGTTCTCCTTGTCGATCACAACCTTGCCCGCGCGCCCAAGCATCTTCACCGTCACGCTCTCGAGCTTCATGCCGAGGTCTTCGGAGATCAGCTGGCCGCCGGTGAGGATCGCGAGGTCCTCGAGCATGGCCTTGCGGCGGTCGCCGAAGCCCGGCGCCTTGACGGCGGCGACCTTCAGGCCGCCACGGAGGCGGTTGACGACCAGGGTGGCCAGCGCCTCGCCCTCGACGTCCTCGGCGATGATGACGAGCGGCTTGCCCGACTGCACCACGGCTTCCAGCACGGGCAGCATGGCCTGCAGGCCGGACAGCTTCTTCTCGTGCAGGAGGATGTAAGCGTCCTCGAGCTCGGCCGTCATCTTCTCGGGGTTGGTGACGAAGTAGGGGCTGAGATAGCCGCGGTCGAACTTCATGCCCTCGACGATGTCCACCTCGGTGTCGAGTGACTTGTTCTCCTCGACGGTGATGACGCCCTCGTTGCCGACCTTCTGCATCGCCTGCGCGATCATCTTGCCGATGGCGGCATCGCCGTTGGCCGAAATGGTGCCGACCTGGGCGACCTCGGAGGAGGCGGCGACCGGCTTGGCGCGCTTCTCGATGTCCTTGACGACGGCCGCGACCGCGATGTCGATGCCGCGCTTGAGGTCCATCGGGTTCATGCCGGCGGCAACCGACTTGGCGCCTTCGCGGACGATGGACTGGGCCAGCACGGTCGCGGTGGTGGTGCCGTCGCCGGCGAGGTCGTTGGTCTTGGAGGCGACCTCACGCACCATCTGGGCGCCCATGTTCTCGAACTTGTCCTCGAGCTCGATCTCCTTGGCGACGGTGACGCCGTCCTTGGTGATGCGGGGCGCGCCGAACGACTTCTCGATGAGCACGTTGCGGCCTTTCGGGCCGAGCGTCACCTTGACGGCGTTGGCGAGAATATCGACGCCGCGCAGCATGCGTTCGCGCGCGTCTCCGGAAAACTTGACGTCTTTGGCAGCCATGGTCTGCAATTCCTCTTCTTCGTGATGTGTCTTGCTAATTGGGTCGCCTCATTCCGGGGTCCGCGATCGAACCCGGCGGAATGATGCATGCCCGGATCGAGTGACCCGGGCATGCATTCAGCGGCCGTTCAGGCGTCTGGCCTTAGGCCATCACGCCCATAATGTCCGACTCCTTCATGATCAGGAGCTCATCGTTGTCGATCTTGACCTCGGTGCCCGACCACTTGCCAAACAGCACACGGTCGCCGACCTTGAGGTCGATCGGGATCAGCTTGCCGGCCTCGTCGCGACCACCGGGGCCGACGGCGACGACTTCGCCCTGGGACGGCTTTTCCTTGGCCGTGTCCGGAATGATGATGCCGCCCTTGGTCTTTGACTCGGCGTCGATACGTTTGACCACGACACGGTCATGCAGCGGACGAAATTTGGATTTAGTCATGACGTTTCCCTTTGGAGGCTCGCTTCGGAAGGAGAGGAAGTGGGCGGGCGGCGCTTCCGTCCACCCTTCCCGAGGATCGATCGGCGCGCGTTAGCAATCCATCTTTCAGAGTGCTAATGGTGCGCCCGGGAATATGGCTTGGCCGCGATCCTGTCAAGCAAAGGTGGTTAAGCGATTGGTGAGACGGATATAGGATGGTGACATTGGAAACTTGTTCGGGGTGCCGGCGTATTAAAGGACGTCATTGCTCCGGCAGCGGTTTTGCGCTTGGCTGCGTAAGGGGTGCGGCCATGGTTTTGTCCGGGGGAATGCCATGATCAGTTCAGCTCACGCGCGCACGGTCGCCAATCTGGCGGCGGCTTCTTGCCTGGCGCTGCTGCTTGGTGCCTGCGGCGGCGGCATGAGCCTGCCGTCCTTTTCTTCGTCCTCACCGCCCCCCGAGGCCGAGCCCGGCACCGGTCCGGAAATGCCCGCGTCGATCCGCGCCGACGAGATCGTCGGGCGCTGGGGCCTGGCCTCGTTCCAGAACCCGGCCGACCGCGCCCGCACCGAGGCTGCCGCCCGGGCCCAATGCAAAAATCCTTACGTGATCACGGCCGGCTCCTCCGGCGGCGTGATCATGCATCTGGCCGACCAGGCAACACCGCAGGAGCTGCGCCTGAAGGGCTCGCCGAGCGGCAAGAACTATATCGGGCCGGCAGGTCCGACGCCCGGCGACCAGGACCGCGAGATCGTCTCCTTCGACGGCCGCGTCCTCATCACCCGCTTCATCGACAAGGACGCCGCCACCCGCTACGGCAACATGGTCTACGTCCGCTGCGCGCCGAGGGCGTAGTCTCTATCCTTCGTCATGCCCCGCGACCCGGCTACGCCAAGGCTTCGCCGGGGTTGAGGTCCAGGGGCGCCGAAGCTTTAGCGTAGGCGGCAGGCGGACATCCAGTACGCCGCGGCTTCTCGGCTCAATCATTGCCGTCTCTGGAATACTGGATCGTCCGCCTGCGCGGACGATGACAGCGGGGGACGATAGACAACAAAAAAACGCCGGCTTGCGCCGGCGTTTCGTTATTCAGAGCGTCGCGTCCGTTCAGTCGAACAGCGCGTCGATGTCGTCCTGCGAGGCGTGGCCGACGTCGCCTGCGAGCTTCGGGCCGTTGAGAAGCTTGTCGTCATCGCTGCGGGTGTCGACCTGCGGCACGACGTGGGACTTGATCGCGTCGACGCCGCCCCAGATTTCCATCATGGAATTGATGTGCTGCTCGATGAACTTCATCGTGCTCATGACCTTGCTGATGCGCTGACCAGTCAGGTCCTGGAAGTTGCAGGCTTCGAAGATCGAGATGACGCGTTCCTGGATATCGTCGGCGAGCCGCTTCTGCTGATCGGCCGATTGCACCTTGGCCATCGCGCTGGCCGCCTGGTCGATCGACTCGGCGGCTTCGAGGATCTGCTGGGTCGCCTGTTCGGTACCGCCGACGACCGCGCCGAGCTCGCCATTGACCTTGGCCATTTCGCCGCCGTCGAAGCTCTTGCCATGCAGTGTCGCGATCTCGCGCTTGGTGCGGTCGATGGCGTCGTGGATGAGGTCGAGCTCGACCTTCAGCTTCTCGCACTGCTCGATCTGCGCTCGGTAAGTATCGAGCATGGTACGGGCTTCCGAGAGCTCGTGGGCGGTGGAGGCGTCGATCGCCGCCATGGCGGCGCTGCCGGACAACGGCGCGGTGCCCTTCGCCATCTGCGTGCGGATCGCACGCAACTCGGCCATGATCTCGCTATGCATCGGCGCAGCCTCCTCAATCATTTCGGGGCTGGGCATCTCGCCGACAATAGCCTCCTCGACACGAAAACGTTTGCGGTGAATAGCCATCAAGAACTCCCCCCACCTCACTCACGCGTCTTTGTAGGCAGAAGCGATTTAACACGAAGTTCACAGCCGGAACTGTCGTACGGCTGTGCGCGACGGCTTGCAAACGAGCGATTAACCATGCGTGCGCGGCGTTCATCGAAAATAAACGCTGATCGCCAAATTGCGCCGCTGCCGACGACGTGGTGAATCGAAATGGCGTTTCCGTTTACCAAACAAAACGGCTTTTGCTCTTTATTGACCACGTCGCGGGTGCGGATCAGCCATCACCTCGCCACGACGCATGTGATCTAGACGAAACAGTACAGAGTACGTCGATGTTCAAGAAAATGTCTGTTGCGCTGCTTGGCAGCGCTTGCACCTTCCTTGCCGGCGTCAACAGCGCCAGCGCCTTCGACAATAGCGTGCCGAACGATCCGCCCGCGGTGCTGTACCAGCCGCAGGTGCCGCCTGCGCCGGTTCGCGTCGCGTCCAATTCGAACATGGGCGGCGGCTTCATCGAGTTCATCTTCGGTGACGGGCCCGGTCGCGGTCCGGCCTACGCTCCGCAGCAGCCGGTGTATCAGCAGCAGCCGGGTTATTATGACCAGCGCCGCCTGCCGCCGATGGGCGAACCGCAGATGCAGGACGCAGGTCTCCAGCAGGAGGCGGTCGACCCGCGGCAGCGTCAGTTCGATCCGAAATTCGAGAAACAACTCGTTGACTATAGCGGCAACGAAAGCGCCGGCACGATCGTGGTCGATACGCCGAACAAATTCCTCTACCTCGTCGAGGGCAACGGCCGCGCGATGCGCTACGGCATCGGCGTCGGCCGCCCCGGCTTCACCTGGTCCGGCGTGAAGTCGATCACGGCCAAGCGCGAATGGCCGGCCTGGACGCCGCCGGCGGAAATGATCGCGCGCCGTCCTGACCTGCCGAGGCATATGGAAGGCGGCCCCGAAAATCCGCTCGGTGCGCGCGCGATGTATCTCGGCTCGACGCTCTACCGTATCCACGGCTCCAACGAGCCTTGGACCATCGGTACCAACGTCTCCTCGGGCTGCATTCGCATGCGCAACGAGGACGTCATCGATCTCTACGGCCGCGTCAACGTCGGCACCAAGGTCGTGGTGATGTAGGCGCATAGCGCTCGGAACCAAAAACGGCCGCCTCATCGGCGGCCGTTCTCGTTTGGAGCAAGGATAAGAAGCGTCAGGCGTAATCGCTGCCGCCATCATCTCCGCCGCCGAAATCGCCGTCGTCGGCGAGGTCGACATTGCCGCCGTCATTGTCGTTCTGATCGTTGTAATTCTGGTCGTCGTTCGAAGCGTGGTCGGCGAAGCCCTGCCGGGAAGCATCGCCGCGGTTCGAGCCGATGTCGTCGAGGCCGGCATCGCGCGCGAGCGAGCCGCCGGACTGATCGCTGCCGGTCCAGGGGCTGCGATCGCCCAGGGCATTGGTGTCGCCGAAGGCCTGCTGATGCGATCCGCCCATCATGCCGCGGATGCTGGAGAGCAGCAGCGAGCCGCCGACGACGCCGGCCGCGGCGGCCGCCGCCGTGCCGAGGAACGAGCCACCGCCACCGCCGATCGGCGGCGCACCATAGCCCTGACCCGGTCCTTGGCCGTAGGCCTGCCCGTACGGTGGTTGGCCATAGCCCGGCTGGGGCTGCTGCCTCGCCTGGCCGCTGTTCCATACCGGCCGCGAGTCACGCGGCGGCACGTTCGGAACCGAGCCGCGCGACGGGCCCCCGCCGAATAGCGTGTCGCGCATGGTGTCCAGGAAACCGCCGGACTGCGCCTGCTCGGGCGCCTGCGCCGCCTCCAGCTCTTGGATGCGGTTGTGAGCACGCTTCAGCGCCTCGTCCTGCAACAGCACGGTCTGCACCAGCGCATAGATGGCGCCGGGCGCCTTGCGCAGGCCGTCGGAGATCGCGGCGATCGCGTCGGGATCGCGCGGTGCATTTTCCAGTTTCGAAAGCCGGTCGAAAAGCTCGTCGACGAGCTGGCGTTCCTGCGGCGTCATGGTCAGTCTCCCTCGCGCAAAACAAGCGCGAGGCAGATGTAGGGTTCCATTGTGGCCCCAACAGTGCCGGCTGGATTAAATTTCGGTATGCGACAAGCTGCCCCGCGGGGCGGCTTTCTCGCAAACTTCGCCGGTTTTACCCCAGCGTGACGCCGCTGTCCGTCAGCAGGCGCGCAAAGGCATCGCCGGCGAGATAGGAGTGCTCGCGTTCGCGGACATCCGTCATCGGGTCGAGCCCGGTGAGAATTTCGTCGACGAAGCCGGGATGACACATCACGAGGCCGCCATCCGGCAGGCCTTCGAGAAATTGCCGCATCAGCTCGCCGAAATCGGCCGCCCGCGTGAAATCATAGGCGCCGGCGAAGCCGGGATTGAAGCTGAGGCCCGCGCTGACGGCACGGCGGCGGAATTGCGCGCTGAGAATGTCGAGCACCATGGCTTTCGGTGAGGCCAGCCGCTGCATCAGCGGCAGGTCGCGGCCGCCCTGGCGCACCCAGGCTTTTGGCGCGACTTCGCTCACCGCATCGACAAAGCCGTCGCGCACCTGCGGGTAGAGCTGCACATGCTGATGGCCGTCGACGAAGTCAGGCGCGCGTCCGAACGCTTTCGCGAAGGCTGCCAGCTGCGCCTTGACCTCGTTGCGAAAGAACTCGCGGTCGAGCCTTCGCGCAAGACCCGCGCGCAGCAGCTTCGGAAACGGGAGAAACATGTCGCCGTCGAGCGGACGGAAATGCATGGTGAGCGGCCGGAACGGTGCCGACAACGTCACGTGCAATCCGATCGCGCAGCGTGGGCTCGCTTGCGCTGCCGCCTGGAGCGCTTCGATCTCGCTGCGCTCGACCGCAGGTCCCACCATCATCACCGAGGTAGCGTTGAGACGGCCGCGTTCGATCAGGTCGCGGATGGCGCGATTGACGCCCGGGCTGATGCCGTAATCGTCGGCGCAGAGCCAGATCCGCCGCAGCGGCGCGGCCGCGCTCATTCGGCCGCCGTCCTCTTCGAGGCGTCCAGGCTTGAAGCGTCCTGGGCCTTCTCGGTTTCGAAATGCTTTTCACTGTGCTCGGCGACGAAGTAGATCGGGCGCGCCTTCAGCTCGGAGAGGATCTTGCCGATATATTCGCCGACGATGCCGATCATGATGAGCTGCACGCCGCCGATCGTCATCAGGCCGATCACGAGTGAGGGATAGCCGGGCACCTGCTTGCCGGTGGTCAAGACCTCCCAGAGGATCGACAGACCGAACAGGAACGCTCCGCCGGCGAGGATCACGCCGAGCAGGCTGGCGAAGCGCAGCGGCGCCACCGAGAACGAGGTGACGCCTTCGATCGAAAGACCAAGCAGGCGTGCGGCGCTGAAGGTCGTCACGCCATGGGTGCGCGGCGCGGGCTCGTAATCGACGCGGATCTGGCGGAAGCCGATCCAGCTCGCGAGGCCCTTGAAGAAGCGGTTGCGCTCGGGCAGCTGCCTCAGTGCTGCGACCGCGCGCGGCGACAGCAGGCGGAAGTCGCCGGCGTCTTCGGGAATCTTCTGGCGCGCGCCCCAATTGATCAGCGCATAGAAGCCGCGCCCGGCGAGCCGCCGCAGGAAGGGCTCGTTGTCGCGATGCGCCTTGGCGGTATAGACGACGTCGTAGCCGTCCTCGATCCAGTGCCGCACCAGTCGCTCGACCAGCGACGGCGGATGCTGGCCGTCGCCGTCCATGAACAGCACCGCGCCGAGCCGGGCATGGTCGAGGCCAGCCATCAGCGCGGCCTCCTTGCCGAAATTGCGCGACAGCGACACCACCTGGACGTCGACCGCGTCGGCCGGCAGCGAGCGGGCGATCGACAGCGTCGCGTCCGCGCTACCGTCGTCGACATAGACGACCTCGCAAGCCAAGCGATAGCGCTGCCGCAAGGTCTTTGCGAGATCGCAGATGCGCTGGTGTAGGGCGGCGAGGCCCGCGGCTTCGTTGTAGAGCGGGACGACAATCGACAGCCCCTTCGCGGCGGCGCTTGCCGCGTTGGTCGTCATGCCGGAAACGTCAGAGCCCAGCGTCATCGATCAAGGTTCCAGAGGCGTTCAAGGTCATCTCAACAGCATATGGTAGCTGCCGTTTGCTGTCGCTACGCTGAACGGAATTGCTCAACAAACTTTGGGCTCACTGCCGCAGGAACGCCTCGAGCCTGGCGAACAGCGGGTTCTCCCGGTCGAACACGTAATCCAGCGAAACCACCGAGACGGTCTCGGCGCCATGCCCGCGCAGGAAGCTCGCGAGTGCATAGAGCTGGCCCGGCGGGCAGTGCAGCGTGAGCATGCCTGACGAGGTCGGTCCGCCGAACGGGGCTTCGACGCCGAAGCGCTCATGGGCCTCGGTGAGCATGGCCGCGTCGCACTGGCGGAAGCGGGTGCGGACTTCGCGGTATTTGTTGGCCCGCGCCCGCGCCGCGATGTGATCGAGGATGATTCGCGCGGTCTCCCGCGCTTGCGGCGACCAATCGGCGTCCCTTGAGGCGACCAGATTGGCCTGGCTGCGCAGGATCACGCCGTCGTCGAGCACCCGCAATCCGTTGGCGGCGAGCGTCGCGCCGGTCGTGGTGATATCGACGATCAACTCGGCGCTGCCGGCGGCCGGTGCGCCTTCGGTCGCGCCCGTGCTTTCGACGATGCGGTAATCGGTGATGCCTTGGCTCTGGAAGAAGGCGCGGGTGAGATTGATGAACTTGGTTGCGACCCGCATCCGCATGTGATGCTGCTCGCGGAAGCCGGTGGTGACGTCGTCGAGGTCGGCCATGGTGCGGACGTCGATCCACGCCTGCGGCACCGCGACGACGACGTCGGCATAGCCGAAGCCGAGGCCTTCGATCAGGGAGACGCGCTTGTCGGCGTCCGCGATGGTCTCCCGCACCAGATCCTCGCCAGTGACGCCGAGATGCGCCGAGCCGCGGGACAGTTGCGAGGCGATTTCGCTCGCCGAGAGATAGGCGACCTCGACATTGTCGAGGCCAGCGAGCGTGCCGCGATAGTCGCGGGCGCCGCCCGCCTTCGACAGCTTCAGCCCGGCGCGGGCGAAGAAGGCCTCGGTATTTTCCTGAAGGCGGCCCTTGGACGGAACGGCCAGAACGAATGGCGCGCTCATGACTTAAGCTCCCACCTTGCGGCCGATCCGGGTCAGCGCATCCACCCAGACCGAGAAACCGACCGCGGGGATCGGCTCGGCCGATCCAAGCTGGGTCATCAATCCGTCATAGCGGCCGCCGGCAACCAGCGGCTCGGCGCCGTTGCCGCGGTGATGCAGCTCGAATTCGAAGCCGGTGTAGTAGTCGAGCCCGCGCCCGAACGCGGTGGAAAAGCGCGTCGCCTTCACATCGATGCCGCGCGCGGCCATGAAGCCGACCCGGCTTTCGAACTGGTCGATCGCAGCACTGAGGTCGAGCTTCGCATCATTGGTGAGCGCGCGCAGCTCGGCCACGGCGTCATCGGGGTTACCCGATATCGACAGGAAACGTTTGAGCACGGCGATGGCCTCGCGCGGCAGCGCGCCGCCCTTCAGCGTCGACTGCTCGAGGAAGCGGTCGGCAATCTCGGCGGTGGTGCGGCCGCCGACATTGGTGGTGCCGGCGATCGACATGAGGTCGGTTACGAAAGCGAGCGCTGCCTTGCGGTCGGAGCCGGCGAGCGCCGCGAGCACGCCCTCATATTCGCTGCGGGTCGCGGTGGTCGCGGCTGCCAGCCGCTCGAGATCTTGCTCCAGGCTGATCTTGCGGTTGAAATCCTTGACCAGGCGGCGGCGCCAGACCGGATAGAGGTCGAGCGCGTCGAGCAGCGCGTTGAACAGCGCCACGTCGCCGGTGCGGATCTCGACGTCGCGAACGCCGAAGGCGGCGGTCGCCTCCAGCGCCAGCGCCAGCATTTCGGCATCGGCCGCGGCGCGGTCCTGGCGGCCGAACGACTCGATGCCGGCCTGCAGGAATTCGCTGCTCTGGCCGCTGCGGTAGCGGAACACCGGGCCGAGATAACTGAACCCGGCCGGCTGGCCGGCACGGCCAGAGCTGAGGTAATCGCGGGCCACCGGTATGGTCAGGTCCGGGCGCAGGCAGAGCTCATCGCCGGATAGGTCCGTGGTCAGGTACAGGCTCTTGCGGATGTCCTCGCCGGAGAGATCCAGGAACGGTTCGGCCGGCTGCAGGATGGCGGGCTCGGCCCTGACATAGCCGGCCTGCGCGAACGACAGCAGCAGCGTGTCCGCCCAGGCGGAGCCGGCAGCATTTGAGGTGGCAGTCGCGGTCATCTCGGGGTCCATCGTCCCGGTGGAACCGGGCAGGGCAAGCAGGGAACGAATTGCCGCAGGCCTTAGCATGGCCCGGAAGCGGTTTCGACCTCCAAAGGATCAATCGCTTAACAGCGCCGGAGCGACGCACCGTCAGCAGAGGATGCGAAGCCCAATTCAGGCGTCGTCGCCAAGCTAGGTAATATAATACCTAATCGCGCTGCGGCCGATCGAGTTAGGTTGGACGCCTCACCCTCATTCATTCGGCCAGCGAGCTCTCCGGGCCGCTTCCACGAAGGAATGGCCGCCTGGCCGGAATGCTCGCTGCCTCACATGTAACCTCATCCGCGAGCTGCTTGGCCCGGTTGAGGGTGTCCACTGGTCGCATGCTCAATTTGGGTAGGGCGGACGGTCCGTTCGCAGAGCCTTCGTTTACAATGCGAAAGTTGGTTTCCGATTCATGCGGCAACGCACAGACGTTATCGGAACGGTCGCGCGACACACGCTGGCCTATATGCTGTTTTGATTAGCGAGATGTTCCGGCACTACGACTTAGATCCACTCGACCTTCTGATCGTTCGTGCCATTCTCAATGCCCCGCGACCTGCGGCGCGCCGGGGCCAGAGCGCCGGGTGGTTTGCGCCGCGCTAAAGTCGCCGTCTCTACGAAGAACGTCAGGTAAGCAGCAGAACATGGATCAAAGCCGTCTAGTCCCTGCTCGCGAGGCAATGCAAAAGATAGCGGCGGATCGCTTGATGTCGTTCCAGGATCTCAAGCCGTCCTCGGCGCTCGAGCTCAAATCGTATGACATCGATCATTTCGGTGAGACCGAGAAATACGCCGGCGCATCGAGCATGCCGTTGTCTGTCGGGACGACCGCGATCATGCGTGCCCGGCTCACCTTGCCGACCCTGACCCTGTCGCTGTTGAAAACCTTCCCCCGGATCATTCGCGGCTATCAGCTCACCAATGCTGCCGCAGTGGTGGTACCGATGGATCACGTGACCTCTGCCCGCATAAACGGGCAATCGACCGGCGGTTCTGTTGTCATTCTAAAAGGCGGTTCAGATTGCTTGGTGCATGAGCCGGAGGGGCGTCTGCTGGCGGTGGTCTACTTCAGTCCATCCGGGCGGGAGCCATTGCCTGAATTGAGCGATGGATGCCATTTGCTGAATCCGGCGCCGGACGTGCTTGCCTCGCTGCGCCGTCTGATCTCGATCTCGCTTGAAACCGCGGCAAATGACCCGGACTTCCTGAATGAGCCGGCTTCGCAAACGATTGTCGAACGGTCACTGCTCAGCACGATGGATGCGGCGATCTGGTCCAGTGTCGCAAGCGCACCTGCGTCGTCCACCACCGAGCATTATCGGCGGATCGTGGCTGATATGGAAAAACTGATTCGGCGCGATCTGATGATCTGGCACAAGACCACCGAACTGGCGGAACAGGCGGGCGTGTCGGTCCGGACTCTCCAGAGTGCGACACGGGCCATCTGCGGCATGAGCCCACATCGCTATAGCCGGGTCTTGCGCCTCTGGTCGGTACGCAAGCAACTGCGCACCGGCCGAGCAGGCCGGAGTGTGAAGTCCTGCGCGCTTGCGCATGGTTTCTGGCATCTCAGCGAATTCGCAGCGAGCTACAGAGAGGCTTTCGGAGAGTTGCCTTCGGAGACCCTGAACCGATCGCTACGAGGCGAATAGCAACGTGCCTTAGCCGCGTTCGCCACCCCAGTCGCCCAGCACCGCCTGCACCAGCGCCAGCGCGGCCACCGCGGCGGTGTCGGCCCGCATGATGCGGGGTCCGAGCGCCAGCCGCAGGATTTTCGGCTGCCGCAGCAGCAGGACCCGCTCTTCCTCGGCAAAGCCGCCTTCGGGTCCGATCAGCACGTCGATTCCCTCCCCGGCGCGTGCGGCTTGCAAGCTCCGAATGGGGTTTTCGAGCTCCGCCGCCTCGTCGCAGAAGATCAGCAGCCTGCCAGCGGCGCGCTGGGTCAAGAAGCGCTCCAGCGGCACCGGCTCGGCAACGGTGGCGATGCTGAGAATGCCGCATTGCTCGGCCGCCTCGACGACATTGGCGCGCATCCGCTCGGTATTGACGCGTGAGGCCTGGGTGAATCGGGTCAGAACCGGCTGCAGGCTGGCGGCGCCCATCTCGATGGCCTTCTGCACCATGTAGTCGAGCCGGGCATGCTTGAGCGGAGCGAAGATGTAGGCGAGGTCGGGCAGCCGGTCCTGCGGCCGGGTCTGCTGGAGGATGACGAGACCGTCCGGCCGCTTGCGGCCTTCAATGGCGGCCTGCCACTCGCCGTCGCGGCCGTTGAACGCCAAAACCTCGGCCCCGGCGGCAAGCCGCAGCACATTGCCGAGATAATTGCTCTGGTCGCGGTCGAGCTCGACCCTGCCGTCCTGGGCAAGCGGGGCGTCGACGAACAGGCGGGGGCCGCGGAAATCGTGGGAAGGCATCGTCAAAGGTCCGATTTGCCGCCGTTCTTAACCGAAAGCAGTCCTTTCGGGGTAAATTTTGCCAAAATGGTGCGTCGGCGCGCCGCGCTCCCGCCCTATTCAACGGGTTGTTAAGGTCCGGCGGGAATCGTAAAATCGCGAGCACGCCGGTTGCGCTTCAATTGGGAAGACGCCGAACCCCGCAAGCTCCTGCCGGAGAGACTGCCTTGATGATCCGTCATTTGATGGTTCCGATCACTGCCGCCATGGTCACGATGGGCGCCGTTGGTGCCTATGCGCAGGGCTTCCCCGCGCCGCTGCCGGGCCAAGCCCCAACCAGTTCCGCCTTCCCGCCCGTCAATGGCTCGGCGCCCGTCGCCTCCGTCGGCGGCGCGCCGCAATCCTCCTTCCCCGTGAATGGCGCCGCTCCTGTCGGTGGCGCCGGCGCCTTCAGCGCGGCCCCGCCGACGCAAGCCGGTCCCGGCGAGGACTGCATGAAGGCGTTCATGCCTCTGCGCGAAGATGCCGAAAAACGCGGCAAGCTGATCAAGGCCGCGAGCGACCGTCACGCCCCGCCTGACGAGGCCTGCAAGCTGATCCGCAACTTCAGCCAGGCTGAGACCAAGATGATCAAGTACATCGAGGCCAATGCCTCGAAGTGCGGGATTCCGGCGCAGGTCGGCGCGCAGATGAAGGACGGCCACAAGAACACCGAGGCCATGGCGGCGAAGGTCTGCAATGTTGCGCAGCAGATGCAGAACCAGCCGCGCGGACCGGCCGGTCCGTCGCTGAGCGAAGTGCTGGGTTCGGGCTCGCCGCCCGAGGCCAATGCCGGTAAGAAGGGCGGCAGCACCTTCGACACACTCAACGGCAACGTCCTGACGCGATGAGCGACACGTCAGCCCGAGTTGCCGATTCCACCGGCAACTGGGTCGATACGCGTGCGCCGCAATGGGCGCGGCCTTATCTGCGCTTGTCCCGCTTCGATCGTCCGATCGGCTCCTGGCTCCTGTTGATGCCGTGCTGGTGGTCGGCGGCGCTCGCCGCCGGCATGGCCCATGACGTCCGCGGCCTGCCGCTCACCATCGTCCTGTTCTTCATCGGCGCCTTCGTCATGCGGGGGGCAGGCTGTACCTGGAACGACATCACCGACCGTGACCTCGACGACAAGGTCGAGCGCACCCGCTCGCGGCCGCTGCCCTCCGGCCAGGTGAGCGCGAAGCAGGCGCTGGCGTTCATGGTCGCGCAGGCGCTGATCGGGCTCGTGGTGTTGCTGCAGTTCAACCGCTTCGCGATCCTGACCGGCATTGCCTCGCTGCTGATCGTCGCGATCTACCCGTTCATGAAGCGCATCACCTGGTGGCCGCAGATCGTGCTCGGGCTCGCGTTCTCCTGGGGCGCCCTGATGGGATTTGCCGTCACCTTCGGGCGGATCGATGTCACCGCGCTCGTGCTCTATGCCGGCGCGATCTCCTGGGTGATCGGCTACGACACGATCTACGCGCATCAGGACGCCGAGGACGATGCGCTGATCGGCATCAAGTCCACCGCGCGCCTGTTCGGTGCGCATACGCACCAGGCGCTGATACTGTTCTACGGCCTCGCGGTGCTGCTGATCGGCGTGGCGCTGGCGTCGGGCGATGCGCGCTGGCCGGCCTGGCTCGGACTTGGGGCCTTCGCCGTGCATCTGGCCTCGCAGATCGGGCGGCTGAATATCAGCGATGGCGATCTCTGCAAGCGCCTGTTCTACTCGAACCGCGACGCTGGGCTGTTGTTGTTTGCGGGTTTGCTGGCCGACGCGGTGATGCGGACGGCTTAACTCCGGGCGATGATCTCGCGCTCATCGCGATGCACCGACAACTCCCGTGCGACACCGGTGCGGCGGCGCATCAGAAATTTCGGACGGCGGTCGCGAATCGGGTTGGCGCGGCGACGGCGCGGCGCGGGCTGGCGTGCGCCTTCGTCGAGCTGCGGAAGTGCGAACAGCTCGCTCCAGATTGCCCAGGCCTCAACGAGTTCGTCGCCGTCGGCGCTGACCAGCAGCGGAATGGAGAGCGAGGGATCGCGATGAACGAGGACGAGGGTCTGGGCCTCGTCGTTGCCGCGCAGCGCGACGCCGGTGAAGTCGCTGACGCGAACATTGATTGCCATCCGCATGCCGCGGACGGCACGGTGCAGCACGACACGTTCGCGATGAAGCTCGATCTGCCGTACATATCCGTCGGCGCGCGGATCATGCGCATCGAAGCGGACCGGAAGGGAAAGGGGGTCGAGCCGCAGGGAGCGGCTCGACCCGGCGGGAGCGATCCCGCTTGTTGCTGTTTGACGCCTCACGGCTTTAGTTCTCCCCGCCAGGATTATGTTCCCGGTCGATGCGAGGACCTTAGCGCGAGCCTTTCCGAAACCGCTTAAAAAGGCTGGTTAATCCAACCTCACCGCCGCGCATGATTGACAAGACCTTGGCGCGCATGATTGACGAGACGTTGCGCGCAAGGTGCGAATCTGAGCTTTTGGTGGGCTGAAAATGCTTGAAGTCCGCGCGATCAGGGCACATCTGTGGGTTCCGGTCCCGCAGCCCGCCCCAACAGGATTTCGTTTGTGAACCCTTCACCAAGCTCGACGCTTTCGCCCAAGGATTCGTCCACAGCCAGCCGCGACCTGTTCGACCAGTCTGCGCTCTCCGATCTCGCGCAGCGGCTGGTGGAGGCTGCAAGGCGCGCCGGCGCGGATGCGGCCGATGCAGTCGCCGTGCGTGGCGTCTCGCAAGGCGTCGAGGTCCGCGACGGCCGCGTCGAGGAATCCGAACGGTCCGAGGGCGACGATGTCGGCCTGCGCGTGCTGGTCGGCCGCCGTCAGGCGGTGGTCTCGACCAATGATACCAGCGGCGATGCCGTGACCAAGCTTGCCGAGCGAGCGGTTGCGATGGCGCGCGTCGCGCCCGACGACAAATATGTCGGCCTTGCCGATCCGGCACTGCTCGCGCGCGACTTCCCCGATCTCGATCTGCTCGACCCTGACGTGCCCGCGACCTCGGAACTCGAGCGTCGCGCGCTCGAAGCCGAGGCTGCGGCGCTTGGTGTGAAGGGCGTGACCAAATCCGGCGGCGCCTCGGCCTCCGCCGGCATGGGCGGCATGGTGCTCGTCACCAGCACCGGCTTCCACGGTTCTTATCTGCGGTCCAGCCAGGGCATCTCCGCCACCGCCATTGTCGGTGACGGCACCGGCATGGAGCGCGACTACGACTTCACCTCGGCGCCGCATGGTGTAGACCTCTTGTCACCGGAGATCGTCGGCCGTTCCGCGGGCGAGCGCACCGTGGCGCGCTTCAATCCTCGCAAGGTCGAGACCTGCAAGGTGCCTGTGGTGTTCGATCCGCGCGTCGCGGGCTCGCTGGTCGGTCACGTCGTCGGCGCCATCAATGGCGCTTCGATCGCGCGCAAGACCAGCTTCCTGAAGGACACGCTCGGCCAGCAGCTGTTCGCCAACAACATCCGCATCATCGACGATCCGCTGCGCAAACGCGGCCTGCGCTCGCAGACGTTCGACGCCGAAGGCGTCGCCGTGAAGAAGATCGCGCTGATCGACGAAGGCGTGCTGACGACCTGGCTGCTCGATTGCGCGACCGCGCGTGAGCTCGGCCTCACCACCACCGGCCATGCCCACCGCGGCGTGTCCTCCTCGCCGTCACCCGGCCCGTACAATCTGCATCTTGAACCCGGCACGCCGACGCCGGCCGAGCTGATCTCCGACATCAAGCAGGGGTTCTACGTCACCGATTTGATCGGCTCGGGCGTCAACGGCGTCACCGGCGATTACAGCCGCGGCGCCTCCGGCTTCTGGATTGAGAACGGCGAACTCACTTATCCCGTGAGCGAGGTGACGATCGCCGGCCATCTGTTCGAGATCTTCAGGTCGATGCAGCCGGCGAACAATCTCGAGTTCCGCTACGGCGTCAATGCGCCGACGGTGCGCATCGAGGGTTTGACGCTTGGCGGACGTTGACGCGAACGCAACCGGTGAAGCCATCCTGACGCGCGACGCGGCGCTGCTGCAAGAGACGGTGCGGGAGGCGGGCGCACTCGCGCAGTCGATGTTCCGCACCGAGCTGAAGAAGTGGACCAAGGGCGCGTCCTCGCCGGTCTCGGAAGCCGACATTGCCGTCAACGATCTCCTGGAAGCGCGCCTGCGCGCGGCGACGCCCGACTATGGCTGGCTGTCGGAGGAGAGCGCCGACGACGAGGTGCGGCTGTCGCGGCGGATGACCTGGATCGTCGATCCCATCGACGGCACCCGCAACTATCTCAATGGCCATGACGAATGGTGCGTCAGCGTGGCGCTGGTCGAGGATGCCTCGCCAGTGCTGGCCGCGGTGTTCGCGCCGACGAGCGAAGAGTTCTTTTTCGCCGCCCGCGGCCAGGGCACGACCCTCAACGAGGTGCCGGTGCGGGCGACGTCGGGATCCGAGCTTGACTTCTCGCGGGTCGCGGGTCCGAAGCCCCTGGTCGAGCGCCTGAAGCCGTCACTGGGCGAGATCAAGCTGCATCCGCGAATCGGTTCGCTCGCGCTGCGTCTGTGCCGGGTCGCTCATGGCGCGCTGGATGCGGCTTTTGCGGGCGGCAACAGTCATGATTGGGACCTTGCGGCGGCGGATTTGATCGTGCAGGAAGCCGATGGTAGGATGAGCGATCTCTCCGGAGATCCCATCCTCTATAACCGCCGGCAAGTCACGCATGGGGTGCTGGTGGCAGCGGGTCGCGATCGTCATGCGAACATTGTCTCGCATTTTCGAAACCGCCCCTTGCCGTGAAGCGCTTTCTCGTGCTTGTCGAACACTGCTTTGCCGGGCAGCCCGTTAGGAACAGAACCGATGCCAGATAGTGCCCCGCAACAACTGCTCCACCTCGTCGTCGGCGGCGAGCTCGTCGATCTCGAGCACAACACCTTCAAGAACCTCGACGACGTTGAGATCGTTGGCCTCTATCCGAACTATGCGACCGCGCACGCCGCCTGGCGCGCCAAGGCGCAGAGCACGGTCGACAACGCGCAGATGCGCTATTTCATCGTCCATCTCCACCGGCTGCTCGACCCGAATCAAGAACCGGCGCGTTGAAAAAGCTGCTTCGCAATACGCTGAGGAGCAGCTTCGTTCAGCGTGCCGTCGGAATCCTGGCGGCCGAATATCTGCGTCTGGTCTGGCGGACGAACACATTCACGTTCGATCCGCCTGACGTCTATGACCGCGTCGAACCGCAGATCCCGGCGATCTTCGCCTTTTGGCACGGCCAGCATTTCCTCACCCCCTTCATCAAGAACAAGGACTGGTACAAGGCCAGGGTCCTGATCTCCCGTCACCGCGACGGCGAGTTCAACGCGATTGCCGCCGAGCGGCTCGGCATCGGCACCATCCGCGGCTCCGGCGACCATGGCGGCGCGTTTCACCGCAAAGGCGGGGTCGGTGCCTTCAAGGAAATGGTGCGGACGCTCGAGGACGGTTGTAATGTCGCGCTGACCGCTGACGTCCCCAAGCGCTCGCGCGTGGCTGGGCTCGGCATCATCATGCTGGCACGGGAATCGGGGCGGCCGATCATGCCTTTTGCGATGGCGACCAGCCGCTTCGTCCGGCTCAAGAACTGGGACCGCACCACCATCAACCTGCCGTTCGGGCGGGGCGCGTTGGTCGGCATCAAGGAAATCCACGTTCCGCCGGATGCGGACGCCGCCACCATGGAAGCGCTGCGGCTCGAGCTGGAGGAGACCTTGAACGAGGCGACCCGCCGCGCCTATGCGCAACTCGGCCGGCCGGGACCTGCAGATGCCTAAATCGCTACCGGGCTCGCTGCCGTTGACGCTGCGGATGTACCGGCGCCTGGCGCGCGGCCTGGTGCCGCTCGCGCCTGTGCTGATCAAGCGGCGCCTGAAGCAGGGCAAGGAAGATCCCGCGCGCGTCGGCGAACGGCGGGGCCTGTCCCGGGACGTGCGACCGCACGGTCCGCTGGTCTGGATTCACGGCGCCAGCGTCGGCGAGGTCCTCGCCGCGGCGGCCCTGATCGAGCGCTTGCGCGATCTGAACCTGCGCATTCTGCTCACCTCGGGCACCGTCACGTCGGCTGCTATTGTCGCAAAGCGCTTTCCGCCCGACGTCATCCATCAATACGTGCCGTATGATTCCCCGCGCTACGTCGCGCGCTTCCTCGACCATTGGAAGCCGTCGCTGGCGCTGTTCATCGAATCCGATCTCTGGCCGAACCTGATCCTGGCAGGCGCTGCGCGTCGCGTGCCGATGGTGCTGATCAACGGGCGGATGTCGCCGCGCTCCTTCCCGCGCTGGCGCCGCATGCAGGGCACCATCTCGGCGCTGCTGTCGCGTTTCGACATTTGTCTGGCGCAGTCGAAGACCGATGCCGAGCGCTTCTCGGCGCTCGGCGGCCGGGACGTCGTCACCACGGGCAATCTCAAGCTCGACGTGCCGGCGCCGCCGGCCGATCCTGCCAAGCTCGAACGGCTGATGGCGATGACGCGCGGGCGTCCGATCATCGTCGCGGCCTCGACCCATCCGGGCGAGGAGGAGATGCTGGTGGCGGCGCATCGCAGCCTCAGCGGTTTCTTCCCGCAGCTCCTGACCGTGATCGTGCCGCGCCATCCGGATCGCGGCTCCTCGATCACAGGCCTGATCACGGCGTCCGGCCTGAAGCCGGCTCTGCGCTCGCGCGACGAGCTGCCGACGGCGACCACCGACGTTTATATCGCCGACACCATGGGCGAGCTCGGCCTGTTCTATCGCCTCTCGGACATCGTGTTCATGGGCGGATCGCTGATCCGCCATGGTGGCCAGAATCCGATCGAAGCGATCAAGCTCGGCGCGGCCATCGTCCATGGTCCGCACGTCTTCAATTTCGCCGACGTCTACGAGGCGCTCGATCACAGCGGCGGTGCGCGCCAGGCCGACACGCAGGAGCTGCTGATCAAGCAGCTCGGCCAGCTGCTCGCCGATCCTGCCGTGCGTCACAAGATCCAGCAATCGGGCGCCGGCGTGGTCGAGGATCTCGGCGGCGCGCTCAACCGCACCATGACCGCGCTCGAGCCTTATCTTCTGCAGTTGCGGATCGAGATGGGGGCCGCCAATGCGTGAGCCGGCCTTCTGGTACCGGCCACGTTCGCTCGAATCGTACGCATTGGGGCCGCTGGGTGCGCTCTACGGCGCGATCACCGAACGGCGGATGCTGCGCGCGGGCGTCGACGCCGGCATCCCCGTGATCTGCGTCGGCAACTACCATGTCGGCGGCGCCGGCAAGACGCCGACCGTGCTGGCGCTGACGAAGCTCCTGCGCGAGCTCGGCGAGACGCCGGTGGTGCTCAGCCGCGGCTATGGCGGTAGCCTCAGGGGCCCGGTAATGGTCGACCGCATGCGTCACACCGCGTCCGACGTCGGCGACGAGCCGCTGATGATGGCGCGCGACGTTCCCGTCACGGTCGCGCGCGACCGTCTCGACGGCGTCGTGCTGGCGAAGTCGCAAGGCGCCACCGTGATCCTGATGGACGACGGTTTCCAGAACCCGCGTCTTCTCAAGGACACCTCGCTGATCGTGATCGACAGTGAGCGCGGCCTCGGCAATGGCAAGGTGTTTCCGGCCGGTCCGCTGCGTGCGCCGCTGAAGGCGCAGCTCGCGCGCACCGACGCGCTGGTCGTGATCGGCGGCGGCCGCGCCGCCGACGATGTCGCGGCCGAGCTAGCCAGGCGCAACAAGCCGGAACTGCGCGCGCGGCTGAAACCCGACGCCGAGGCGGTCGCAAGACTGTTGGGCAAGCCGGTGTTCGCGTTCGCCGGCATCGGCGATCCCGAACGGTTCTTCCGTACGTTGCGCGCCCGCGGCATCGACCTCGCGCGCACGCGCGCCTTTGCCGATCATCACATGTTCTCGAACGAGGAGATCGCAGCCATCGCTGCGGAGGCGGGGCGCGAGCAGCAAACATTGGTAACGACGGAAAAGGATCTTGCTCGCCTGCACGGCCGTGAAGGCGTGCCGGATGACATCGTGCCTTTCGCGGTGCAGCTCGAGTTCGATGACCCGGTTGCGCTTCGGCAATTGATCAGCGATCATCTCTACAAGGCGCGCGAGCGGCGGTTTTCCAGGCGATGATCTCGTAAGGTGGGCGAGATCTGATCGGGACGACATGTCGCACTGATGAATTTCCTTCCGCACGTTCGGGAGTTGATGTAGCCTCGCATGAGAGCCGTCACCGGGACGTGCCGAACTCCCGGAAATCATCGACGGCGTTTATGCCCACGGCGGGCAGTACCTTCATCATTTCAGATGCAGCGGCCGTAACGACGAGTTCGGAACGGCAGGGAAAGTCATTGCCAAAAACCCAGAGGAGAACATGCCATGCATTTTTGCCTCACCGGACAATACACACCCCGCGCTCTCAATGCCATTTTGGAGAACCCCAAGACCGATCGTCAGGAGGCGGCAAGAAAACTCATCGAAGCGGCCGGCGGAAAGCTGATTTCGATGTTCAGCGTTGCGGCCGACGGCCCAGGCGTGTTGGTGATTTTCGATGTGCCTGATCCGGGTGCGGCTCCGGCCATCTCCGGCCTGACCGTCACGGCGGGCACCCTGCAGAACGTGAAACTGACGCGGCTGTTCACGCAGGACGAGATCAAGCAGGTCCGCCAGAACGCGGCGAAGCTGCGTTCTTCGTATACTCCGCCCGGAAGCTGACATCCGGATCTAAAGCGAAGCCGCCGCAGTCGAAGGAAGCGGCGGCAACGCTCACCTCACAGCAAGAAGCACGTCTGCAACCGAGGCAAGGCGAAGGCCTTCCAGCCTGCGTTGACGAACCATGCTGTCCGGTGCGTGCTGCGTCCGCGGCGTTCAGCAGTCAATCATGCTCACCACGCCCCAACGGCCATCAATCCGATAATGGTCAGGCACGAGACGCAGGCCACCATGGCGGTATAGTACTCGGGTGTATTCATTGCTGCCTCCCAAACTGTTGCCAACTGCTTGGTCACTGCTACGGGGAGAGATCGCCGGTCTCGGGCCGCTTCAATTCGGCGCGCGGCGACCGGTCTTGCGTTGTGCGTCCGTCCTCTCATCGTCACCCTGATCCGGATGATGATGCGCGTCGAGAGCTTCAAAGCGTTCAGCTGCGATCAGAAGCTGTTTCCGCATTTCAGCGAGGCGGGCGCGGCAATATTCACGATAGAGCAGGTCTAATATGGTGGGCATGATCACCCCCATCGTTGATTTTCGATTACAGATATTCCACCGCAAATTTTCGAGGTGATCGTAGCCCGACAGATGGCTCTTCGATATGAGCCCGTTCACAGACTGCGCCAATTCCAGAGCTCAGTGGCCGCTTGGCTGACTTGATTGTCTGTGCGATAAAAAGAGCAGGGCCAGTTACCTAAGATGAAGCATAGCGGCGCTTTGTTTCACCAAGACTTCGTCAAACAACCTAAGAGCGCCAATCGCAACAAAGAATCCAACCACAACGCGAAATAACTAACCATGGAGTGCAAGCACTCTTCGATGCAACGCGGATTGGCATAACGGAAATCATCTCGGCTGTGAGAGCAGCATTTCTGATGCGTCCGAACATGCCTCGTGAAAAAGCTGCACCGCTCGTGCTATGCCGGCAGGGCAGCTGCGCTTTGCCCATCGACAGCAGCCTGCCATTCAGGCGCCATTCATCGCAAGCTCCTATCGTTTTCAGACGCTCAGGAGAATGCGATGAAGTTGCCGTCCGCCGCCGTTGCCGCCAGTCTTGTGGGTCTGATCATTGCGCCGGTGTTTGCACAGACGGCACCGCCGGCGGCGTCCACCGCCACAGTGCCGGTCCCCGCGACCAAGCGCGTGACGTGTCTTTCCACGACGGCAAGCCTGAAGGGACAGGACAAGCGCGACCAGATGCAGCTCTGCATGGCGCAGGCGCGGCTCGATTGCCTGAAGCAGGCGATCGATCAGAAGATCGTCGGCGAGACCAGGAAGAGTTTCATCAAGACCTGCGTGGGCGCGGATGGCGCGGAGCAGCGATAGACGCGCGGCTGCGGCCTCACGCCTGCGGCTTGGGCGCGCCCGGGTAATGCCGCTCGAGCACGGCGGCGGGCGTGGCGTAGGCTTCCTGCAGGTCCACGCTCCAGTATTTCAACTCGTCGAGCGGAATGCGCGTATCGGTGATCGCGCAGCGCACGAAGGTCCCCGGCGAGATCACGCGGAAATCGCCGTCGAGATACTGCACCTGCGCTTCGCCATGGCCCGAAGGGCCGAACTTGTTCAGCACGGTCGAAAGTCTCCGTGGAAGGCCGCTCCGGGATCACCTGGGAGGGCACGATGTGTTGGACGGGATGTAGCACAGATAGGGTGGCTTGTCCGCCCGGTAAACCCACCGGTTTGTGATGTTTTGGCGGCGTTTCCGCATGATAGTGCTTGAGCGAAGGATCCAACGGCAAAGTTCGATGCGCCTTCCGTTCACCGCCCTGTTCCTGACCTTCCTGCTCTCGGCCGCGCACGGCTCGCCGGCACCGCAGCCGGTCGAGATTCCGCTGGCGTCCGGCGTGCTGCATGCGCAGCTCTACAAGCCCGAGGGCACCGGGCCGTTTCCGACCGTGATCGCGCTCCACGGCTGCGGCGGCCTCGGTGGCCATTCCGATTCCGTCCTGCCGCGCTATCGCGAATGGGCCGAGCGGCTGCTCAAATCCGGCAACGCCGTGCTGCTCCCTGACAGCTACGGCTCGCGCGAGCTCGGGCCGCAATGCCGCGTCAAGGAGATCCACGTCAAGGCGCGGCGCGAACGCGTCACCGATATCGCGGCGTCGCGCGCCTGGCTGATGAAGCAGAGCTGGGTTGCGCGCGACCGTGTCAGCCTGATGGGCTGGGCCAACGGCGCCAGCGCGCTGCTCTGGGCCGTGCGTCCGCAAAACCTTGCGCGCGAGACGGGTCCGGATTTCCGCGCCGCGATCGCGTTCTATCCGGACTGCAGGATTTCCGCCGGCCTCGGGTGGAGCACACGGGTGCCGACGCTGGTGCTGATCGGCGGCAATGACGACGTCTCGTCGCCGCCGGCCTGCCGCCAGATGGTCGAGGGCGCGCATGGCCGCAGCGCGCTCGCGCGCATCGTGGTCTATCCCGGCGCCTATCACGACTTCGACCGCGCCAACACGCCGCTGCACGCAGCGAGCGGCAGCACCGACGCCGCCGCGCCCGAGCACGGCCATCTCGGCACCGATGCGGCAGCGCGCGCGGAGTCGCAGAAGGAAGTGGCGGAGTGGCTGGCGCGGTGATGGCAGTGCCGTAGCCCGGATGAGCGTAGCGATATCCGGGTAGGCCTGTCCCGCATGTCGCTGCGCTCATGCGGGCTACATGTGGCGAGCGGGCTCGCCGCGCCGTAGCTCGTGAGAAGCGAAGGCGGGGCCGCCGAAGGGAACAACAGCGGACAGCCCCGCATCGACCACCGCCCTGCACGGAAAATGGCCGACCGTGACTCTACGGATCGCGCGCCGTTGTGGTTTCAGCCCGTGACGACGCCATCATTCGACCACGATGTCGATTAAACGCAATCCCATGCGCAACCGCTTCGTCCTGTTCTCCTCCGCCCTGATCGTCTTCACCGTCGCGGTCTTCCTGTTTGAAGCCCATGCCGGCGCGCCGCAACGCGCGCCGGAACATTGCGGCTTCTGGACCACGATCGACGCGGGATTGTCCTGCCGCTGAGACGCGCAGTCTTGTAGCCCGGATGAGCGTAGCGATATCCGGGGCCGCTACTCCCGCATGTCGCTACGCTCATGCGGGCTACGACAGCGAGTTCGTGACACGCGTCCCACACACTCACTGTCATCGCCCGGCTTGACCGGGCGATCCAGTACGCCGAGGCGGTTGTGATGGATCGAGAAGCCGCGGCGTACTGGATTCCCCGCTCCTGTGCGCAATTGCGCACAAGGCGGGGAATGACAGCCAGGGTGGAACGCCGCCCTCCGCCTAAAACAAATTCCCCTGATCCACCGGCTTGCCCACGCGCTTCGGCGCAGGCTTGGCGTCCTGCGCGGCTGGCTTCGCTTGCGCCGGCGCGCGCTTCGCTGCAGCCGCGGGCCGATCCGCATCCGCGGTCGCACCGACACGGCCATCCGCAAACTCGATCTCGACCCGTGCGCCGGGACCGATCTCATTCGCCGAATGCAGCGGATGGCCGGCCTCGTCCCGCACCAGGGCAAAGCCGCGCGCGAGCACGCCGCGATAGGACAAGGCGGAGAGCAGCTTGCCGCTGTTCTCGACGCGGGCATCCAGCCGCTGCAACAGCGTCACCAGCGCGCGGCCCGCGCGCTCGGCAAGGCGATGCGTGCGCTCGCGCTGGCGGTGAATCGCGTTGCGCTGCGCCTGCGCATTGGACAGTTTTGAGGCGCGCAAGCGCACCTCCAGCCCGGCAAAGCGGTCGCGCCGCCGCCGCAAGAGCGAGCGTGCGGATAGGCCGAGCCGTTCGCCGCACACGGTGAGGCGATGATCAGCCTGCGCGATCTGGCCGTGCAGCACCCGCAGCGTCAGCTTGGCGCCTGCGGCGGTGAACCTTCGGAAATGCGCGTGGGTGTTGGCCTTGAGGCAGCGGGGCAGGGACGCACCCGCCGAATCCAGCCGCTGCCGCGGGATCGCCAGCAAATCGCCGGCGGCCGGCAGCGCGCGCGCGGCGGCACGCAGCTCGCTGCGGCGGCTCTCATGGCCGCGCTGCCAGCAGGACCGGGTACGTCGCCCGAGATCGCCGACCTCGACAAAGAGATCGCTGCGCACCGGCACGGCCATCTCGGCCGCCGCCGTCGGCGTCGGTGCGCGCTTGTCGGCGACGAAATCGATCAGCGTGATGTCGGTCTCGTGCCCCACGGCCGAGATCAGCGGGATCATGCTCTCGGCCGCGGCGCGGACCACGATCTCCTCGTTGAACGACCACAGGTCCTCCAGCGAGCCGCCGCCGCGCGCGACGATCAGCACGTCGGGGCGCGGAATCCTGCCGCCCTCCGGCAGCGCATTGAAGCCGCGGATCGCGGCCGCGACCTGCTCGGCCGAGCCTTCGCCCTGCACCTTGACCGGCCACACCAGCACATGGCGGGGAAAGCGGTCCTCCAGCCGATGCAGGATGTCGCGGATCACGGCGCCGGTCGGCGAGGTCACCACGCCGATCACCTCCGGCAGCCACGGCAGAAGCTGCTTGCGCGCCTCGTCGAACAGGCCTTCGGCGGCGAGCTTCCGCTTGCGCTCCTCCATCAGCGCCATCAGCGCGCCGATGCCGGCCGGCTCCAGCGCCTCGATCACGATCTGGTATTTCGAGGAGCCCGGATAGGTCGTGAGCTTGCCGGTGGCGATGACCTCGAGCCCCTCCTGGGGCTTGAAGCGCATGCGCCCGTGCACGCCCTTCCAGATCACCGCCTCGATCTTGGCGCTCTCGTCCTTGAGCGCGAAATAGCAATGGCCGGACGAATGAGCCCCGCGGAAGCCGGAGATCTCGCCGCGGACCCGGACATGGCCATAGGTGTCCTCGACCGTCCGTTTCAGGGACTGGGAGAGCTCCGAGACGGTGAATTCGGGAGTGTTGAGCAGGGGTTCCGCTGAAGGCATCGGCAAACGATTCGGCATGTGGGGATCAGACCCGACGTTAAGGATTTTTGCAGCGCCGCGCCAATCCGGGTATTGACCAAAAGAGTACTCTGCAATATAGAGTTCTCTATAGCTGAATAGGCTGAGAGGAGTAGATCATGGCAATTCGAGTGCTGCGCGGCGTTGTGAACGGGCTGAAATGGGCCCTGTGTGCGGTCGGCTGTGTGGCGCTGATCCTGGCTGCCATGATCGCAACGCCGCTGGAGCGGCCGCCGGAGATGAAGTCGGTCTCCGACTCATCGAAGGGGATAGACTGGTCCACGCTGCCTCCGCTCGAGCGCTTCCAGGCCCGCGACGGCACCTGGATCGGTTTCCGCCACTACGCTGCCAATGGTCTTGCAACCGGCCGTGGCGCGATCTTCATCCACGGCTCGTCCGGCTCCAGCGGCACCGTCAATCATGCCCTGACCCATGCCATCGCCGCGCGCGGCGTGGAGACCTGGGCGCTCGACATCCGCGGCCATGGTGGCTCCGGCACGCGCGGCGATATCGGCTATGTCGGCCAGCTCGAGGACGACCTCGTCGACTTCGTCGCTCAAATCCGCAAGACCGCGCCGGAGCTGCCGCTCACCTTGATCGGCCATTCCGCCGGCGCCGGCTTCTCGCTGCGCGTCGCCGCGACGCCGATCATGCAGGACATGTTCGTGCGCACCGTGCTGCTCGCACCCTATCTCGGCTATGACGCGCCGACCAACAAGCCGCATGCCGGCGGCTGGGCCAATGTCGACCTGCCGCGCTTCTTCGCGCTGGCCACGCTGCGCAAGATCGGCATCGACTGCTGTTCGCAGCTTCCGGTGCTCGCGCTCGCCGTGCCGGCGAGTTCGGCAAAATATCTCGTCGCCACCTATTCGGACCGCCTGACGCGCAATTTCGCGACGCGCGGCTATCGCCTCGATCTTCCGGCGGCGACACGTCCGGTCACGATCTTCGGCGGCGCCGAGGACGAGATGATGATCTCGGATAAATATGCAGAAACCGTGCAGGCGGTGAAGCCATCGGTCGACGTCAAGATCATCGACGGCATCAACCACATGGGCATCGTCACCAACCCGAAGGCGATCTCGGTCATCGCCGACGATGTGGCGACGCGCGGGACAGGGCAGTCATGATCGACAGCAAGGAAGCCTCCGCGGCGCTGGCCGATATCGACGACATCGTCCAGCGCGTGAAGCAATCGCAGCTCTACGAGCTGGCGAGCCACGCCGCCGTCTGGTGGGGCGCATTGGTGTTCGCGGGCAATCTCGTGACCTGGCTTTGGCCGGTCTATGCGGGCTACGCCTGGGTTGCCGTGGACGTTTTGGGCGCCGGCGGTCTGGTGGTGCTGCGCATTCTCAATCCGCCGCATCACCCCCATGGCGCCGCCTTCAACATCAGACTGCTTCTGGTGTTCGCGCTGTTCTTCGCCTTCGGTTATCTCTGCACCAACGTGATCGGTCATTTCGGTCCGCGCCAGCTGGGCACGTTCTGGCCGCTCTACTTCATGCTGTTCTATTCGCTGGCGGGTCTCTGGTTCGGCTATGCCTTCATGGCGATCGGTCTCGGTATCTCCGCGCTGACGCTGATCGGCTATTTCTACATCGGCGAGGCGTTCCCGCTCTGGATGGCCTTCGTCAATGGCGGAGGCCTGATCCTCGGCGGCCTCTGGATGCGGCGGATCTGATGGCCGAGCTCGACGACATCATCCACCAGCCGTTGCGGCTGAAGATCATGGCGGCACTGAACGCGCTGCCGGCCACCGCAGGATTGGAATTTTCCCGGCTGAAAAAGCTCACCGGCGCCACCGACGGCAATCTCGGTGCGCATATCGAGACGCTGGCCAAGGCGGGCTACGTGTCGGTGGAGAAAGCCTTCGTCGGCAAGAAGCCGCAGACCACGGTGACCGCGACCGCTGCGGGGCGCGGAGCGTTCGCGCGGCATGTGGCGACGCTGCAGGAGATTATTGCGGGGAAGCAGGGGTAGGACGTACTCATAAATGTCGGCTTACCAACGCAAAGCGGAAGTCTCCCACCTCGGGCATGATCGATGGCTTGTGACCCGAAGCTGACCTGCGAGGCTCGCCCGTACAACGATAGTCCATATCAATTGGGGATTGCCGGCATTGCGATGGCCGATTGCTGCGGGTCCAAAGCTATCTCGATACACGCTCCTTCAAAACTGTCCGCACCTTCAAGTGCCAGAAGCTCATTGCGACGATTGAGGGCACCCACGACATCGATTAATCTATGTTAAGGCCGCGCCCGTAACTGGGAGGTAAAATGTTCCCAACGGGGAAGGCGTGCGATGGACTACCGCGCTTATATCATGGGCGAGGACGGGCGGATCAGCGGCGTTCATGAGATCGATTGCGCCAACGACGACGAGGCCACAGCCAAAGCGAGACAGCTGCTCGACGGCCACGATTTAGAAGTGTGGCACAGAGATCGGCGCGTCACTGTTCTCAAGCACCACACAAGACAGTAAGGCCGCTCAGTGGCGGTCGCGGCCATGCAATGTCCCCGGTCAGGCGGCCCTTAGCGGACATGCTCATCAGCTTGTCCTGACGCCGATAACCGCCACAGGACTAAACCGCTCGCGCGGTAGGCACGACGGCCGGCAGCGCGGCTGAGAGGATAGCGCAACGAGGCGTCCTGTCTTGAGATGAGGGGTTCGCAACCTT
>NZ_JADPJC010000147.1:0-10039 GCF_023073215.1 Bradyrhizobium sp. 35
GGAGTCGATCGACAAAGCCACTCGGTCCTTGCCGCAGCGGGCGAGCGCTTCAAAGATCGCCTGCCAATGTCCGCGCTTAGCCCAGCGATTGAACCGATTATAGATCGTCGTGTAAGGGCCATAGTCGGACGGGCAATCGCGCCAGCGTGCGCCGCACTGGAGCATGTGAATGATACCGCTGATAATGCGTCGATCGTCTTGGCGCGCCGGGCCGGTCTGGTTCGTTGGCAGATGCGGCTCTATCTGAGCCCACTGCTTGTCGTTGAGCCAGAACAGTCCTTTGCGCATCGAAGTCCCCCGTGCCGAATCAACTTGGCACGAGGGAATCAGAACTCGCTAATTAGGTACAGACCCTAAATGTCTCGTCTTTCGATTCGAAGGAGCGCCGTCTGGGTCATTCCAGCGCAAGGTTGAACTTTGGTGCCCGGTATAAGGTCGACTGGGAGATGGGGATCGCGCAACCCGCGCTTTTGATTTCGGACTCCAAGGCATCAAAGCCCGCCTGGTCGAGCCGTGGATCGAGGACGACCTCGTCACAAACCTTGTTTACATCGAACCCAAAGCGCGCAGCGACACCGCTGGCGCGCTTGGGATCAAGGTCCTGGAAAAGCAACCGCACTTCATTTTCGTGTATGAACGCTTCGCGCTTGATGCTGAGCAAGCGGGCAAAGCCGGTCGCTTGGCCACCGAAGGCGATGTTCGCAAAAGTAGTCCGCCCCATCAGCGCCGCGATTTCAGCTTCGGTTTTGTATTGAACTTTGCCGATTAGATATTTCAGGTCGGCAAAGGTATCGCGCGCGTCATAGAAGCTGTCGAACAATTTGCGGACCGTCGTCCGCACCTTGATGCCGTCCTTATCCGGGCTGTAAATGCGCCACATCGCATCCGTGTCCGCATTCAGCGTCCAGCACTGGCCGTACCAATCCTCGGCGAGGTTTTCGATTGAGATTTTCTCGCCAGCCGGCCCCGTTACTTCGGAACGCAGAAAGAAGTTCTCGAACGGGTCGTCCCAAATCCGGGGCTTGACCAAACCGTTCTCTCCGGTTTTGAGCAGATCAAGAAACCAGTGCTTCGAATAGATGTGGTAAATGGGCGCGTCCAAATCCGGGATATCAAATATATTGTCGGCCTTCATTTTACGCTCACGTCCTGCTGTTTCTAGCATCCAACCGCGAAAGCCACCTGCCCGGTAAGGCAAATCGGCCGGCACGGTGGCGGGGTCAAGCGGCGCTTGGATATTTGCCGATGTTGGGGAAGAGCGGCAGCGGCTCCATCTCCGTTGACATCGTGGCGCCCACGAAATTTTCCTGCGCCTCGCTGTCCGCCCACACGAACCGGCGCGCGCGCCCGGCGACAAACCGGTTCACCCGCTCGACCATGTCAAGCGGCTTCTGCGCCGCGACCAATTTGAGCGACTTTTCGTCGTTTGCGGCCAGGAACAGTTTGGTTGGGCTGATAGGGAGAAATATCACCCCGTCGGGCCGGGCAAGCTTGTCGATGCAGACCGGCCGGTCCGAGGTCAGGATGCGCCCCGCCGACGCCGGAGCATCGAGGACACCCCAGTGCATCTGGTTCATATGCACGATGAGCGTCTCGTTGTCGAAGTTCTTGATGATGAGATTGACGCGCATCTTCGCCGCCGTAAACGGATCAACGGTCGCAAGGTATTCGTCAAATGTTGCGGGCGCGTTCTCCGGCTTGATTTTGTCCCATTCGGCCTGAAGCGCCACGCCGCTTCCCTCCCAGATGGCCTTCGCCGCCGCGCGCAACTCCGGCATCGCATGCGGGTGGCGGAAATGAGTCCCGAAGACGAAACGAGACCACGCGTTCACGAGTTCATTGGTCCAGGTTGATGCGCGACCCAGGTGAATATCCAGCCCATCGGCGGCCGTCCGGTCGAGATAGTTGAAATAGACCTTCTCAAGATATTGCCGCTGCTCCGGCGGCAGGTCGGCGAATTCGTAAAGGTCCGTCTCGAACCCGGTTGCGCGCGGACCCACCGGCTTTGCGATGAGCTTGCCGTGCTTGCGGCTATACTCAATCAACTTGCCGTTCGGACCCGCCCATTGGGAAAGGTAGAACGCCGGAATGAAATGGTGATCGCGGGGCTCGCTTATGATGCTACCTATATACGGCGCGCCCGGCATCCCGCCAATGGTGGGCCCATGCCAACGATGACCTTGCAAAGCTTCACCGCGAGAGCCTGCCATCCGGCAAAAGGAAATGCGCCCGCACGGCCGTGACCCGCTCGAAGCTGCCCGCGGCGACCGCTTCCGACAGCACGCCCACGAGGCGCCAGCCCCAGCGGCCGTCGCGATAGACGGGCTGAAGCATCGGCCCGCCCGAGACCCCGCCAAGGTCATACCCTTCCGGCGGGAGCCCGAGCCCGCGCACATCGACGCGGGACTCCCTGTCGAGCTGACAGCAGAGCTGGTAGTCGGTGTGGCTGGTCAGCGGCACCATGGCGCTGTGCAGCCCGAATGAAATCTCATGCGCCGCGATGGGGATGCGCTCATCACCCGGAAACCCGCCGAAGAAGACGGCCTCGCCGATGTTCGGCGGCGGCGGCCATGACCCATCCGTGCCCTGCACGATGCGCTTGCCCGTGGCTGCGATTTCTTCCGGCGTGACCCGGAAGGTTGCGATGTCGATGCCCTGATTTTTACCCGACGCGATCAGGCGCTCCTCGGGGTTGAACCCGACATTCCCAATCTGGCAACCGCGGACCCGGCGTTCGGCCCGGTCCTCAAGAAACCCCTCATAGACATGCGCCGCCGTGACCGCGAAGGGACCCCGCCCGCAGTCGAGGAAAAACATCGAGCCCTGCGACGGCTTCAGCGAGGTGAGCGCATGTTTCTCCTGCGTGCGCCACAGCCACCAGGTCACGTGGGCCGCACCATCATCGTGCCGGCGGCGCGAGAACGCCCGCATCTCTTCCGACGCGCGCTCGTCCATCGGTATCGCGTTCAGCCGCTCGGGCGTGAAGGCCGCGTCAACAAGGTCGTGCTCGGGCATGAGTTCAGGCATAAGGCCATGAGATAGTAACCAGCCGCCGGTCCGCAATAGCAATCAGCATGGGGCATCCGCCGCCGCTGGCGCGTCGGCGGCCACGTCCTAGTCGCTAACGCGACCCGAGCTACGGCTACGCAGGCTTCGCCCGTGTCTCGGCCCTTGCGGGTAACGGCCGTTTGCCGATCGCGCTATCGCGCGCCTTTCAGCCTGAGGGGACACCTCTCCGCTGGAGCGCAAGCAGATCCCCGCGGCCTCCGCGTCTCACCCACACTTCACATTTTTCTTTTGTGTGGGGCCCCTCGTGCAAACTCACGGCGGGTCTCGTCTTTTCTGCTGGCGCCCGCTACCCCGAAAGAGGCTGTCCATTGGTTTCATGCGCGGGCCTGTGCCCGCAGCGAAAACCAACGAACCAAGAAAGGAAAAACAATCATTCCTCTCATTCCCGAAAACCTCATGGCCAGACTCCGCGCCAATGGCGAGTTCAACGAGAATCCATCTTGGGATTCGGCAGATTGCGGCAATCTTGCTTGTTGGCGGCACGATGTGCGCAGTCGCGCTGATCGCGGCTCAACAAGTGCCTGAGCAAGAACGAGTCGTCTCGGCGGCGTCGCCGTTGCAATTCTGGTGCTTGACATTGTCACGATTGCTCTGCTGAGCCCTCGCCTACTGGAGAATCTGCAGGCGAGGACACTCTCCGACTATGACTTCGCGGATATGGTCGAGAACCACAGTGGGATCATTACGGTCGATATCGATGGCAGGCTATTCGGCAATAGCATGTACGATAGCCGCTTCAACACAGATCTAAAATCCGACCGCAACAGCATTATCCGCCCCTACGCGCTGGGCCTCTTCCATCGTGCGCCGCGAGACGTGCCGATGATCGGCCTTGCCTCCGGCTCGTGGGCCAGATTATCGCAAACAACCGAATCTTGCCTCGCTCACAGTCGTGGATGATCAATCGCGGCTATCTCGAATTGATTGCGGAACACGACAACGTCGAATCGATCTTGAACAATCCCAAGGACAAGATCATCGAGGACGATGGGCGCCGTTGGCTCGGCCATCATCCGGACGCGCATTTTGATGCAGTCATCTCCAATACGACATGGCGTTTCCGCGCCAACGCCACAAATCTGCTCTCGTCTGAATTATTGGACCCTTGTGAAGCAACATCTGAAGCCAGATGGCATCTTCTTCTAAAACACCACCGATTCGCGACGTGTCCAGCGAACGGGCTGCATCGCTTTCCCTTACGGGGCCCGGTTCATGAACCACATGGTCGTGTCGCGGATGCGGATCGATTGGGATTATGCTCGTTGGCGCCGAACGCTGGAAATCTACCGCATCGATGGCATCCCCAAGTTTACGTCCAGCAAAGCCGACCGCGATCGGCTGATCGAACTGATCGACGACTATCGTCAGGATGGTCCCGAGATCGAGGCATGCCCGCACATCCTAAAGGCAACTGCAGGCAAGACGCTGGTCACCGATGACAATATGGGAATCGAGTAGCGTTACTACCTTGGGATGGAGTGACGGTCGCTGCGCAAGCCGTGACAGATCACCTTTTAGCTCCCGCGAAGCGCCTTGCGACCGAAGTCCATCAATTTGATCTAACCAAGTTGCCCTCCAATCAGGCATCTCGACGATCTCAAAGCCCTATCATCGCGACAAACGTTAGCAAACACTGTCGGGACTGACTAAGCCGCTACCAGTATTGCAAATGGTGGGCATCAACTGATGAGCTTTTGCTCGAACGCTTACCGGCATTCTTCACGACAACCTCGCCAGCGATATTGGACCACGATAGTTCAAATCCTGGAGGCGCAACACCCGATCGCTGCGAAATGGGGCCCAAAATGCGAACGGCGCCCCTTCGGGAGCGCCGTCGCTGGTAGCTCAAGAATCGATGGTTGTAGGGGCTCGCCGTACTCATTTCTTGCGATTGATCGAGCACGAAATCCCGAAGCTTGTCGCATGAATTCCGAGGACCCGCTGGTTAAGAGACAGCGCCGGGTTGAGAAAAAATCAATGACTTAGCGGTCGCACCCCTGGACTTATCCGACCGAAAATGGGCATTCGTCGCACGATTATAGCGCTTCGTTCGCGCCGCGTATTAGTCTCGCTATCCAAACGGGAGTGCGGCTTCATGGACCGTGACCAAGGCGCCTCGCGTCGCGAGGACAGCCGTATTGAAAGTCGGGGTTCGAGTCAGGGGGCCGTTTTGATGATCCCCCCGGAAAAGGCGGTGCGATTCGAGATCATTCGGACGGCCGCCTAAGTCCACTTAAATCCCGTCGCGCGTCATCTTTGGCCGTCCGCCGCTAGCTTGCGCAGGTTTCCTACATCGGACGCTCAGACCTGTCCCGGCCGGCCCTACCCGGCCGCTCCCCCCGTCAAAGTACGGGCGCAGATCGAGTTAGACGTGGAAAACGGCGCCGGGAGCATGCCCGGTCGGCGGCGGCGCGTGCAACATCGAGCGGAATCAGCAGCTCAGGTCGGTTACAGGCGAAATTCGTGCGAAGAGTGATCTTGCCCGCGACCTCGAAAGCCTGATCTCCTCCGGCACAGGGGCCCAGGACCCGATCTGGCTCGTGACTGAGTCCGCCACGGCTTTTATTCAATGGTGGACGAATGGAGAACAGCGTCGGCGAACAGGCGATTTGAGAGGTCGTCCGCGAGGACAACTACGTTTGGATGCTTCAGAAGCGAGCGATGGTCGCCAGGAAGAGGCGGCGCTTCAATGACGCTATCGAAGACAGCGCGCCATGAAGTTGCTGTGTTGGCGGAGTTCTGATTGTAAGAGACGCCGAGCGCCGAAACCTTCTTGGGTACGTAGAGTCTGCCCGCGCGAATATGGCGAACGAACACTTGGAAGATTTCCTCAAGCGCGGGTGCACCAATTTTCCATGCACCCGAGAGGGCGAGAGCAAGCGCTGCGAAGTCAGCTGGCCGAATTTCGGTCGTTGCACCGTGTTGAGGCGACAATCCACCCTCCTCCGCAAGGAATATAAGGAATTCAGACCATTCCTGGTCCATGGAGAGACTGAGAGGCGCTTCTAGGACCGACGGATAGGCACTATCGATCATAGCCACAAAATCGACCCTCACGTGTGCGGAAATAAGTACCCCAGCGATGGCGTGGGCGAGCACACCACCAAAAGACCATCCGGCGAGCGTACAAGCCATGTCCGGTAGCACTGGAAGAATGGCCCGAGCATAGACTTCAGCTATCTCGTCAATCGAACGCACCCTCGCGAGTTCGTGACCGAAGTTTAGGGCATGAATACCATAGATGTTTTGCGTAGGTGGCAACGCCCGCACGAGGTCATTATAGATGCTCAGGCCTCCGCCACGCGCGTGACAGAGGATAAGCGGCCGACTCTTGGCGACTCGAAGAGAAATGAGTTGGCCCGCAGATTTTCGACCGTCCTTTGATCGCGAGCGCACTTTCTCGGCGCACTGGTCGAGGCGGGGACTCGCGATATGCGCGGAAAGTTCGAGGGTAAGACCCCGCCGCCGGAGTTGCTCAAGCACTTGCAGTGCCAGCAGTGAGTGCCCGCCCAGCTCGAAGAAGTTGTCGTGCCGGCCGACACGTTCCAGGCCCAGAAGCTCGGCCCAGATCTGCGCCAGCGCGATCTCGATCTCGCCCCGCGGCGCCTCATAGGCTGCCCGCGCATACGCATCATCCTCTGGCGGGGGCAGCGCCTTGCGGTCCAGCTTGCCGTTCGGCGTCAACGGCAGCGCCGCAAGCCGCACAAACGCGCTCGGCACCATGTACTCGGGCAGCCGCGCACCAAGATGGGTGCGCAACGTGCCGGCAAGTTCAGTCTCCTCGGCTTCGCCGGCATGCTCCGCAGCCGTAACCACATAGGCGACCAGACGCTTCTCGCCGCTGCGATCCTCGCACGCAACCACCGCCGCGTCGCGCACCGACGCGTGCTCAACCAGCCGCGCCGCGATCTCGCCAGGCTCGATCCGGAAGCCGCGGATCTTCATCTGGTCGTCGATGCGGCCCAGAAACTCCAGATTGCCGTCCGGCAGGTACCGCGCGAGATCCCCGGTCCGGTACATCCGTGCGCCGACCTCACCACTGAACGGATCGGCCAAGAACCGCTCCGCCGTCAGTTCGGGCCGGTTCAGATAGCCACGCGCGACCCCCGCCCCGCCAATGTAAAGCTCTCCGATCGCCCCAAACGGAACAAGTTCGCCATGACCGTCCAGCAGATAAATCCGCGTGTTCGCAATCGGTCGGCCGATCGGGACAACTGACCTATTAAATCCAGCGGAATAATGCCAAGCAGCCGCGTCAATCGTCGCCTCAGTTGGTCCATAGAGATTGACAAGCGGCTGAGATGTCAATTGCAACCATCTGCTCGCTAATTCTTTTCTAAGAAGCTCTCCACCACAGAATGTGAAACGCAAAGAACCGATATACTTTTGCTCAACGTCGGTAAGCGCAAGCAATGCTGCAAGAAGCGACGGGACCAATTGCAGAACAGTGACACCATACTTATCCAGTAGCTCTAAAAGTTTTCGAACATCTAATTGCAGGTCGCGAGGAAGAAGAATTGAACGCGCCCCAATCGACAAGGCTGTCCATAGCTCCCATACGGCGGCATCAAGCGCGGGGGAGGTTCGCTGCAAGAAAACGTCGTGGGTAGTGAAATGGAATTTATCCGCCTGCCAAATCGTGTGGTTGACCAAGCTTCGATGCTCGACCATGACGCCCTTTGGAGTGCCGGTAGATCCCGAGGTGTAGATCACATAGGCGAGATGGCGCGAAGTCAGGCCAAGCGCACGCGGGTCGGGATCGGAGGCCGGCAGCTTCGCCCAGGCCGATGTCGCCGTCTCGAGATCGACCACCGTCAGATCGGCCAGCGCATCGGCGCCCAGCGCGGATCGTCCCGCAGCATCGGCCAGCAACAGTTGCGGCTGCGCATCCTCAAGAACCTGCTTGAGCCGTGCGCACGGATAGGCCGGATCCAACGGCAGATAGGCGCCACCCGCCTTGAGGATTGCAAGCAGCCCCACCACCATCGCCACGCCGCGCTCAAGGCAGATCGCCACAGGCTGGTCCGGCTTCACCCCGAGCCCGATCAGATGATGCGCCAGCCGGTTCGCCCGCGCATTGAGCTCGCCATAGCTCAAGCGCTCGTCCTCATGGACCACCGCCACCGCGTCCGGCGCCTTGGCGACCTGTGCCTCGAACAGCTCGTGGATGCACCGATCCGACGGATAGGCCGTCGCCGTCCGGTTCAGCTCCTCTAGCAAGTACACCCGTTCGTCGAACGGCAACAGTCCAATCCGTTGCACCGGCCGATGCGCATCGGCAGCCACCTCAAACAAAAGGCTTTGCAGATGCTGCGTGATGCGGTCGATCTGGTCGGCCACCAAGCGACTTGCATCAAAGTGCAATCGAAAGCGCCCGTCTAGAGCACAAACCTCAAACGTCAATAATTCACCGGATAGGATTGCCTCTGAACTCAGGCTAACACCGGTAGCAGAACAGCTATTTGCCACAACCGTGATGCCAATCGGCCATGGTCTGCGCGATCGTAGCAGCTCAATACCCCCCAACGACGGACAACGTGCGATAAGATCCCGCGCAAAGCTATCGTACTCCCTCAGCTGAGCGCACTCGGCCGCCACCACTTTGCGCACCGCAGCAAAACCATGACCGAGGTCAATGGTAATTTCCATTGGCACGACAGAAGCGACAAGCGCGTCTATGATCTTCAACCCGGCTCGCGAACTTTTCGGTGCGGGAGTCCATCCCAACTGAAGCTCTGATTGGCCGGTGACGCGGGCGAGATAGATGAGCCACGCGCTTATCAGGTATTCCGCACGATCGGTCGGCGACAGCTCGGCCAAACCACTTGGAACGAACCACGAGCTCGACTGCCATTTGTAGCGAGCTCCAGCTTCTCGAGACGACAAAAAAGGAAACTGCAATGTCTTGAACCGCTCAAACCGCTGTCGCCAAAAACGCTCTTGAGGCGCCAACATTTCGTGGGCGACAGTTATGCTCCGCGCCTGATCATCGCCTAAAACTGGCAGACAATCCCCCACATCCAGATCGAAATCCCTCGCAAGCACACGCGCGTCCAACGCGTTACCATCCGCGCTGCCAAACGAGACATCAACATCCTCCGTATCTGTTGCCACACGCCAGTGGCTGGGGTGGATTTCGACTAACGTACCTGCCGGACAACCCGTGCGTCGAGCCGACACCTCCAAGCTCCTAACTACGACAACGTCGTCGCCTACCAGAGCCTTGGACAGACATAGCGGATTTGAATGATACGGCCCAAAGTCTAAGGCTCGCATCATCGCTGACAAATTTTCCGCAGCACGATTCCACCGCATGCAGCCTGCCGCATCTGGTGGTCGAGACCTCGGAAAATCGCTTCTCTCCACTACCGCCTGAGGACGAACACTGAGCTCTCCGTTCGCCAAGCCAGTTAAGAGCTCGCGGAAGCCCACGATGGCGGCTTGATCACATTTACGGTTGAGAGTTAGCGCAGTATCGTTGGGCGCGATCGATAGCTGACGTTCAATCACCAGGCCATCGGTATTCACACCATGATCGATCCGATGCCAGCTAATTGCGTATTCGACCTCTTGCGCCAGCAGCGCCCAGGACGTGGCATGAGTTCCTGCATATCGTGGCAGCGGGCCGTCGTGGTAGTTGAAGGCGCCTTTGTGGACACGACGAAACACATCCGCTGGCAATTTGAATGGATTGCCGACAAGAAAAATCAACTCGACCGATTCGGCATTCAGTAAGGCGGAGAGCTCTTCAACACTCGCTGCGCGCAAGATATTGGCGCGCGCAGCCCAATCGCCGAATATGACATCGGCACACAGCACCCCTCGGATGACATGGCCCATCTCCATTGCTAGCTGAGCGCACCTGATAGCTGTAAGCGCTTAGCCGCAACCCTATTGAGGCTGGCTTGACGTTTTGCGGAATCGCCACGGCATGAGGTCTTCGATGCGGCTATGGGGATGGCCGTCGATG
>NZ_JADPJC010000143.1:0-9515 GCF_023073215.1 Bradyrhizobium sp. 35
CCAACGACGTGGAAAAGGTTCTTGCCAATGTCGATCCCAAACACCGTTGCCGGCCTGGGCTTGTTCCGTGTCCTCATTGCTTCCTCCTTTCAAAAGCCACCTCAGTCTGACTGAGAGGACGGGGCGGGTCATCCCATTAATGGTAGGGCCCGCCGCCCAGCGCGAGGCTGTCGCGCATCTGCAGGCCGAACTCGGCCTGTCGGAACGGCGGGCCTGCTCGATCGTCAGCGCCGACCGCAAGATGATCCGATACCGCTCGTGTCGGCGGCGGGATACCGAACTGCGCATCGAGTTGCGTGAGCTCGCCCATGCGCGCAGGCGGTTCGGCTACCGGCGGCTGTTCGTGCTGCTGCGGCAGCGCGGCGAGCCGTCCGGGATCAACCGGATCTACCGGCTGTATCGCGAGGAGGGCCTGACCGTACGCAAGCGGCGCGCCCGCCGCCGCGCTGTGGGCGTACGGGCTCCAATCCTGGTCGAGGCCAGGCCGAATGCCCGCTGGTCGCTGGACTTTGTCCATGACCAGTTCGCGTGCGGTCGGCGTTTCCGGATCCTGAACGTCGTCGACGACGTCACCCGGGAATGCCTGGCGGCGATCCCCGATAGCTCGATCTCGGGACGCCGAGTGGCGCGCGAACTGACCGCGCTGATCGAACAGCGCGGCAAGCCCGGCATGATCGTTTCCGACCATGGCACCGAGTTTACCTCGAACGCCATGTTGGCGTGGGCCGAGCAGCACATCATCGATTGGCACTTCATTGCGCCGGGCAAGCCGATGCAGAACGGGTTCTGCGAAAGCTTTAATGGCCGAATGCGCGACGAGCTTCTCAATGAAACCCTGTTTCTCAGCCTTGATCACGCCCGCAGCCGCATTGCCGAATGGGCCGACGATTATAACCGCCAGCGCCCACATTCGGCGCTGGGCTATCTCACCCCGGCGGCCTACGCCGCCTCCCTCACCGCAACATGCGATCGGCTGCGCAACCCCGACCAGCTCCGCCGATCGCATGTTGCTCCACCCGCGCCTCGTGGCGTAAAACAAGCCGAGACTCTAATTGCCGCTGGATGAAAGCTCGGGGGCAGGTCAAACTGGACCCCCACCTGAGGGACCATCGGGCCCTGTTTGCTGATTTAATTCGTGCACGCTCCGATCTCCTTGATGTCACGGAGCGAACAGCGCTGTCCGCCGTTGTTGCAGCTTTCAATGGGTAGACGCTCCGTGACGGAATCGATACGCAAAGTGAAGGCTATTGAAGCGTCACATAAATGAGGGCGTTTGTGAACGAAGCTCGTGCGATTCGACTAGGCTTCACTGAATGTACTTTCAGGCACATGGCGCAGACGCAAGCGAGGTCGGCAAGGGGACCGGCTCATGTTTTCACGCCGCTATGTCTGTTTTCAGCCGGGTCGTCTTGAAGACGTTAATGTCCGGTCCCCGCCATCAGGGCGCAAAATGTTTCCGCGCGCGCTCGCAAAGCGCAATGGTGTTGTTCTCTTGCAGCAAGACGAGGAAGGCGGTTTTCGGCACGTTGATTGCAGCGACGGTGAAGGACGCATTTCAAAGACAGCGGTCTCTCGCCGTCACCACTCAAGAGTTCAGATGAAAGCTATCTATTCCATCAAACAACTCCGTCATTCGTCGAACGTTGGAGGCGCTACGCAGCACAATGGATGGCATCGCTCGACCGGCCATATTGCCGACACGGTGGAAGTCTCGAACTCATCCAGGATATCAAGGCCATGCGCCAGGTAATCGCAGATCAGGTGGCGACAAGCGGCCGTTCCGACGCCAGGGGCATCATGTGGACTAGCGAAATGCAGAAGCGCCCGCAGATCAACTTGCTCGCGCGAGAGCGAGGCAAAGCGCCCGGCTAGGATGTTTGATGAGCTCAACGCAAGCAACTCGTAAACGCCTGCTCGACGCAGGCGTGCCCTTTGGAATAAACGCCAATGTCGCAGAATACTTGCGGCCCGGTGAGGGTGAGACAATACAAGCAGAAGTCGAGCAGCACTTGCAGTCTTGCTTGAGGCTTGGTTATCGACACTAGCCGCGATCACAACACGACTGCGACCGCAAAACGGATAGCCAAGATGTACGTGCGCCAGGTGTTCGTCGAGCGCTTTGAAGCTAGCCCTGCGGCTACGGAACTTGCCAAACGCGGGCTGCCTGCAAGAGACCTACGCGCTTGGCTCCATCACCCTGAGATCGGCGTGCTCGCACCACTTTGTTCCGGTCATTGGCATTTTCGTTGAGAGTTTTCGATGCGCCTCCCGGACCTTTCCACACCGCAACCCACGCTCGTGATCGGCGAGCCGGGTTGCCCCGATCTCGCCGGCTTCACCGCCGGCGCCCGCCGCGCTTCTCTCGGCCGCGTTCGGCTCATTGCGGCCCGGCGGCTCGGGATGGTTCGGCCCCCACAAGCTCCACCGCATGTGGGTCGGGGTGCTGCCTGGTGTCGGTGATCGGTATCAGCAAAGTTGTGCGTGTGGCCAACTGGATCATGGCGCTCGCGCAATCCAAGAGGAAGCCGATATTATGTTGGCAGATAAGCTAGAGCGCCGCATTAATCCGAGGGGATTGGCCGTCATCGTTACGGCGCGGCACCAGTGCGTGATCTGGCGAGGCGTTCGCGAGACGGGAACCACTATGGTGACCAGCATCATGCGCCGTGTTTCCGCGACAGCAAGATACTGCGTAGCGAATTTCTGGCGCTCATCAAGGACTAAACCGTGACCTATGTATCACTCAAGACATACGGTCGTGAATCGGCCTATCTGCTGCGTTTCGCCAGCGGCGCGCGCCCTCGCACTGTCGCCTGTTGGGCCAAGATGTCGCCCGTCGACAAGCCTGCCGATGTCGACCAACTACTAACCCTCAACATCGGTGGGGCGACCAGGCCAGCAATATGGATGCAATCGTTGAGGCAAGAAGGCAGCGGAGCTGAGCACTCAGGAGGTGACTGCACGCGACTGAGCGCGTCATCATTCAAACACGAAGTTTCTCGGCGTGCGGGGACGGGGTTGGAAGGTTCTGCGGCTTCACCCTTGCGTCGATCTCGGTGGCTTCTCCGATGTCGTCGTCCACTCGAGAGCAGCGGCAGTGGATCAGGAGGACTTCATCGGCGATGCCCGGCTCGACGGCCGCACTTCCGGCGGCATGCATCAAGGAGTTGCCCGTGCCTACCACCCGGAACTTTACACAGGTCGGCGCCCACGTCGAGACGCCAGGAAGCCCAGATAAGGTCGTCCTCGAAAACGCGCCGCTCAGGCGCGGCGACGGACCGCCCGCCATCGTGCGCTGCACCTGCCCGGAATTCACCTCGGTCTGCCCGTGACCGGTCAGCCGAGTTTCATCCTAATCGACTACGCGCCCGACGAGGCACTGGTGGGCTCCAAATCACTGAAGCAGTTCAGGACTTCGTTCCGCAAACACGGCGCTTTGCATGATGAATGCACAGCGCTAGTCGGCCGACGCATTGCCGGGGCGATCAAACCACTGTGGCTGCGCGTCGGCGGTTACCGGCATCCGCGTGGCGGCATCCCGATCGACGTGTTCTGGCAGACCGGCGCGCCACCGGAGGGCGCCTGGTTGCGCGATACAGGCGTGGCGCCTTATCGCTGCCGTCGGCTGAGCAACCAAAAGAGCGACAGCCGCTCGTTAGTAGCGCAAGAGCTGCAGGTTCGTAACTACGATTCATCAAGGGTGATGTCATGTTGAACGCGGCAGAAACTGCTGGTGTAGCTGAGAGCGATTCCTCAGCTGGTAGCTGTCGCCGTTCTCTACTTAGTGATGGTGGATCGCGGGCGGCAGTGGATCTCGAAACGCGGAGCATTCGCGGCGAGGCGACACGAAATGATTCGCAAGGCTGGAAGATCGCCGTTGCAAATCGCCGCGGACCGGGAGTCCTACGGGCTGCTCCGGCCGTGCACAAATGGCCCGTTGGCTCGATACTGGCACTGAGGCTGTCGCCGGAAGTGCTGGGGCTGTTTCATTTCTATAGGAGAGATGGCCACCTTCTACGCGTCGCCTGCGAAGTCATCGCGCTTCCGGCGGCTTAATCAAACGAATCCAGACATCAGAGGACGTGCCATGGCATTTAAGATTGCGACCTATCTCGATCGGATCGGTCTTGCTCAAGTCCCGACAACGGTTGACGGCCTTCTTGCGCTCCAGCAGGCTCAAATGCGAGCGATCCCCTATGAGAACATTGATGTTCTGCTGGGCGATATCCCCGATCTGACTGAGAATTCGATCTGGGCCAAACTTATCGATGCCCGGCGAGGCGGCTATTGCTTCGAATTGAACAAGTTGTTTGGCTTGGCGCTCGAAGAACTAGATTTCACGGTCCGGCCAATTCTTTGCAGGGTGCGCATGGGGGCTTCGGAAGGTGGCCCACGCACACATCATGCATTGATCGTGACCATAGAGGGTTGCGACTGGCTTGCTGATGCCGGCTTTCCCGGTCAGGCACCGATTGCACCGCTACGAATCGATGCGAAGGAGCAGCAAATAGTTGGCGGGGACGTGTTTCGTCTGCGGCCCGACCCGGCCAGTGGAGAGCTCGTGCTTGAACGCAAGAACGAAGATGAATGGTTCGCTCTGTTCGGCATTGACCGAGCCGTCGCCCTGCCACCCGATTTCGAGGGCGCCAACTTCATCTGCGCACGCTGGGACCGTATGCCCTTTCCATCCGTCCTCATGATGAGTGTGCTGACATCGGAGGGACGTGCAACCTTGCTTAACAAGAAGCTCAGATTGACTCGCAGCCAATTTAGGGAAACACAAACACTGGAAACGAAGATCGAACTGCAGCAGGTCTTGGCCAAGGTCTTCGGGCTCCGACTGACTCAGTGCACCGTTGATTCGTTATGGGAAAAGCTTGGGTCACGTGGACTTGTATAGGAAAGAAAGTGATCAAGCATTCCCAGCGCGACGATGGCCTGTGCGGTCTCTTCCAAATCCCAGGGCGGGATCGTCGACCCTGTTATTGGCGATGTCGTAGTGCTTCAGGGGACGATCGAGTTGCTCTGGAATGATCCCATCGATCCGTGGCTTCAAGGGTGCCGAGCGCCTGGCGCCTTTATGTCACAGCTGGCCGGAGGGGGCGGGCTGCGGCGATCCCTCTCGTTGGAGAGGTGGTCGAATATCCTCGGCATGGTCGAGGAAGGCGGTGGCGGCCAAGCTTCGTTTCCATGGCCCCGCAAGCCCCTGGCCCGAATCAAAGAATACCACCAACTAACTGAAAATTCACAATTTTATAATTTACCAAACCGAGAATACCATTAGCTATACCAAGCCGATGTTTCACAATTTTGGTTCGAATCCGCTTCAGGTTGAACGTACGAGATCAGGAGCTATGCTCGTCAATTCCCTGTGAGTCTTGTGGGCTTACAGCAATAAGTGCTGTGACTAGCCGGGATTCGAAGCGTATGGCACTTCGTCAGGCACCGCCGCCTTCGCTCGGCATCGAGACCGCCAATCACGGCGGGCTCGCAAGAGCGAAAGGCGATGCAATGTCCCCTCAATCAACCAGCGTCTCCACCCGGAAGGATGCTAATCCGAGATCACGTCCCAGCTTGTGGCCGCAATCGAAGCGAATCCCGACAGACCATAATTACCCTGGCGCAAATCATCCGGCGCTCTCTTCATGCCGGTCAATGTGCTGACCAAGAACGGCTATACCGGCATCAATATCGTGAGTCTCTGGGTCGCCGCCCAATTAAAGGGGTTCAGCTCGCCCGTGTGGGCCACTTACAAACAACGGTCGGAGCTTGGCGCTCAGGTTCGCGCAGGCGTGAAATCGAGCCCTGTGATCTTCAACAAGGAATTCGACGCCGAGCCCGATCCCGACGTTGCGGATGACGACGGCAAACCGCGTGTCGCCCGCGCATCGCGGGTGTTCAACGCGGCGCAGGTCGAGGCTTACGCCCTGAACCCAGTGCCGGAGCCTCTCGGTCCGGTCGCCCGCATCGCAGGCGCCGATGCGTTCGTGAGAGCGACGGGCGCGCGCATCGAGCACGGCGGCGACCGGGCCTTTTACCGGCCCTCCACCGATCGTATCCAGCTGCCTCCGGAGGAAATGTTCTGCGGCACCGAAACGCTGTCCCGCAAGCGAAGGCTATTACGCACGCTTGTCCACGAGCTGACCCGGCGCGAAACAGGCTCGATCGCACGTTCGGCAAACGCTTCGGCGGCCTACGCCGCCGAGGAATTGGTCGCTGAAATCGGCGCGGCGTTCCTGTGCGCGGAGCTTCAGATCACGCAGGAACGTGCGTGCCGATCACGCTCGTATCTCGCGCAGTGGCTGAAGCTGATGAAGGTCGGATTCCCGCGCGGTTTTCGCTGCCGCCGCCACGAGGAAAACATCGGCGCCTGCTCCTTCACCACTGGCTGAACTAGGCTGCGCGCCCCTCGTATTCACGGCGAAAGGCGTCGACACTAGTGAACAGTATTAGGATTTGCGCGGTGACGTTTTTTGGTTCAATGGCAGGCATGTCGGTACCCCGCGTGGTGTGTGATGCGTCGGCAGGCTAGGCCACCGGCAGTGAACGTTGGTCGCAAGCAGATGACGCAACCCTTTGCTGTTTGCGCAGATTCCTGAGCTCCTGCAACAGTATAGGCAGCAGCTCCGTGGCGCAGCCGACGAGCTGACAGTCATTGTGCGCAACTTCGACGAGGACTCCCGCCGCTCGGGTTATGACCGATCGGGCGCACTCGGTGATGGCGAAGAACCCAGAACCACTGGTGCGCGACCAGGCGCAGCGAATGACGGAATATGTTCGAAGGCTGGACCGGCTGAACGAGCAGCAATCGGCTTTGGCGGATGGCGTCACGCCTGCGGCCATCCTGGCGTAGCGGTTGACTACGACAAGCCGATCATGGCGCAAGCCTGGAGCGCCTATGCACCCGCGCTTCCGACGACCCTCACGGGCATTGTATTTGCGATCATCGGCTGGTGCTTGCCCTATGCTGGATTCTTGGTTCTCGGCGCTGTTGCCGGCTCACGGCTCCGCGCGGCGTTTCTATACCTCAACTCTTGTTCGCGGTCTTCACCGCGAGCGGCTGCTGGATGAAGCGCCATAGCGGCAACGCATCACTTTTGTGGTCGGATGATACCAGTGGCGCGAACCAGTTGGGCCGATGTTCAAGTTCAATTTGCACTGAATCCGGTTCTCCATTGGCCTGTTGCGAATAGTGGCGGGAAAACATCCGGCTCAGCGTGCCGATTATTTCAAATCTCTCAGTGTCCTCGTTGAGCCGTTCCTCGGGCAGCCAAGAAAACTCGATCGCCGACAATCTTCCGTCAGTGACAATGGCCTTGGTCTCCTGCTCGGCCCATTCCCCGAGATTCATGAATATCCACGCGATCTCCTGCTCGACCGCACGCGTGAGGACACGATCCTCACTGAGCATCGTGACCTCTCGAACCGTAAAAGGCGCCATTCCGTCGGGGCCGATGGCGTTGGGCGTGTCGGCGGTTAGCCGAAGTGTGAGCGGCGGCGTTGTGCCGATTGTCATATCGCCGAGCCTGCCCAGCTCATTGAAGCGGACGGCATGTTTCATGTCGAGCTTGAGGTAGCCATTTTCATCCAGCAGATCGTGCGGGGATACGAGCGTCCAGATGCCCCATCTGGCCGAATAGACGGCCACCTTGAGCGCGGCCCGTGTTGCCCGCGCGTAGCTGTCGAGCGAGGACAGATAAGACGGTGTCATGATCTGACGTTCTTGCCGGACCGGATCTGCCTCGTAGACGTTCTTGACTTCGACCAGCCATTGCTCGTCGTCTTCCAGTACGATTCTGAAATCGGGCGCCCGATATCTGCCGACAGGATAGACGCGCCCGGTATCTTCGACCTTCATCAGCTTGTAATGACCAAGCGCCACCACCATGGCTTCGAACATTGCCGCGGTTCGTTGGCCCGGGATCAGAATGTCATCGGTCAATGCCTTGTCAAGCTGCGCGCCGATCGCCGCCAAAAATTCCTGGGCTGTCTGGGGCGCCGTGACCGAAATCTTTCGCGGCTGAAGCGGGCATAGAGATTGAGAAGATCAAATGGTTTGCTCATTTTGGCGTCGCTGCCTTGAATTTACGCGTGGGAAAGGTCGGGCCTACGACTTGGTGAAATCGGCAACCTGGTCGGCTTCCAAGTTAGCTGACCCGCCTAATCGGCCGAACTCATAAAATCATCTGAGCCTGCCCGCAGGGAGCCCAAGCGAACCGAATAGTCCGACGCCAGCGTCGCGCAGATTTCCTCTGCCCGTGCGCGGTCGTTGGTCATTGCCGCAACATGCCAAGGAGCGTTGCGCACCACCGCCCAACCGCGCACCCATCCCGGGTTCGATGGGTCGACGTGAGGGAGGTTGCGTTGAAGACCTGGGATCGGCGCAAACCAGAAGGGGTAGGATTGCGCACCGTCGCTTCCCGGCTCGTCGCTTGAGCTGACGAGGCCGATCACCTCTCCGTCCTGGTTGAACACGGGTCCTCCGCTCATACCGCCTGGCCAATGGCTGTCGACCGCAAATGTCGGCCAAGGCCGATGTTCGCGGCCACTCGGCAGCACTGCCGTTACGCGGCCAATAGACCCATACATGCGCTCGGTCAGAACATCCGTGTCGATCTCGCGGTCCTGTATCGAACGCAGTTCGGGAAATCCCACCGCCATGACTTCATCGCCGATCTCGGGCCATTTTCCGGTCAGCCGCAGGGGCAGAAAATCGCGTACTTCGTGCAGGCGCGTGTTGTCCGCTTTGAACGACAGCGTCATGCAGTCGAGTGACATGCGGCTCGAGTCACGGTTGAGCAGCCAATCAAGGGCAATATCTTCTGGCGGGGTGCGAAAGGCGGTCGCTGACGCAATCACGACCATCCCCTCGACCCCAATCGGGGCGCGCCCATAAATAAGCCCCGGGTTGAGCAGACCTACAACCGTCGACCGCGGGCGCGAAGGCCCGAGCCATGCTTCAAGCACGTGCTGCGCGGTCAGATATCCTCCGAAGGGGTCGATCCGGAACGCCGTGCCGAGACCAGAGACGCGGTCTGTGTGGTTGTCGATTGCCAGTAAGGAGATAATCGGATGGCGAACCCCCGTCGGGCCTTGAATCTGAAACTGGCGGGGATCGTCTCCGGCTGCGGGAGTGACTGGAAAGGGCATCGTCCAGTCTAGGGTCTGTACCTAATTAGCGAGTTCTGATTCCCTGGTGCTAAGTTGATTCGGCACGGGGGACTTCGATGCGCAAAGGACTGTTCTGGCTCAACGACAAGCAGTGGGCTCAGATAGAGCCGCATCTGCCAACGAACCAGACCGGCCCGGCGCGCGAAGACGATCGACGCATTATCAGCGGTATCATTCACATGCTCCAGTGCGGCGCACGCTGGCGCGATTGCCCGTCCGACTATGGCCCTTACACGACGATCTATAATCGGTTCAATCGCTGGGCTAAGCGCGGACATTGGCAGGCGATCTTTGAAGCGCTCGCCCGCTGCGGCAAGGACCGAGTGGCTTTGTCGATCGACTGA
>NZ_JADPJC010000171.1:0-9220 GCF_023073215.1 Bradyrhizobium sp. 35
ATGCCGGCCGGTTTCATTTCGGAATGGTGGCCGGCTTCAAATCGGAACGATGGCCGGCTTCAAGTCGGAATACCCGGCCGAAATAAATCGGAATCCGCAGTATGATCGCGCAATCAGAGGAGGCGAGGCCCTCATCGGTTTAACGAGCGCCCTACCTTCACTGCTACGATCCTTGCTGAGCTTAGCGCGAAGTGCCACGGCAGCGGCTTGCCGGCAGGACCTCGTTAGAACAAAGAATTCACCTCAAACTTGTGCCACCGCTTCAGACAAATCTGGCACCGAGTTTGCGGGAGCAGGACGGGACGATCGCGTCCAAAATCCCGCAGTCTGTCGAGGCGATCGCTTGGGAATTCACAGGAATCCCAAAGGCCGCATTTTCGATATTGAGCTTTCGAAGTGATCGAGTGGTGTACGCCAAACTTGCCAATTTGCGTTCGCTCCCAGCAACCCTTTGCGGGCCGAAGCACCCGAACCTACGCAATCGGGTTGCAGGGCAACACAAATGCCACTGGTCGAAGCAATTTCAAGCCACGCCTTTGCTGCCGAACGCATCCACTCCACCACTCTCCGCGCCGATCCCGGCCAAACGCAAGGCCCAAAGCGGCGGCTCTGGACGAGCGATAAGCCCGCGCACCGGGCCAGATCCGCGGCGGCCGTGTCCCTTCTACTCGGCGGGACCCTGAGCGTGAGCATCCAACACACGCCTCCGGCTGGCGGGCTCCGCGGTCGCCGGGAGCGCATCGGCCCTCTGGTCGCGATGAACTTTCTCGGCCCCATACTTCCCCGCTTCCAAGCTAACTGCGCTGTATGCGCAAATTCTTCGATCGCGCGCGACTAAGCAAACCTGCCCGCGAAAGACGACTTAGCCTGGGCCCTCGCTGGATGGGGACGAAACTACTAGACATAGTAGCTTTGTTCCGCCTGGTTCCTCGGGTAAGCCGTTGGAGCTGATTTTCAGACGTCTACGCAGAGCCCAAAGGACGCCGAGAGGCGCCGGAACCGTGCTCTCATGGTCCGCCAATCCTGTACAATGTTGGCCGCGCGCTTGTTCGTCGGGCAGATTTTCTTGTCGAGGAGACGACGACATGGTTGGAGGACACGAGCCGCACAGAATGAAGACAGTCGAAATGCTAGAGTCCAACGTGCGCTCGTACTCACGTTCCTTTCCTGCTGTGTTCAGCAGGGCGCGCGGCTCGATTATGTTCGCAGAGGATGGCCGAAAGGTCATTGACTTTCTGTCCGGCGCTGGAGCGCTAAATTATGGCCACAACAATCAGGAGATCAAAGCGGCAATCAGCGAGTATCTGGACTCGGACGGCGTCGTCCACGGCTTGGACATGGCCACCCCAGCTAAGGTCGAATTTATGGAGGCCTTTAGCTCTGTCATCCTTCGTGAACGGAATCTTTCCTACCGCTTTCAATTTACAGGGCCTACGGGAGCTAACGCTGTTGAAGCAGCTCTAAAGCTCTCGCGTAAGATCACAGGACGTCAAAACGTCATTTCTTTCACGAATGGATATCACGGTCAAAGCTTGGGAGCCATAGCCGCGAGCGGTAACCGCTTTTACCGCAAAGCCAGCAGCATTCCCTTATCCGGCACAACGTTCATGCCCTATGATGGGTATCTTGGCTCCGCTCACAGTCCGGCGGATTACGTGCGAAAGGTATTAATGGATGAGAGCAGTGGCACTGATCTTCCAGCCGCCATTCTCGTCGAAACCGTGCAAGGGGAGGGAGGCATTAACGTCGCGGGTAAGGAATGGTTGCAGTCAATTGAAGCTTTGGCAAAAGAGGTCGGAGCTATTTTCATAGTTGACGATATCCAAATGGGCTGTGGCCGTACAGGCGAGTTCTTCAGTTTCGAGTTCGCCGCGTTGTCGCCAGACATTGTTGTGATGTCGAAATCGCTGAGTGGGTACGGTTTGCCATTATCGATGCTCCTGATCAAAGAAGCAATTGACGCATGGGAACCAGGCGAGCACACGGGGACGTTTCGAGGAAACAACCTTGCACTCGTTTCTGGCAAAGCGGCTTTGAATCTGTACTGGCGCAACCAGACGTTCTCGCAACAGGTCCGACGCTTGGGCGCATTTATGCGGCGTCGACTCGATGTTATCGCGCACCAGCACGGAAACAAGTTTGCTGTTCGTGGACGGGGCTTGGTATGTGGATTCGATTGCAAAACGACCAAAATCGCAGAGGCAACGTCACATAGAGCATTTAAAAAGGGACTGATTATCGAGCGATGCGGACCGATCGATCAGGTTGTAAAGTTCTTGCCTGCACTTACGATCGATCAAGAAACGTTGGGACAAGGCCTAGATATATTTGAGGAGTCATTGACCGAAACATTGAATTCAGCCCGAGCAAGCTAAACTTGTAGGCACACGAGAGAAACTGTTGCTGGCGACAGCATCGCCGCACAAGTCACTGGCGTGAGTCCTTGCTTGCCGCCGAAATGGTCAGGAGTTTTGAAGCGATGATCATGAAGGTGACGTCTGAAGGCCAAGGCTATCTGAGATCGGCCGAGTCGGCTTATCCGCGGAGAGCGCCTGCTGCCCTCCTCGGTCCACAATACGTGAGTGCGAGCAGCACCTTTGACCATAGAACCTCGCCCTCGCGAGCGACTCTGGTCGAGGTGGCTTATCTAAGTTTCCAGTCTGAGGTCGGCCGAAGGTGAGCTCGTTGGTGCGGAATTGAGTCCAATGTTGTGTATGGCTTCTTGGTGGCCAGATGCCAGCCGCACGAGCGCGGACTTTGTTAGGACCGTAGATTGAGCAGCAGCGATCCAGCCTGAGCCGTTTACAGCATAGGCGCAGCAGCAATCATCCCGCGGCCGGCTTTGCGACGAAAGCCGTCAAGGAACGCGCGGTGGGGATGTCCCGGGTTCTGTTGAATTTCTGAAGAGGTCGGCGTTGCCCTTGAGCCGGTAGGCTCGGCGTGCTGATTCCACAAAGGAGAGCGACGCGATGACGAGAGATATCACACCAGCTGGTTGGCCGGCGACCGGGCTGTGGACGGAGCGTTTGCGAAAGTGCGGGCGAGCTTTGATCGGTTCTGCCTTGCGGCAGGGATCGAGGCGCTCGGCACGATGACGGAGGCAGATGTGACGGCGGCCTGCGAACGGATTCAGGGCGTGAACGCCCGCGAGGTCACGATTCCGTCCTGGGAAAATGGCGGCGCAGGAGCACTGGCTCGCTCGCTGGGCGATGGACTTGATGCTGATCAATGTGTCGACGCGCCGGTTCGCCCGCGCTGTCCGGCTGCCGGAGGGGTGACGTGCAGGCATGGGCCGGATCGGGGGGTCGAAGTCGGCGGCTCGCGGAGGTTCGTAGCGCTGCCGACGGCGCGGCTGGCCGACTTCATGGCGGCCGATCTGTCGGCGCTCGACCTTCTGGTGGTCCAAATCGACGGGCTGCATCTCGGCGACAATCTCGTGCTGACCACCGCGATCGGGGTCGACGGCGAAGTCAAAAAGCATGTTGAGCGTTGTCGAAGGCGATCCGCAGCACCTTCGGTTCGGCCGCCACGACCCAGCGCTGCCAGATCTACAAGGCGCGCAAACATCATGGAACGCCTGCCGAAAGAGCATCATGCGGCCACCCGTCGGGTGCTGCGCCAACCTGGGAGCTCGATGACGCCGAAATGGCTGAAAAATTGATCCGCAATGTCGCGCGTCGAGTCGATCGGCATGGCTCGGCGTAGCTGTGAGCATCCTCGCAGGCCTCGACGAAATCCTGACTGTCGTCCGGTTGAAGTTGCCGAAGGAGCTTCGTTCATCGCTCGCCTGTACAACATCACCGAGAACATGATGCGCACCATTCGCGGTGTCACGCGCAACATCAAACGCGGGCGGGATGCCGGAATGGCCTTGCGACGGGTCACGGCTGTCGAGGTCAACAAGGGCGTCGGACGATTGAAGGCGCATAAGCAATGATCGGTTCTGCGTGCGGCCACGATCGCAGGACGATCAAGCCCGTGGCCCACGTCACGACGGCCGCGTGGCATTCATTCCGGCAGCGTCGGCCCGGTTGAACAGCCATCGGGAGATCCCCGGCGCTGTTCACGGCGTCAGCTACGCTAACCGAGCCAGCATCTCAATCAGAAAGGGTCGGTCCTCGGCTTTTGCGCCAGGCTGCGGAGCACCGTTCTCCGTGTGCGCGCGTAGCACACTGCCGCAACCCCAATGTTGGCGTGCCCGAGTTCAGCATCAGAAGCGCCTATTGGCGTGAGCGCCTCGGCGGCAACCGAAGGTGACGGCCAAATGTCAAGTATGCTGGGCGGACGGAAGAAGCCCGACGCATCTGCCGGGTCTGAAATGCGTCGGGCTGAGTGGGAGACTGAGTGCGCCAGTCTTCCTCCCAGAACCTGCCTCTGCAAATAGTATGCCGCGCCCGTACTGCTACATCACTAGCTTAACCTAGATATCTGTTCTGCCGCGAATTTCCTTGAGGCATTCAGAGAGGCTCGGCCCACAGCTCGTTCTTGAAGGCTAAACAAGCTGAGCTTACTCCCTTCCAAAAAGTCCCGCCATCACCTTTCGTTTGGATCAAAAATGAGGCAGAAGAAGCGAACAACGGGCCGCCGGCTCATCAACAACAGATATCTAGATGTTTCATACATTGCTACGCGTGACTGGAACGATCGCCCCGAGCTCGCGCACTACAGAGGCTAACGATCGAGATCTGAGCTTAGACTTCGCGAAAGGTGCGCTCATTGTTTTGGTGATCGTTGGGCACCTGATCCAGTATGTCATCTACCGAGACGACGGGTTTTGGTATTCGCCGTACTACAAATCGATCTATATGTTTCACATGCCACTCTTTATGGCGATAAGCGGATATCTTTCTTCTCGATCGCTGCTGCAAAAGTCGTTCACTCGAGCCGCCAGCGACCGTGCGAAGCAGCTCTTGCTGCCGATGCTGTTTTGGTGGACGTTCATGGAGACCGTTAAGCTGGCGGCATTGTGGCGCGCGACCAGCATAACGAGCGGACTTTTGGGATTTTTAGACGATTTCGCTGGCACCTACTGGTTCATCTGGGCCACGTTTGTTTCCTACCTTCTCATCAAGATTTCTAGCAGGCTCGACCAGCGATCGTGGGTCATATCTGGCGTAGCCATACTGGTCGCACTCGCGCCTCTGACATTCTCCATATCACCCCTGATCAGATTCACTTACCCGTTCTTCTGCTTCGGCTTCTTGCTTGCTCAATCGAGAGAACGATGGACGAGTACATGGCGACGTCACAAGCCGCTCCTGGTCTTATTTCTCTCGATAGTGACTTGCGTATGCTTTCTAGCGTGGGGCAAGGACACCTATGTCTACAATAATCTTGGGGTAATTCACGATCTTCGGTCGGCTAAAGACGTGCTTCTGATGTTTGTTGGCTCTGCAGCTGCCTCAGCAATCGTTATCGAACTCCTGCTGCAATGCTGGAGCCTTGGCCATTCAAATCGGATGGCCCGCTTTATCGCTGTGGAGTTGGGCCAGACCACGCTGCTGCTCTACCTGGTCCAGGGTACCGTGTTCCGTCTCATGGATTTCGTACAATTCGGAGAACTTTGGGATCTCACGACCCGGTTGATCATCGCGGGTCTGCTCGGTGCCTCGATTATTGCGACCGCGCTAATGGTGCGCTCGATTGTTCGCGGCGTTCCATATCTATCTCAGCTCGTCGTTGGAATGCCGCCACGCTCAGGTCTCCCGCAGGCCAAACCTGCAATAAACTAGCTGTATTGCATTTAATTGTTTGAGTACGGCAGGGTATTGCGATGGCATCGACTTGTGACGCCCGGAACAGCGTTCGACGGCGACGGCGTGCCGCCCGTCGAGCCGGTGATCGGCATAAGAGCAACCCCATCGAAGCGTGTATTGCTCAGGTTTGTATGGCACCGGCGAACTCAGCCCATTGCGTCCGTCTGTTCAATCGAGAGTCGTGAGATGAGCTTCGCTGTACCAGTCCTCTAGCCGCCGGGTTTCGACCCAGATCTGGCGATCGAACGTAATCCAATCACACTCGGCGAAATGTTTCTTCGAGTGCCGTACTGAATCCGAGACGTCCCAGTCGTTCGAATCTCCGTCTCGGCCCGCAGTTGCCCATGCACTACCTTGACTTGGAAGGCGTCCAGTTTACGATCGAGTCGCGCAAACCGTCCGGAAGACGACATGACTCCTGCGACGCGGGGAATGCTGCGTTAAGGACATCAGCTGCCCAGCGCGAGAGGCCCTCCTGCAGCAGCTGACGGTCCTCTACATAGCCTGCGTCTGTGCCAAGCTGCAGGAAATCTCTAGCGTTGCGTATCGTGTCCTCGGGACTGATATGAAAGCTGAGAAACGGCATGTCAGCTACAAGCAGGGCGCGAGGCCTTGTTCGCGCGACCGCCTCCAAGTGGTGATTCATCATCCCATGCTGACGGGTAAAGTGTCATCACACCCAAGGCATACATTGCCGACGCTATCGCCGACAAGAATGACGTCGACGACAGGATCGGCGATACATGCCGTCACCGCATCATAACCCGTGGTCATGACGATGGTGTGCCTTTCCTCCTTGCATCATTGCAGAACTGGAATCGTGACGCGTTCAACTGACAGCTGCGAAATGTGGCTCTGTTCGATCTGATCCGGCCTCCGCATGTCTCTGGAAACGGCCTTCCCCTTGGAACCCACATTGCAGATGCGAGGTCACAATCGCCCATTTCGAAAATCTATGGCAAGGCTCTCTCAAGTCGTTCGGGAAGCCGACGACAGCTCAGGATCCTTCATCTTGCGCTACCGCGCGCGTCTTCAGGCCAGCGCATCGGCAGCGTCACAGATGCGTGCATAAATTTCGTCCAGGTCACCTGCTGTTACACAATATGGCGGCATCACATAAATCGTATTACCGAGTGGACGCAGCAAGAGATTGCGGTCGTTAAGAAGGCGTGAAGCCTCGGGCCGACGCCTGCGAGATAGCCGGTATCTCTCGTCTTCAGGTCGAGTGCTGTGATGGTGCCGCTACGGCGAACGTTTGCAAAGCGCGGATCGGCGCGGAATCCTTCAATTGCCTGCTCTTGCATGGTTGCGACCGCAGCGATGCGCCGGTGACATTCCTGGCCTTTCCACAGATCCAGGTTAGCTTTGCCGGCGGCACAGGCCACCGGATTTGCCGTATACGAACTCGAATGAAAGAATGTGCGCGTACGGTCTTTTGAATAATGGGCATCGAAAATCTCTGCCCGGCAGAGTGTCAGCGCGAGCGGCAGCGCCCCTCCCGTGAGACCCTTGGAATAGCACGCTATATCTGGCACAACATTGGCCTGCTCACAGGCGAAGATTGTTCCGGTGCGGCCCCAGCCCGTCATGACCTCATCGGCAATGAACAGAACGTCCGACGCCTCGCAGATCCGCTTCATCTCTCTTAGCACCCAAGCTGGGTACATCAGCATTCCGCCTGCCCCTAACACCAGAGGCTCGACAACAAAGGCTGCGGGATTTTCGTTCCGACATGCTGACTCAAGCGCATCGAGCGTCGCCCGCTCACGACCGCTCGCAGGGAACGGGATTGAGGTCACGTCGAACAGGAGAGGTCCGTACGCCGCGTTGAAGACACCGCGGGCTGCGGCGCGGCAATCAGGATGGAAGTGCAGCGTCAATCAGGATGAGAGAGGTTCGCCGGGCTCGTGACGCAGGGAGGGCGTAGCCCGACCGGAGTTACGAGCCCGGCGACGGCGCGATCCGAGCGGACCGCGCCGTCTGGTGATCGCGGCTGGCCGGTGATGGATGGTTCTTCTCGCCAAAGAGGAATCACCCGTTGCCAGGCTGCCATGTCACCGATTACCAGATGAGGCTCTACATGAAGTTCCGTCAAACCAATTCGCCGCCAGAGGCGGCCGCGAAGGCGTCGTTCAGTTCGTCGACCGCTTATCGGCTCGAGAAGGATCTGCGCCTTCCGTCGCAAAAGAAGACACCGCGGCAAAGGCGGCGGCCGGATCCCTTGGCCAACGTCTTCGGCCTGGAGGTCGTGCCGATGCTGAAGGCGGCTCCCGGCGTGCGGCCCGTGGCCATCTTCGAGGAGATGCTCCGACGCCATCCTGAGCTGGGGGCTGGAATCCGCCGCACGCTCGAGCGCCGGATCCGCGCCTGGCGGGCGATCCACGGCGAGGAGCAGGAGGTCATGTTCCGCCAGACCCACGAAGTGGGCCAGGTCGGCCTGTCCGACTTCACCGATATGGGCGAGCTTGGGGTCGCCATCGCTGGCGTGCCGCTCGATCATCGCCTGTATCACTTCCGGTTGGCCTATTGCGGGTTTGAACACGCCCATGTCGTGCTCGGTGGCGAGAGCTTCGTCGCATTGGCCGAAGGGCTGCAGAATGCCCTGTGGTCGCTCGGTGGGGCACCGCGGGAGCATCGGACCGACAGCCTGTCGGCCGCCTTCTGCAATCTCGATCGCAATGCGAGGGACGATCTGACCAGGCGGTACGAGGACCTCTGCGCCCACTACGGCATGCGGCCTTCCCGCAACAATCGCGGCATCGCCCACGAGAACGGGGCGATCGAAAGCTCGCATGGCCATCTCAAGCGCACGATCGCCGATGCGCTGCTGTTGCGCGGCACTGCCGACTTCGATGATCTCGCCGCCTATCGCGGCTTCATCGACGAGATCGTCAGCCGCCGTAATGCCCGCAACTCCAAGCGGATCGACCACGAGCGCGCCACCCTGCAGGCGTTGCCAGATCGCCGCACCTCGGACTACGAGGAGGTGATTGTCCGCGTGACGTCAAGCGGCGGCTTCACCTTGCGCAAGGTGTTCTACACCGTGCCGTCGCGTTTGATCGGGCACCAACTGCGGGTGCGCCTTTACGACGATCGTCTCGACGTGTTCGTCGGCGGCACCCATCTCGTCACCCTGCCGCGTGGGCGGCCGCATTCCAACGGCAAGCACGACCAGGTCGTCGATTATCGGCACGTGATCCATTCCTTGCGGCGCAAGCCAATGGCGCTGCTCAATCTCGTCTACCGTGATCGGCTGTTCCCGCGCGATGCCTATCGCCGAACCTTCGATTGCTTGCGCGAACGGCTGCCGGACAGGAAAGCCTGCCGGATCATGGTCGATCTGCTCGCACTGGCCCATGAGCGCGGCTGCGAGGCCGAACTCGCCGATCAGCTCGCGACCGAGCTTGATGCCGGCCGACTGCCCGACCTCAACCGGCTGCGCGCTTACTTCTCTCCCGATCCGG
>NZ_JADPJC010000104.1:0-8572 GCF_023073215.1 Bradyrhizobium sp. 35
CGACCGTGACCTTGCCCGCAAGGTTGGCGGTGCCGGTCACAACCGTCATGTCGCTCGATGCGCCCGATATCTGCACCAGATAGGTCGATGCCGCCGTCAATGTCAGGCTGCCGCTCACCGTCAGCGTGCCGATCGAATTGCCCGGCGCCAGCGTGCCGCCGTTGACGTTGGTGTTGCCGACGATGCCGCTGCCGCCGAGCGTGCCGCCGGGATTCACGGTGACGCCGCTTGCCGAGGTGATATCGCCGTTGACCGCCAGCGTGCCGCCGTTCACGGTGGTCGCGCCGGTGTATGTGTTGATAGCGGACAGCGTCATCGTGCCGGTACCAACCTTGACGAGTGAGGCGCCGGTGCCGCCGACAGCGCCACCGTCGGCAATGACACCGGTGACGTTGGTGGAGAGGTTGTTGCCGCCGACCGTCAATTCGTTCTGACCAAGGCTGAAGAGCCCGGCGCCATTGATCGAGCCGGCGCTGAGCTTGTGATCATTGTTGGGCCCTGTCGAGTCGCTGAAATCCGTAACGCTCGAAGCGCCGTTGGTGATGGCGGCGTTGCCGCCCGTCGCGAAGTTAGCGAATTCCAGGCTGCCGTTGTTGATGATGGTGGCGCTGCCGCCTGTGCTGGTGTCAGCGAATTGCAGCCCGTTGTTGTTGATGATGGTGGCGCTGCCGGCGGTGCTGGCGTCCAGGAAGTCGAACCCGCCACCGTTGGTAATGGCGGCGCTGCCGGCCGTGCTGCTGTCGTTGAAACCGATCGTGATGCCGTTTGCAGTGTTAGTGATGGTGGCGCCGCCCGCCGAGCTGCTGCCGTTGAAAGCGATGGAGCTCCGGAAGCCGCTGTTGGTGATCGTGGCGCTGCCGCCCTGAACGCTAATGCCGGCACCGCTGAAAGTGAGAGTTTGAAGGAAGTTGTGGTTGTCGAGAACATAGTTCGAGGCGCCTGGACTGAAGGTCCAACCGCCGACCGTGGTGTCGGCCGAGAGCGTCAGCGCGGTCGTGTTCGAGCTGCCAAACAATGCGGTGCCGACTGGCACCGTCGCCGGGGCCCAGTTTGCGGCGGTGTTGTAGTCGGCAGTGCCAGGGTTGGCCAGCCAGGTCGCATCCTGTCCCAACGCCGGGACCGCGATCCCGACCAATCCGGTTGATGCCAAAGCCAGCAGCGCGGCCCGTCCGTTCGAAAACCGTCCAAAGCCCGACATTGCCCCACCTGACATCTTGTTGTGAATGCTGCTGCTGTTTTGCAGCCGCGTCGTCGAACCGAGCTTGACCTTCATGACGTAACTCCAGAAACGCTCTTGTTTGCCGTGTCGACGACCGGGAATGTCTCGCGACCGGAGCACGAAACAGAAAAGCGTTGCATGGCTGGATCCTTGAAAACGGCAAACAATCGTCACGGCGCGACGATTGCGAGGCGGGGTGGTATATCGGCAACGTGTTCTGCACGCGCTTAAGTTCTGCGGAGGCCCGCTCAACTATGTCGTTACGCAGAGAGAATCCGTCTTCCCAGTCACCGCGCCGAATATCGCGTCACACGAGGGGTCTGAGAACTACCTAGAAAGGTGGTTCGCTGCGATTTATGAGCGCCGGCGCATCGACTCCGCGGATCGGTTTGCAATCCAGCAGCGCCGTCAATCGCACGACAGGCATATCGGCTCAGGTTGGGAATGCGCGCCCTCGTTGCTCGAAACATGTCCGCAGATGATCCAGGCGGCGGCGTGCACGATGAGGAATGCGGCGGCGACTGCCAGCAGCCAGCCCGTTTCATTGTGGGCATGGGATCGGGCCGCCAATCTTGTTTGCGTCGCTCTGCTCGTCACCATTCTTGTTCTCCGGACGTTTTTTGGGCTTCGTTTCCGAGCAAATGCTCACATTGGCGTATGACGCGGCTCGCCAGGCGGCGCCGCGACGCATGCAGTGCCGAGATGATGAAAGCGACGATGCCGTGCTCTTCTGGCTCGACGAGCCGATCAGAAACCCGGCAGGCTGGCCGGATCATGAGATTTCCATGCCAATCAACTTCCGAGAGCGACGGAAACGCGTGCAAAAGCGGCTTGATCAGGGAACGCTAACGCCCGGGGCGGATCGACACCCTTGCCGGTGGCTGCTGCGCAAAGGCTGAGAGTGTAATCAGCACCGCGGATGACAGGGCGAGGAAAAAACCGCGCCGCCATCGCCTCTCCGTCCGGCCTTCGCCAGGCCTTTGAGGCCGGCGCGCGCCCGTCGTCGTACGCATCGTCGATCTCCCAATGTCGTTACGCTGAGAGAATCTGTATTCCCGGTAACCGTGCCGATATCGCGCCATTTGGTGCATCTGAGAACTACCTGGAAAGGTGGTTCGCTGTACTTTATGTATGCTCGCGGAGGTCGAAGGCCTCTGGGGTCGCCTCTGAGCTCGGCGACCGGCACAATCTGGAAATGACATGCATCTCTCCACGGATCCCATCGATCCGCTAAATCAAGACGTCTATGCGCTCTGGGATCAGCTGGCCGACTTCTCGGTCGCCGACAGTGACGCCGCGCTGACCCACCTGCTGTCCGCACTGCGCACCATGTTGTCGGCACGCAATGTGCTGTGGGGCGTGGTCGTGCGATTGCCTTCGCCGAAGCGGACCGATCCCCTGCTCGGCTGGCGTCCGCGTCTCGTCAGGGTGCTGGACCCGATACCGGCGGTGGCGGCATCCGTGCAGAAGCAGTACGATACGCTCTGGTCCGACGACGTCGACCTGTCCCAGATCTTGTCAATGTTGGGCGACGAGCCGTTCCGCGTCCGCCTGCTGTTCGAAACGCTGCCGCCGGAATGGTTCAAGGGCAAGCACTATCGGCGCCACTATCTGGACGTCGGCTTCGCCGACAGCATCTCCGTGCGCATTGCGCTCAATGACGATTTGAGGATTCGCCTGTTCGTATTTCGTGATGCGCAGCAACCCCGCTTTACGGCACCGGACGGCCAGCGTCTGGGCTTCGTGATGCGCGCCTTGAGATGGTTTCACCGTCAACAATTGCTCAGCCACGGACTGCTCATCGCCAACGCGCCCCTCACACCCGCTGAACGCCGCGTGTTGCTCGGACTGCTCGCCGGGGACACGGAAAGGCAGATCGCGCAGAAGCTCGAGCAAAGTCCGAACACCACGCATTTCCACGTCAAGTCGATCTACGCCAAGTTCGCCGTGCGCAGTCGCCAGTCCCTCGCCGCGCTGTGGCTCGGCAGGCTGCGATAACGGCTGAAGCCGCAGGGCCGCCCTGGATGCCCTTCCCTTTCTGGCTCGTCTCGGACCTCGCTGAGATGCAGGAAGATGAATACGACAGCGATCGTTGGTCACGTTGGCGCTCGTAAACGTTGCCGAGGACAGCCAATTCTCGATTCGATGCGCACTTTCGGTTAGTCCCGCTGCGCGGATCATGGCTTCCCGAAGGGGGCCATGGGGGCAGCCTGTTTGCATCGCCTTCGAGGCGGTTAGCCTCGAGCATAAGCCTATCCTGCAACGACAATGTGGGTTGTACGGCTTTGGTGCGCATAGTGCTCTCCGGGTAGGAGGCGGGAGCGCGATACTCTCAGTCACCGATAGATGCCGATGGCGGGGCGGTGATCGGCTGAGTCTACGCCCTATATGTGGGTTAAGCCACTGATGCCTTGGACAAGCTGAGCGATTGCGACAAAGAAAGGCAGGACGGGGCTAAAATCAAACCGGGCCACTGAGGTGGGAAACAGGCCAGCGCCCCTATCGAGGTTGAAATAGGCCGCTCTGAGTTTCGAAATTCCCCCTAAACGAAAACGCCACCAAGCCCAATAATGCTCAGTGGCGCCACGTTGGAACTGGAAACCGCAATCCTCCAGTAGACATTGGTCGGACCGCCGGCGTTTAGGTTCAACGCGGCCTCACTGTTGCTCGGGTTTGCAATGGAAAGCGGCCTTCTTGGCGGGCGCAGCTTCGATTAATTCAGTTATGCCATCGAGCGTAATTCGGTCGGTGATACGTGATGCTATGTACTTGTACCGCGCAATGCGCTGGTCGATCTCGTCACATTTCTCACACATAGCTCACCGCGATTGTCAAAGGCGGGAGCGTGCAGGACTCTCTGTCACCGATAAAAGCCAAGGACCGGGCGGCGATCACGAGACTCTAAACCAGATACTCAGTTCCAGATACAGGAACGAATTTGGGCCACTTCTTAATCAACTTGGGCCGGTAGCGTGGGAAACCGGCTCAACGAAGCAATCTTAGAAGTGATCGCCAGCTCGGAATTTGCAGGTCATGGTCCGCCTTGGGTCACCTGACGAGATCGCCGTCCGGGTCTAGAATGCAGACCTCCGGACATCCTGCCGTGGCAGGCCGCGCTGTCGCCGCGCTTCACGCAGGAGCGCCGAGGGCGAGAACACTGAAGGGATGGAGTAATGCTTGCGGTCGAGTATTGGCGGGGTCAGCATGGAAGGGATCGGGTTTCATGACGATTTCAGGCCGGGCGGCCCATTGGGAGAACGTATACGAGAGCAAGGGCGAACGCGAGTTAAGCTGGTTCCAGGAGAGCCCGTCGCCTTCGCTCGAATTGATCGCACTGGCCGCCGCAGAGCTTACCTCACCGATTGTTGACATCGGCGGTGGGGCGGCTCGGCTGGTCGATGCGCTGCTGGCGGCTGGATATGCAGATCTGACCGTCCTTGATCTGTCCGACGCGGCGCTCGCGGCCTCGCGTGCACGGCTCGGTGCCGCTGGCGACGCCGTGCATTGGATCGTCGCCGATGTGACGACATGGCAGCCAGCGCGCCATTATGACATCTGGCACGACCGTGCAGCGTTCCATTTTCTCACCGCGCCGGAAGAACAAGCGGCTTATGTCGCGTGCGTCCGAAGAACCGTAAAAATTGGCGGTCATGTCATCATCGGCACATTCGCAATCGATGGTCCGGAGAAATGCAGCGGCTTGCTCGTGACACGTCACACCGCTGACAGCATCACCGCACTGCTCGGCGCCGGCTTCACATTGACGGATCATCGGCGTCATAAGCACGCGACGCCGTGGCAATCGGTACAGAATTTCCAGTTCAGCAGCTTCATCAGATCATGCTGAATTTCACGCTGCAGCCCACGTCTGCAGGGCCACAACTTGCGAATTGCACAGATCGCTCGCTTCGGGCCAAAAGCCGCTGTCGTCAGGCGGCCAGCGTTGATACCCTAGTGGATGGCTGCCAGGGCGGTTACGACAATGAGGATGACCGTTACGAGGGCACCTGAAACATAGAGAATGGTTCTGACGCTGCCGCCTTTGGCCGCGTTACCGCCGCGCAAATAGACCGCAACGTGGATCAGACGAATTGCGACATAGACCCATACAAGCGTTGCAAGCGTGACGGGTCTTACCCCTGCCAACGTAGCCAGGACTGTCGGGACGACAAAAGGCGGCAGCGCCTCCACTGCGTTCATGTGGACGCGATCGATCCGGTACAGCAGGTTATCGTCATCCAACGGCAAGACAGGTCCGGAGAGTGCCCCGGCCCTGCCTTTGGAGAATCCTGAATAGACCGCCAGCAAAATTGACAGGAGGCAAAGGGCAAGCACCCCGACAATGCTAAGCCAGTAGGCTGTCATAAGGACCTCCGCAAATGCGATCACGTCGCATAGGTTACGCGGATATCAAGCCTCGCGGGCTATCCGCTCGGCGAACCGTTTCAGGTAGAGCGGCCAACCCTGATCGCCTTCAACGCCTTCGCTCACGCCTTCCCAACCTTGGCCATGACGTTCGAGGTGACGGTGCTCAAGTTCCAATCGAGTCCGGCTTGGCGTCTCGGCAATGAACCGCACCTCCCATTCACTGGTCTTGTCTGGATCGGTTTCGATTTGCCAGCGCGGGCTGATGTCCCAGCTTAGAAGCACGCGATTCGGCGGCTCAAAAGCCAACACACGCGCCCAGCGGCATTCGCTGCCGTCGACACCTCGATCATAGATGTGACCGCCGACCCGGGGCTCGAACACGGTCTCTGCGATGGGCACGGAGAGCAGATTGTGCTCGCGTGGTTTGAAGCTGCCGAAGTCTTCCGTAAAGACCTTAAACGCGCGCTCGATAGGCGCCTCAACCACGATCGATTGTTTGATGGGTGCCGCCGATACACGGATGCTCATTTCTGGTCCTCCACTGATTTTTCTACGGCCACTTTGTACGCAGCCAGTGTGCTGCTCCAGAACCGGTCAAGCCAGGCGCGCATCTGGCTGAGCCCCGCTGGATCGATGTGATAAATGTTGCTGGCTCCCTTCGGCTCGGCACGAACCAAATGAGATTCGCGCAGCACCTTCAGATGCTGAGAGACGGCTGACTGGGAGACAGTCAGTTCACGGGTGAGTTCAACGACAGTGCGCGGCCGCGCGCCCAGCAATGCGAATATTCGTCTGCGGGTCGAATCGCCCAGAGCGGCCAGTTGCACGCTGTCTTTAGCCATGCTTCGCCGAAGGGTTGCCGTTACGGTAGCGGATCTATCATTAGCCATAACTAATGATAAGCATAAACTAATGATCTCGTCAAACGTGCTGATATTGGGCCAGACGTCAGCTTGGGCTCACTTGCCGACCTCGCCGCGGTCGCACGTCAGGCCTGCGTTACCCTCTCGGCAGACATCCGAGATCTCTGAGTAACCGTTCTGGGCCCGCCTCATCAGCTTGAGCGATGCCGCCAATCGCAGGCTGCGCTTCCCGGCGAGTGCGATGCCTTCGAGCTCGCCGCGAGATAGTAGAAGAACGCATCGCCGCCCAGGATGCGGCCGTCCATCGCGCATAGATCGGCTGCTAACGGCTCTCGCCCTGGCGAACGAGAGTCTCTCGAAAGAAATTGATGATGCTGGCGTTGAACTCGCGATGGAATGCCGTCCTGTCGAAACCCGGCGGGTCAGTACAGAAGCGAGGAAGCTTCTCCGCGAACTCTGCTGTGCATGGCGACAGGAAAGCAAAATGACCGGCAGGCACCACGCGCACTTCCTTTTTGCCGGGCAGCGACTGAGCAACGAGCGCTGAGTTTTTCGGGTCTACGCCTGCGCCGCCAAACTCTGATCGCCAGATCAGCAGCGGGATTGTGATGTCTGCCAAGCGGTCGGCGGGAAAGGCAAAGTTAATTGCCGTATCGGCGAGCACTGCGGCTCGGATACGAGGTTCGTGAGGCAAGCTGCTTGGTATGTCGCCGCTACGGAGTTGCTCGCATGCCCGCGTTCGGTTCGCGTCCGAGCAGTAGAGCGCAAATCTCCGGAGATCGGGATTGCCGCCCGCCAACACCAATCCGGTATAGGCGCCGAGCGAAAACCCAAAGAAGCCGATCCTGGAGGAATCAATCGCAGCCCGGTCTTTCCAGTCATTCAAGATGAAATCAAGCAATCGGATAATGCTGGCGGGCCGGGTTGCCAGAATGGAAAGGCTGTCTCGTTGCGAGGAATCGTTTCCATTGTCACCCGGAAGGTTGATCGAGGCGACGACAAATCCAGCGTTTGCCAGGGCCTGCACCGTGTCATCGTGTTGTCCGAACCAACCGCCGCGTCCGTGCGAGACGATCACGAGTGGCAAGTTCGTTCCTGTGACGGGACAGTCCTTCGTACCTTCAATCGTTTCAATGAATTGGACAGTGAGTTTGCCGAGGGGCACTCGTTGCGCCGCTGCTGCGCAAGGGTACCATATAGCGCCAGCCAGATTTGGATCGGTATCCAGAAGCTGAACACCGGCAGCTTGCACAGGCGACATCAAGCAGCCGAGTACGGCAGCACAGATCCAATACAGTTTGGCCATCAGTGCCCCCATTCGCCAGCGAACTCTCGGATCAAACTTGGCCGAACTGTGCCGCATTGACTGCCGCTACCAGTCTCGCGCAGCTTGCACGTCGGTCCGCCTCCCGCTGAGCCGCAAGCAAGCAAGATGAAAAGACCAGTAAAACGCAGGGAAACGCGCCCATCGCAGCCCCGAACAACATGTGCGCAGCGTAGGTAGAGCTTGCCAAAAGGCAAGCTTCGGCTCTGTGACGTTGTTCACAATTATAATCTGGCTGGTCGTCCGAACGTCTGCAACGGGTTACAAGCCGACATCGCCGCGAGTCGCAGGGCCAGATACAGGCCCTAACGTTTGCTGGCAAACAGCTTGCGCTGCGCAAGATAACGTAAGAATCGGGCCAATCGACCTCTCTCTTAGATTCCGGAAGAGATTGCCTCCGGTCGGCATACTCGAAGTACAGCGTCCCGTGGACACCTTGCGCATCGCGCTTCAAAATGGGGCGCCCCATACGGGCGACAATATTCGCAAAGTCTGCTCTTCCCCAGCGCGTTCGGTAAAGTCCTCAATCAACTCCATGTCTTGGCCCGGGCCGGGAAAGATAGCAGCGAACTCATCATCGGTCGCTTGAAACAAGCTGAACGTCGCGTTGACCGCGCGATCTATAATCTGAATGTTCTTCAAGCTCTCGGAATCCACGACCATAGGCTCTCTAGTACCGATGCACCGAAGTCCGCTGCAGGCCGATTTTGTTGCAAAAGTCGAGACAAGTCACGAACCGTGATTCCGTTGTGTTGACGCGAATCTCGGCGAGGTCGATCCATGATGGGCCGTCTGAAG
>NZ_JADPJC010000161.1:0-8227 GCF_023073215.1 Bradyrhizobium sp. 35
ATCGACGGCCATCCCCATAGCCGCATCGAAGACCTCATGCCGTGGCGATTCCGCAAAACGTCAAGCCAGCCTCAATAGGGTTGCGGCTAAGCGCTTACGGATCGGTTGGGCCATCGTGGGAATGTCCGCTATCGTAGCCAGGAGCTTGGCGACGTGACAGGGACCCTTTGCGACGATGCTCCCGAACTCGGCCAAGTGGCCTCGTATCGCATTAATGATTTGGGTTCGCTGACGGACTAAAAGATCGCGAGCACGAAATACGATCGCCGCTGCTTGTTGCTCTTCTGTTTTCATCGCCACGAAACGCATGGTCGGCCGCTGCGCGGCTTCACAGATGGCTTCCGCATCGGCTGCGTCGTTCTTTTGTGGCTTAACAAACGGCTTGACGTAAGCCGGTGCGATGAGGCGAATCCGATGTCCGAATTTTGCGATCTCCCGCCCCCAATGATGACTACTAGCGCAGGCTTCCATGGCAACCGTGCAGGCCGGCTGCGTGGCGAAAAACTTAAGCACCTGCTCTCGCCGCAGCGTCTTGCGGAGAGCCACGGTTCCTGAGACATGGACTTGAAACACGTTTTTCGCCAGATCCAGCCCAATCGTGCTAACCCCTGACATAGGAACCTCCGTTTCAATGATGTTGGACGATGCCACCTTGCCACAAGGATGCTGCGAGGGGGCGTCCACCCCATCAGTGATAGGCGCGGTGCCCAAGTCGGACGGCTCGAAGTAGTGGACACAGGCCGGCGGCGGCGCTGGTCCGAGGATGAGAAGCTCAAGATCGTCCTGGAGAGCTTACAAGCGCCGCGCCAGGTCGCTCCGACGGCGCGACGATATGGCGTTTCGCGCTCACTGCTACTGCGATGGCGACGGTCGTTTCGGCCTGAGCCGAAGGATGCCGCCCATCAACCTGGCTTCGTACCGGCAATGGTGGTCGCGGAATCAGGTCCGGCGCCCTGTCCAGCCGCGCCGGCTAGCAGCGGCGGGACGATCGAGATCGAGTTTGCTGCCGGGGCTCGGATGCGGATCACGGGTACGGTCGACGCGGCCGCGCTGAAGGCCGCCGTGGCGGCGTTGGCAGATGGACGCTTACGGTGATCCCCATTGAGTCGGGCGTGCGGGTGTGGATTGCGACCGGTCACACCGATATGCGCCGGGGCATGAACTCGCTGGGCTTACTGGTGCAGGAAGCCTTTAAGCGAGACCCGCACGGCGGCGACCTCTATGTGTTCCGTGGCAAAAGCGGCAAGTTGATCAAGATCCTTTGGCACGATGGACCGATGGGCATGTCGCTTTATGCCAAGCGGCTGGAGCGCGGCCGCTTCCTGTGGCCGTCGCCGGCTGATGGCGTCGTGACAATTACCCCAGCCTAGCTTGGCTACCTGCTCGAGGGCATCGACTGGCGGATGCCGCAACATACCTGGCGACCGCAGGCGGCCGGCTGATCGCTGTGATTTGAATCGGTGTTGCGATCACCGGTTCGGACAGCGTCTTGTGATTCTCTAGTCGACGATGGGCGCCGATGATTCTCTTCCCGACGATGTGATCACCCTGCAGGCGATGCTGCGCGCCGAGCGAGCGGCCCGGTTGGCCGCAGAAGCCGAGGCCCAGGCGGGGACCTTGCTCATCGAGAAGCTCAAACTCACGATCAAGAAGCTCCGGCATGAGCAGTTCGGACAGTCCTCCGAGCGAGGCGCATTGCTGGACCGGCTCGAGCTACAACTCGCCGACCTGGAGGAGACCGCGGCGCAAGCTGAGACCGCGGCGCAGATGGCAGCCGACAAGATTACGGTGCCATCGTTCGAGCGCCGCAAGCCGGCCCGCCGGCCGCTGCCAGAGCATTCGCCGCGGGAGCGCATTGTCTATCCGGTGCCTGCCACCTGCCCATGCTGCGGCGACAGCCGATTGCGCAAAATTGGCGAGGACGTGACCGAGACGCTGGAGTTCGTTCCGCGCCAGTGGAAGGTGATCCAGCATGTGCGCGAGAAGCTCGTCTGTCGGGCTTGCGAAGCGATCACCCAGCCCCCGGCTCCTTCGCACCCGATTGCGCGCGGGCGTGCAGGGCACAAGCTGCTGGCTCATGTCCTGTTCGGCAAGTACGGCCTGCACCTGCCGCTTCATCGTCAGAGCGACGTCTACCGGCGTGAGGGCATCGACCTCGATGTCTCGACGCTCGCGGACTGGGTAGGTGCCTCCGCCGCAAGCCTGATGCCTTTGGTCGATGCGATCCGGAGCCACGTCTTCGCAGCCGAGCGCATCCACGCCGATGACACCACGGTGCCAGTCCTGGCCAAGGGCAAGACCCGGACCGGACGGCTCTGGACTTACCCGCGACGACCGTCCGTTTGCCGGCCCAGATCCGCCGGCGGCCGTGTTCTTCTACTCGCCCGATCGTGGCGGTGCGCATCCGGAGCAGCATCTGGCGGGCTACGCCGGAATGATGCAGGCCGACGCCTACGCCGGCTTTGGCAGGCTCTACGAGGCCAATCGCAAGGGCGGCCCGATCATCGAGGCCGCATGCTGGGCTCACGGCAGACGCAAGTTCTTTGATATGGCACGGCTCAGCAAGGCGCCGATCGCGGCCAAGGCGGTCAAGCGCGTCGATGTCCTGTTCGCCATCGAGCACGAGATCAACGGACTTCCTGCGCAGGGAGCGTCTGCGTGTTCACCAGGAGCGTAGCCGCCCCCTGATCGTTGAGCTGGAGGCGTGATTACGCGAGCAGCGCGCCAAGCTCTCCAGGAACAACGACACGACCAAAGCGATCAATTACTGCCTCAGCCGCTGGGACGCATTTAGCCGCTTCCTTGATGACGGACGGCTTTGCATGTCGAACAATGCTGCTGAGCGTGAGCTACGGGCGTGCCGTGGGACGAAAAAACTGGACCTTTGCCGGCTCCGATGAGGGCGGTCGGCGTGCGGCTGCCATCTACAAACTCGTCGCCACCGCCAAGCTCAACGACATCGACCCACCGGCTTGGCTGGCCGAAGTGCTGGCGCGCCTACCCGATCACCCTGCTAAGCGCATCCACGAACTCATGCCTTGGAATTGGCTACCTCAGAACATCGCTCACGCCGCATAAGCGCGGTCAGCCCAAAATGACGTAACCACGGGGCAACACCGGACACTTATGAAAGGCACAGACCTGAGCATCCATAGCGCCGACGAGATATCCGCTGTGGGGGCGGCCCTCAATGCCCGACCCGAAAGACACTAGGCTGGAAAACGCCGGCGGAGGCGCTTGACGAACTGCTGTCATGGGTGAGACAACTGGTGTTGCGACGACCGATTGTATCCGCCCTGGCTGCCACGATCGGAGTGATGCATCAGGGCATCCGGCTTACCGCGCCGCCTGGCGCTCATCGACCAGCCTACCACGCGGCGAGAGAACAGGTCGATCACGGCCGACACGTAGGGCGAGTCCTCGACGATCCAGATTCGCCGGCACGTACTATCTGGCGGTCGCCTTTGTCTTTCGGCAGACGCCGGCGGCGTGGCCGCGCCCGCAAGGCCTGCTCGCGCATCACCCGCTCGATCCGGTGCAGACCGCATTCGACTCCATCCGCCAAATGGTTTCGCCAGACACGCCGTGCACCGTGGGTCTGATCGCTGGCAAGGAAGCTTGCCGTGACCTGCTGGCCTACTTTCTCGTCGCTTTGGGATCTGGCGCTGGGCGATCGGTTCAGCCAGATGTGGAACCCCGCCCGGGATACGCCCATTGCTCCGCATAGCCATGCCACCGGCCAGACGTTCCGGTGCTTCGCGACGAAGCCGAACTTCATGTCGCTTCCTTTGCGAAGTAGGCAGCGGCCTAGGATATCTCGCTCCGCCTTCAGATTGGTGACCTCACGCCGCAGCCGCTCGATCTCCAATTTGCTCAGCCGTCATCTGCCCGTGGCCGGGGAAGGCCTGCACAGGGTCGGAGCCGAACACCCTCAATCGAAAAATCCTGAATCGGATGAATCGCTTGTGATTCATTGTTGAGCACCTGAATCGCGACGGCGAGGTGCCTTCATGTGTTCGAGCGGTGCGATATCTCGTCGGTTGACGGGCCCGGATGGTTACCAGGATGATCCTGATGAAAGCGCCATCGCACCCTGGACTCAGCGCGAGATCGACAAGACTGCCTTCAAGGATGCCCGTCTTGGTCAACGATTTGGCGAGCGGTTAAGGCAAATTGGTGACGGCATGGGCGGGAGCATACGGTTCGCGCGCCAAGACTGGGCGAATACGAAGGCAGCCTACCGCTTCTTCGCTAACGAGCGCGTGGAGGAAGCCGATATTCTTAGCGGCAACTTCGCCGCCACGCGCACCCGTTACGATGATTGTACAGGCCCGATTCTCCTTCTCCAGGACACCACAAATTCTCCTACCAACGCGCGAACACGAGCGCGATCGGCATAACGTCAATAGCGGCCGGGACAAAGGTGGCCGTTGTCGCCATCACACGGTCTGCGGAATGCTGATGCATTCGAGCCTCGCGGTGGCCGTAGAGGGTCTCCCCCTGATTGGCGGCGGTGAAGTTCTGGACACCGAAAAAATTCAAGGGCACGGCCCAACTCAAGAAGAAGGTCAACCCGACCCGCGTTCCCATCGAGAAGAAGGAGAGCGTTCGATGGCTCGACAATCCCAGGCAATCGATCGAACGGCTCGGACAGCCGGAGCGTTGCATTCATATCGGCGACCGCGAAAGCGACATCTACGAATTGTATTGCCTGACGCAAGAGCTTGGCGCTCACTTCCTTGTCCGCGCCTGCGTCGATCGGCTGGCAGGCGATGGCGGCCATACGATTGCGACCGAGATGGAAGAGACCAGCGTCAAGGGCGTGCATTACATCGACGTGCGGGACGACAAGGGCGAGATGACGAAAGCCGCGCTGGAGATCAAGTTGAAGCGGATTGCGGTCTTGCCTCCGATCGGAAAGCAAAACCGCTATCTCGCCCTCGACCTGACGGTAATCCACGCCAGCGAGCGCGGTGCGCCAAAGGGCCGGAAACCCATTGAGTGGAAGCTAATCACGGACCTACCCGTCCGGGGACGCTCCGAGGCAATCGAGAAGATTAACTGGTACGCCATGCGGTGGAAAATCGAGATGTTCCACAAGATCCTGAAATCGGGCTGCAGGGCGGAAGACTCGAAACTGCGGACCGCGGAGCGCCTCGCTAATCTGATGGCGGTCTTCTGCATTCTCAGCTGGCGCGTGCTCTGGCTCACCATGCTCAATCGCACGGCCCCAGACGCGTCACCGAAGATGGCCTTGACAGACACCGAGATCGCATTGCTCGATGAACTCATCAGCGACGTCGGCAATCGACGATGTCGCCCTGGAACCCTCGCATTCTACTTGACCAAACTTGCACGATTGGGTGGCTACCTGGCCAGGGCCGCCGATCCGCCACCCGGAAATGTTGTCATCTGGCGCGGACTCTCCAGACTCACCGATATCGAACTCGGCGCCGAAATCGGAGCGGCTGGAAATGTGGGTAATTGAAAGCTTCACCGGACGGATACTGCCTTTCGGGAAGTACTGCCGCAGCAACCCGTTGATGTTCTCGTTAGTGCCGCGCTGCCAAGGGCTTTGCGGGTCGCAGAAGTAGACCTGGATACCCGCATCGATCTTGAGACGATCGTGCTGAGCCATTTCGGCTCCTTGGTCCCAGGTTTGAGCGACGCAGCTCTTCAGGTAAGGTGATGACGGTGCGCGTGATCGCGTCGCGCACGGCTTCGGCCCCGTGTCCCGCGAGTGCAGGTCCGTTCTTCACGCGCGGAGCTTCGCCATGCCCGCCAATCGGGGAAGGTGCAATAGCATCGTGAAGCGTCGTGCGCTTATAGCGCGACAATTTAGATGGGAAGCGCGCGACAACCAGGATGGCGGCTCGGTGTCGCGGCGAGGTGATGATTGCCACGATGATTGTCGCGCGCAAGAGTTTTGTTCGATTGTCGCGGAGCGTCAATCAGCGAGTGTTTTTGGTGTCGCGTGCGAGGATGGTCGCCCCGACCACGCTTCCGCTCGAGCGCGGTGCGCCTGCGATAGCTTTCGACGTCATCTCGACGATGGTGGCGTGGTGAACGAGGCGATCGATGGCGCCGAGCGTCATAGCAGGATCCGGGAAGCCCCTGTTCCACTCTCCAAACGGCTGATTGGCGGTGATCAGCATGGAACGCCGCTCGTAGCGAGCGCTGATGAGCTCGACCAGCACCCTGGTCTCGGCCTGCTCCTTGGTGACGTGGACAAGATCATCGCAGATCAGGAGGTCGAAGCGATCGGGCGGTTAATGGCGGCCTCTCGGCTGGCATGTTCGAATATTCGCTCGTTCCTTGATCATTCCGGCGCGTCTGAAGCGCGAATTGTGACCAGCTATGACCAGCTCAGATATTACAAATGGAAGAGAAGTTCGCCCTTTCCCGACCGGAGTCACTAAAGCGACGTCCTCAGCACGTCCACTAACACAGGGTGCTGCTCCGTGTCGTTTATGACAACAGCGCACGACTTGTCAGGTTCAAACCACCAGTGTTTCTTCAGAATACCTCTTAGGCAAGCAATGCCCAGTTCAGATAAACATAATCAACGCTGGCACGAGGATTGCTCTTCAGAGAGAGAATGGGAAAAGCCCAATGCCCCGGCGGCAAAGAAGATTGTCTCGTTAGCATTGATCGCTATTTTGGGGTGACGCTTGCCTACTCTAAAGCGATGGCAATGGTCGCCTCAAATACGTTCGACGCTCCGATTGTGCCGCTATGTCAATTTCTGTTGCTAGTCGAGCTAGGAGAACTGCGATGAGACTGCTCATACTCACAGGCTGTCCGGATTGCTTAGGTGAAAATGATGTACCCATCGGTGACGCGTTCCGTCGTTACGGCTGGGAAGTGATTTTCGGCGAGATCACGGCTATCGGGTCAGAAGACTATCGTTATTTTACACGCGGAGTCTTGGTGTCGCCAACCGGAGAGCCACACCAGCTTGGGTCCGCAGCGCAGGGGACGAGGGGTGTATATTTCATCGACGAATGCCAACTGGTCTTGCTCAACGACGGGGCGCCGTCTAGCATCTCCGGTGATGTATGGCAAATGCTGTGGCTGGCCTCGCAACATACCCCCTTCGTCAACAGCATTGAGGGTACGTTATTTCTAGAAACAAAGCATGCATTGGGTCTCGTCGTGCCGAAAGAGCATAGAGCATTTGCATATGCATCGAATGAGTTCTCTCTACTTTGGGAACGCTATCGGCAGAGCGCCGATCTCTGGTGGGTCGCGAAGCCGCCAAACGCCTATTGCGGGCAAAACGTCTTCTTGCTGCCTCCCAAAGGACCAAATGTTCGAGCGATCCTCCAATGCCTCACTGGAAATGCTGACGCGCAGAGCAAATTCGGTGGTCTCACCGAACGCGAATCTCTTGTGAAACGGCACCAGTACCAGTACGGCCTGAATGGTTTCAAGGCTCAATACGCTGTTCTTGAGCACTTCATCTCCGAAGTGGGACAGGGCGAAAAGCGGGTCATCGTTGCCTGCGGGCGGGCAGTTGCTTGGCACGGCCGGAAAGCGTCGCCGGATGATCACAGATCTAATATCGCGCAAGGAGGAAAGCCAATTCCAGTCGAGTTGCATTCCACCGAGGTTGAACTCGCCGAGTTGGTCGGTCGGAAGCTGATGGACTATGGAATCAATTTCGTTGGGCTCGATATGGCTTACCCTTACATAATAGACCTTAATCTTACGAGTCCGGGAGGGCTATATGATGCGACGCTGGCCTCGGGGCTAGATCAATCGGATCAGGTAGCAAAGCTCATGATGGGCCACTTTCAGAAGCCATAGTAGCCTATGACTGCCCGCTCAGCTCTAAAATGGAGGCGATCGTGTACAGGTACGCGATGGCGGTACTGCGGCCCGCAGCCCGGCCTCAATCAGTCGGACTGGGGCCTGCCCCCACGCCGTCCTCGTAAGTCGACAGGCGGAGTTGGGAGGCCGGGTGTCGACAACTCGGAACTCTTACCGAGGCCATTCTAGCCCCTCACTGGGATCTTCGCGGATCTGGTGCCCGAACTATCTTGAGCTTCTCATCTTCGGGCCAGCGCCGCCGCCGTGTCCACCACCACAACCCCTCGACTTGCGGACTGCGGCTATCACTATCCATAGTCGTCCGTTAAGAAGCCGAATTGAGCGGGGGCGGACAGGCAAGCGTATGCGATAGCTGGATTAGGAAGAGGCACAAGAGTTCTCTGAGCCAGGCGAG